>CP016269.1:666666-1000000 GCA_001880285.1 Flavobacteriaceae bacterium UJ101 | reverse complement strand
CGAAGCTATGGACAAGAAATTGTGGTAGGGGAGCATTCTATTGGCGTTGAAGTAGTCTGGTGATGGACTGTGGAGCGAATAGAAAAGAAAATGTAGGCATAAGTAACGATAAGGCGGGTGAGAAACCCGCCCACCGAAAGACTAAGGTTTCCTCAGCTATGCTAATCAGCTGAGGGTTAGTCGGGACCTAAGGCGCACCCGAGAGGGGAAGTCGATGGTAAACGGGTTAATATTCCCGTACTTGCTTTAGATGTGATGGGGTGACGGAGTACTGACACCACTGCGTACTGACGGAATAGTACGTTGAACTGTTTAGGTACTGGGTTTGTAGTTAAATGCGCAGACTTAGCTAAGACAGGATAGTACATGAAATCTTCGGATGGAATGATAATGTGGGTAAGGACTTCCAAGAAAAACCTCTAAACTTCAGTTTAAAGCGACTCGTACCGTAAACCGACACAGGTAGTTGGGATGAGAATTCTAAGGTGCTCGAGTGATCCGTGGCTAAGGAACTAGGCAAAATGGACCTGTAACTTCGGGAGAAAGGTCGCCCCGGTGTAATAACCGGGGCCGCAGTGAAAAGGCCCAGGCGACTGTTTATCAAAAACACAGGGCTATGCTAAGATGCAAGTTGATGTATATGGCCTGACACCTGCCCGGTGCTGGAAGGTTAAGGGAGGATGTTATCTTTCGGGAGAAGCATTTAACTGAAGCCCCAGTAAACGGCGGCCGTAACTATAACGGTCCTAAGGTAGCGAAATTCCTTGTCGGGTAAGTTCCGACCTGCACGAATGGTGTAACGATCTGGGCACTGTCTCAGCCACGAGCTCGGTGAAATTGTAGTATCGGTGAAGATGCCGGTTACTCGCAATGGGACGAAAAGACCCTGTGAACCTTTACTATAGCTTCGTATTGGCTTTGGATACCGCATGTGTAGGATAGGTGGGAGAAGTTGAAGTGGCGTCGCCAGGCGTTGTGGATTCAACCTTGAAATACCACCCTTGCGTTATTTGGAGTCTAATCCCAGGAATGGGAGACAGTGCGTGGTGGGTAGTTTGACTGGGGTGGTCGCCTCCAAAAGGGTAACGGAGGCTTCCAAAGGTACCCTCATAACGGTTGGCAATCGTTAGTAGAGTGTAATGGCATAAGGGTGCTTGACTGTGAGACATACAAGTCGATCAGGGACGAAAGTCGGGCATAGTGATCCGGTGGTTCCGTATGGAAGGGCCATCGCTCAAAGGATAAAAGGTACTCCGGGGATAACAGGCTAGTCTCCCCCAAGAGCTCACATCGACGGGGAGGTTCGGCACCTCGATGTCGGCTCGTCACATCCTGGGGCTGGAGAAGGTCCCAAGGGTTGGGCTGTTCGCCCATTAAAGTGGCACGCGAGCTGGGTTCAGAACGTCGTGAGACAGTTCGGTCTCTATCTATTGCGAGCGTTAGAAATTTGAGTGGAGCTGTTCCTAGTACGAGAGGACCGGAATGGACTGACCTCTGGTGTATGAGTTGTTCCGCCAGGAGCATGGCTCAGTAGCTACGTCGGGAAGAGATAAGCGCTGAAAGCATATAAGTGCGAAACTCGCCACGAGATGAGATTTCTTTAAAGGGACGTTGGAGATGACGACGTTGATAGGCTACAGGTGTAAGGGCAGTGATGTCTTAGCCGAGTAGTACTAATTACCCGTAGATTTTTTACAAGTAACATAGATTACATTAACCTTTGATGAGGGGATGCTATGTGTTCTTTTTTTTTATAAAATTTTTTAAAGTTATAAAAAACCAAAAGCTAACAAGGAATTACTAAGTTAATATGATCACAAAGATTTTTGGTGGTTATAGCATTGGGGTCCACCTCTTTCCATTTCGAACAGAGTAGTTAAGCCCAATAGCGCCGATGGTACTGAGTAAAATCGGGAGAGTAGGTCGCCGCCTTTTTTTAGATATAAGAGTGCTTTATAGTAGGATACTATAAAGCACTCTTTTTTTTATGTATGTTTTTAAGAAATCTATCTACTACCCTCTATCCACTAATTACAATTTAAATATTTCTTAGATCGTTACCTATATATTCACTTAAAGGGCGAATGATACGGTTATCGGCAGTTTGTTCGATAATATGGGCGACCCATCCACTTACACGAGACAAAACAAAGATGGGAGTAAACAGATCGATAGGAAATCCCATCATATAGTATGCAGGTCCTGCTGGAAAATCTAAATTAGGATAAATCCCTTTTGCATCTACCATGGTTTTTTCTAGTATATCAGAAATCTCTTTCCATTTATATTCTCCTACTTCTTCAGCAACTTGATACATGGCTTTTTTCATGGCAGGAACTCGAGAATCTCCTTTTCTATATACTCGGTGACCAAAACCCATTATTTTTTCTTTATTGGCTATTTTATTAAGCATCCAATCTTTAGCACGATCTTTAGATTCAACTTCTTTTAACATATACATCACTTGCTCATTGGCGCCACCATGTAATGGACCTTTTAATGCTCCAATACCAGCAGCAACAGCACTGTAAATATCAGAGGTTGTACTTGTAACAACACGTGTTGTAAAGGTAGAGGCATTAAAACTGTGTTCAGCATAAAGAATAAGTGAGATATCAAATGCTTCAATCATTTTTTGAGAAGGAATTTTACCTGTACACATATAAAAGAAGTTTTCGACTCTACTTAATTTAGGATCAGGTGTTATAATATCTTCATTAATAGAATGTCTGTAGCCAGCTGCAATGATGGTAGGAATTTTAGCATATAAGCTTATAAATTTATCTAGGTTAGTTGTTAGACTATTATCCCAAATGCGTTCATCTTCCATTCCTAAGAAGTTGATTGAAGTTTGAAGAACATCCATAGGATGTGCTTTTTTAGGAAAAAGGGTAATGGCTTTTAATAAATCGTTTGATAGGTTTCGATTTTGTACTTCTTTTTTCCTAAAGGCTTGTAATTGTTCTTCAGTGGGTAATTCTCCATTAACTAAAAGATAAGCAACACTATCAGAATCTTTTTTCTCAGCTAATTCATCAACAGCGTATCCCCTATATATTAATTTTGATAGTTCAGGAATCACTTTAGAAATTTTTGTAGTATCGGCTATAACACCAGCCAATCCTTTTGGGGCTTTAATTAGATCACTCATCTTGTTAAATTTAAATGTTAAAATTAAAAATAGAACTGTCTATTTCATTGTATTTCTCATAGTCAATTACTTCATAAAGACGTTTACGGGTTTGCATTTTTTCTACAATATCAATTTGATCTCCTATTTCTTTAATATGTGTTAGGCCATCTTCTACATTTTTCATTGCTAATCGCTGAGTTGTTACAGGATATATGACAATGTTAAATCCTAGATCTTTTAATTGTTGTTTGGTTAAAAGTTTGGATTTACCAAATTCGGTCATATTGGCTAATAATGGAACATCAATTGCTTTTCGAACAGCTTCAAATTCTTTTTCATCTTTTAATGCTTCAGGAAATATAATGGTTGCACCAGCATCCACATAGGCCTTAATACGGTCAATAGTACTTTCTAAACCTTCTTTTGCTCGAGCATCAGTTCGAGCTATAATTTGAAAGTTAGCATCAGTTCGAGCATCTACAGCAGCACGAACTTTTTTTACCATTTCGGTGGTTTCTACAATTTGTTTATTATCTAAATGACCACATCGTTTAGGGTTGACTTGATCTTCTAAATGACATCCAGATAAACCTCTGTATTCGATTTCTTTAATTGTTCTAAAAACATTCATAGGTTCTCCAAAACCGGTGTCAATATCCATAATGGTGGGTAAAGAACTTACTTTGGCAATATCACTAGACATCTGAACGACTTCTGATTGGGTCGTTAAACCGATATCGGCTAGCCCTAAGGTGTTCGCCATAACACCTCCAGAAACATATAGTCCATCAAATTCAAGTTTTTCAATAAGCTTGGCTACTAATGCATTATAGGCTCCGGGGAACTGAAGTAATTCACCTGTTTGTAAGGCTTTTACGAAATCAGCTCTTTTTTCACTGGGTTGTTTTGGGTGTATGATCATATTAAAAGATTCCTTTTTTATTCGATTCAAAAACAGGTTCATTATCCATTACTACATTGAGATGTTGAACTTCTTCATTGGTTAGATTTTCAAGATTTTCAACTAATTGAATGAAACGATTTCGTTCTGTAGATGTAATCAATTCATTTGTTAACGTATCAAATTTTTGGACATAATGTTCCCTTACAAATGGACGAGCACCGTTAGGATGTGCATTAGCAATAGCTAATTGATCAGTAATGGTAGATCCATCTTTCATCGTAATGATTACTTTTCCCCCAAAACCTTTTTTATCAGGATTAGGATCATGATAAATAGCTGTCCATTCTGGTTTTTCAATGGTTTCAATTTTATTCCATGTAACAATAGTTTCAGGTTTATTGGCTCTTTCTTTAGCATAACTTTTTTCATGATGCCATACACCATCTTCTAAAGCCACAGCAAAAATGTACATAATGGAATGATCTAATGTTTCTCGTGTTGCATTTGGATCCATCTTTTGGGGATCGTTAGCACCTGTACCAATTACGTAATGTGTATGATGAGAAGTTTCGATTAGGATATGTTCAATTTGTGAGAAATCCGTAATCTTTTCACGCATTCTAAAAGCTAAATCAATTAAAGCTTGTGATTGATATTCAGCAGAGTGTTCTTTTGTATACGTCTCTAGAATAGCGGTCTTTTCAGTTCCTTTATCAGGTAAAGGAATCGTATAATGAGCATCTGGACCATCAAGTATCCATGCGATAACAGAATCTTCTCCTTCATAGATAGGGGAAGGACTTTTTTCTCCTCTCATTGCTCGATCAACTGCTTCGATGGCTAACTTAGCACCATGAGCAGGAACATTCGCTTTCCAAGAGGATATTTCACCTTTTCTTGATTGACGTGTACTGATTGAAGTATGCAAAGCTTGTTGAATGGCTTGATAGGTTGTTTCAACGTCTAAATCTAATAAAGCACAAATACCGGCAGCTTGCGCTGGACACAAATGCGCGATATGATCGATTTTATGTTCGTGTAAACAGATCGCTTTTACTAAATTAACATGTACTTCGTAAGCAGCAACAATTCCTCGTAAAATAGCATCACCTGTTTTGTTTAATTGTTGAGCAACACTAATAATAGCAGGAATACTGTCTCCTGGGTGAGAATAATCAGCTGCTAAATACGTATCGTGAAAATCCAATTCTCGAACGGCTGTACAGTTGGCCCAAGCCGCCCATTCAGCATGTACTTTAATGGAAGCAGGTAGTCCAAATATAGTAGCACCCTTTTCTTTAGGGTGTCCTAGAGCTTGTTCTCTTGCAATCGTTGGAGGAATTCTATTGACTGAAGCAATGGCTACTGAAGCATTATCGATAATACGGTTAATGACCATATCTTTAACTGCTTTGCTAATAGGTGCTTTATCAAGAGCAACTTTAGCTAATTTATAAGCTAATTGTTCTTCTCTTGGTAAATTAGCTTTAGAAGGATAGACCTTTACATCATGTTTTGTATACATATGTTGTTTAAATGATTTTGTGTTATGCTTAAATGTACTAATTTTTAATTGATTATAAAAATTGGTTAGAAACTTCTAAACGCATAGTGCTTTACATATAGGGGAACTCTTTGTTTATTTTAATTAGAAATCATCTGTAATGTATTTATTCAAGTGTTCCCCAAAGTAAATTCAAGAAGTATTGAGAACTATTGTCATGAATTAAGGAATTAACTAATAAGAAGGGTTTTGATAATTGGTTGAGCATTATGTTATTACGAATTTATTTTGGAATCTAGTTCAATCACTTTTATAATACAATCATGAGATTCCAAATCAAGTTTGGAATGACATTTTTACGCTACAATTTTTACATGTGTACTTATTACTTTTCATTTTCCACTCTTCGTTTTCCACTTCATTATTTGTGTAATTCATAAAATAGTGTTAAATTAACAACACAAATGATTAAACAGCTAAACGTTTAATTTAAACATTGACATATGAAAAAGTATTTATTATTGTACAGTCTATTAGGCTGTTATACCTTATTGTTATCCCAAGAGATCGAGTGGCAAAAGAGCTTGGGAGGTGCTCAGGAAGAGTATTTATTTGATGCCATCCCCACCTTAGATTACGGATATATAGTAGCAGGAAGTTCCGTTTCCTCTAGTAGCGGTACCAAAGAATTACATTCTTATGGTAATTTGGACTATTGGATTTGGAAGATGAAGGAGAATGGTGACTTAGAATGGGAACAAAATCTAGGGGGAACGGGTAATGACTTTTTACGAAGCATTCGCTATACTTCCGATGGAGGGTATATTTTAGGAGGTTCCTCTGATTCCCCTATTAATGAAGTAAAAACCGATTCATGCAGAGGAAAACAAGACTATTGGATTGTAAAATTAGACCCTAAAGGAGAAGTTCAATGGCAAAAGACCCTAGGAGGATCAGAAGACGATCAGTTGGAGGTGATTCGTCCATTGAGTGATAATGGGGGTTATATTCTAGCAGGAACTTCCAGTTCAAGTACCTCTTTTGAAAAAGAAGAAGAAACCCGAGGCAATACGGATTATTGGATTGTAAAGTTAGATAATCAAGGAGATTCCCAGTGGCAAAGGACTTTAGGAGGGAACTATGCTGATGAAGTAAAGGGCTTAGAAGTACTACCAGAGAACAAAGGCTATATGGTATACGGTTATTCCAATTCTACCATTTCAGGAGACAAAGAAGTTAAGAATAAAGGCTTAGGCGATGTTTGGGTAGTGCGTTTAACATCAGAAGGTGAAGTGCTATGGCAAGAGAGCTATGGAGGAAAAGGAGATGATATCCCGACAGGTTTGCAAATCACAGAAGAAGGGAACTATGTTTTATTAGGTTACAGTAATAGTAACACGGAAGAAGGTACGGACTATTGGTTAATGGAATTTGATGATTTAGGCAACATACATTTTGAAGAGACCTACAACGTAGGAACTACGGATATAGCGACAGGGCTTACAAAGAACAAAGACCACAGTTATTTAATTAGTGGTTATACAAGGACGAATTATAAGAATGCCAACGGTCAGGAGAAAAAGGGAATAGAGGATTATGTGGCAATAAAAGTAGATAAGCAAGGAAAGAAGCAATGGGAGAAGCAATTAGGAGGTAAAGGCTCAGATCGCTTATTGAATACCGTACAAACAAGAGATGGAGGCTATTTGCTATCCGGAACATCGAATTCAAATGCTAACCGAGACAAGAGTGCTAGGAGTAATGGTTTGAAGGATTATTGGGTGGTGAAACTCAAGGATAGATTAGTAGACACAGAAGTGATAGAAGAAGATCGAAGCATTCAATTGTATCCTGTTCCGACAGAACGTTATCTAACAGTGGTAGTGCCGTATGATTTCCAGCAAGGGACAACCCATATTTATGATTATGCAGGTCGTTTATTGCAAAGTCAGGAGTTAAAGAGTAGAACAGAGGTGTTGGATTTATTGTCATTAGGCAGTGGCTTGTATATCATAAAGATTCAAACGGATAAGGAAGAAGTAAGTAAGAAGATCGTAAAGAAATAATTTAACTAATTTAAACATATTATTTATGAAACCATTAATACTATTTATATCGTATTTATTTATCAACTTATGGTGTTTTGGACAAGAAACAGCTATTTCTTTTCCAAGTAAAACTTCTGTTGATGCTGAAACTTTAGGAAAATATAATTTATTTCCTATAAATCAATATACAGGAATTAGTACAGTTAATATTCCTGTGCATGAAATTAATTTTGATGGGCTCAAAATTCCTATACAACTCAATTATTCAACTGGAGGGATTAAAGTAGCACAGGATGCTTCTAAAGTAGGGTTAGGATGGAGTTTAAGTGATAATGCTGTTATTATTAGACAAATAAATGGTCATGATGATTTTTTTAAAAATGGCTATTTAGAGCAGCCTAAAATAACAGATTTAATGGCTGAAAATGATTTTTACAGTAAACAATATCAAATTCCAGATAGTAATTCTACTATTCCTGATACACAAGCAGATTTGTTTATTTTAAATTTATTTGGAAAATCAGTTACTTTTAATTTTATAAATAAGGCAGAAAATAATGGGACGTTAGGAATCTTTAAACATGAGAAAAATAATATTACAATCCAATTTAATGAAGATAACTTTTCTTTTAGAATTGTAGATGAACAAGGCTTTATATATCATTTCAGTAATATTGAATTAACCGATACGTATTCTAAGAGTTATGGAACAGGAAGTTTAGTAGGTTCAGATGAATATTGTTCTAATGCCTATGTAAGTGTTGTTAATCGAAATGTTTCTAAAGTTAAATCATCATGGTATTTAACAGAGGTTATTTCACCTAATAAGAAAAAATTATCTTTTAGTTATGATAAACAAATATCCATTACACAGCCTAATTTAGGAGAAACGGTTGAATTTATGTTATGTGGGACAGATTCTAATGGTAGAGTTGATAACTATTATTACTCATGTAGTCGAAACGTAATAGAAGGTAAAATTTTAAAACAAATTATTTCAGATGACCAGACCATAAACATAAAATTTTATAATTCATCTCGTCAAGATATTTTACATCCTGATAATAGTATGGTATACAATGCCAAAGGTCCTAGTGCTTATAGAGATGATGTACCTTTAAAACTTGATTCTATTATTGTTTTTAACAGTCAAAATGATGAAATAGTAAAAACATCGTTAACGTATTCTTATTTTAACAATAATAAATTAGTTACTGTAAATGATAATAAAAAGTCAACTTATGAAAATAATGCTAATTGGACACGGTTAAAACTTGATGAGGTTAAAGTTAATAATAAAGAATATGCATTATCTTATGTGTTAGAAAATAACTTACCTAAAAAAACATCTAAGAGTATTGATTTTTGGGGATTTTATAATGGGAAAAATAATTCTAAATTAGTACCTAATTATTTTGAAACGGCAGTTTGCCCTCCTCCTCATGGTGTTATGAGTATGAAAGTAAATGGAGGTGATCGTAGTAGTGACTTTGACTATGGTAAAATAGGGTTGTTAAATAGAATAACATATCCAACTAAAGGTTATTTAAAATTAAATTATCAGCCTAATGATGTTTTTTATAGAGAAATTAAAAGTGAATTTTCAAGGCAATATTTACAGAATAGTTACACTTCTTTATTTTATGACAATATAAATATTAGCCCCTCAATTGCCCCTGAAACATCTTCTAAAACTTATACATTTAAGACACCTTCTTCTGCTGATAGTCGTGTTTCTATTGATTTTAATGTTTCCTTTAATTGTACTCCAACGGGAAAGAGTTGTAAAACGGTATTTAATGAGTTAATTGATCATCCTAAAAGATTTAGAATTGTTGACGTCCAAACGGGTAGTGTTGTTCATACTTTACAATTAATGTATTCTACTACAGCAGAAAAGTATTGGGATGGAAATGAATTAATTGCTTTTTCTGATAATCGAACACATAATATCTTATTATATTCGAATAAGAATTATAGAGTAGAAGTAGAAGCTTTACCATTTAATTACGAATATAGTGTATACGGAAATGTTCAATTTAAGGCTTTTAAAGAAGATGATGGTTTTAATATAGAAGTGGGTGGAGCAAAAATAGCTTCTTTAGAGAATTATGATGCTAATGATCAAAAACTATCTTCAAGAACTTATGATTATCATTATTCTGGGAATGAATCTTCAGGTATTTTGATGAATGAATTAATTTATAATGGAAAAGATTTTAAAATTGATAACAATGGTTTTTCTTTTAAGGGAGGACTAACCAATACTATTAGCTCCTCTTCTATTATTGGAATTGAAAATTCAGCGCAAGGAAGCCATATAGGTTATTCTCAGGTTAAAGAAACCTTTACATCTAATACAAATAATTTTGAAAATACAGGGTATATTATAAATCGATATAAGAATGATGCTAACTTAGTTGATAAACACACCTCACACAAAATTTATTACAATTATCCCTACACATATCGTTTAAGTAACGGAAGTTTGAGAGAAAGTGTAACATATAGTGATGATAATAAAGAGAAGAAAAGAATTCAATATCAATATTTAAATGAGAATAGCAATTCTAAAGCACAATATAAATTTTATTATCAGGCAAGTGGTTTTGGTGTAATATTAAATACTCCAATTTCAACTAGTAGTGTATCGAAGGTTTTAAATTATTCTTTTTATGAGAAAGCTTTTTTTCCACAAAAAATTATAGAAAGTAAAGATGGTATAATACAGGAAAAAAATTATCGATATAATAATCGATATTTACTAAAGAGTGAATCTACAAAAGATTCTAAAAGTGGAACAATTGAAACAAGCTACCAATATGCCCATGAGAAGAATGATACGAGGTTAATCAATGAAAACCGTATTGGTATTCCCTTACAAACGACAGTTAAAAAAGGTGGAACAACGGTATCCGATCAACTAACACAGTACGAAACTTTCGGAGATTTATATTTACCTAAATCGGTATTCAGTAAAAAGGGAGGGGTTGTTAGTAAAGCAACAACAGACCGTAAGCTAACGTATGACAGGTACGATGCCAAGGGAAATGTATTGCAATATCACACCGAAGATGGATTGTATACGAGTATTCTATGGGGTTACAATGGACAATATCCTGTAGCGAAGGTAGAAGGCGCTATATATGATGAGATTAGTTCATATGCCAATAACATAGGAAGCTTACGAGCAGGCGTTCCGAAAGCCATGGTGACAACCTATACGTATGAACCCTTAGTAGGTGTGACGAGTATTACGGATCCGAATGGACAAGTGCAGCGGTTTGAATATGATGAATTTAATCGTTTAAAGCGTATAAAAGACCATACAGGAAAAGTATTGAAAGCATATGATTATCAATATAAAACACAAGAATAAAACTAATTTAAAAAAATAATGAAGATGAAAACAAGAAATATTTTAGCAATAGCAGGAATTGCATTAACTCATATCGCATATAGTCAAAACATTTTTCCAAAAAGTGGAAATGTAGGAATTGGGACAACTTCTCCTAAAAATTCTTTAGAAATCTATCAATCCTCTGGAGAAGCTTCACTTAATTTAATTGGTAATGATGAATGTTTATTCAGTACTTATTGTGATTCTGATATTTCCAATATTCAATTTACCAATAAAAACACGAATGTTAAATCGGCTATAGTTGGTGTTAAAGATTCAAAGAATGTAAATGGAATGGGAATAGATTTTCAAATAGGGTTTAATTCAAAAGGAAAACCAACGACATTAAGTACTTTGTATTTAAATTCACAGGCTCAAGTTGGAATTGGAACGAAGGATCCTTTAGAAAAATTACATCTTAATGGAAGTATACGAGGAAATATAGGAACGGGAGCCTTACGAATTAAATCGGGATCAGGGTATATAGATGTAGGAGCGCAAAATACTTCTTGGGCACATATTTATACAGATCGAGCAAAATTTATATTTAATAAAGATATATATAGCATTACTAATGGATTTTCTTCTTATGATAATGATTTAATTTTAAGAACCAAGGGAAGTGAGAAGTTGCGAATTACCGATGAGACAGGAAATGTGGGAATTGGAACAACAACCCCAACTTATAAATTAGAGACTCGAGGTGATATATATGCCAATGGTGGTTGGTTACGCGTATCAGGTAATTCAGGTGTCTTTTTTCAAACCCATGGAGGAGGATTTCAAATGACAGATAATACGTGGATACGAACGTATGGGAATAAGAACTTTTACCATAATACAGGGGTTATGCGAACGGATGGAACCTTTCAAGTAGGATCTGGAGGTGCAAGAATGTTAGTAAAGACGGATGGTAAAGTAGGAATTGGAACAACCAATCCTGATCAATTATTAACGGTTAATGGAAACATTCATGCCAAAGAAGTTTTTGTCGATACAGAAGGTCCTTTAGCAGATTATGTATTTGAACAGTATTATGAAGGCTTTTCTGATTTAAAACCTTCTTATGAAATTCCTACATTAAAAGAGGTTGAGTCTTACACAAAAGCGCATAAACATTTACCAGGTATTCCAACGGCTAAAGAAGTAAAAGAAAAAGGGTTAAGTCTGGGTACTATGTCAAATTTATTATTAGAAAAGATAGAAGAACTAACCCTTTATACCATTGATCAAGAAAAGAATTTAGAAAGACTTAATCAAGAAAATGAAATACTTAAGAATCGTTTAGAAAAAATAGAGTTGTTGTTATCAAATCCAAAAGTTAATTCTTATGAAAAATAAAATACAGTTAAGCTTACTGTTTTTTCTGATAACATTGTTTTTTGTTAATGCTCAAGTATTAGAATTAACAGGAATTATAACAGGAACAAAGACGCATCATAAAAAGATACATGTTAAAAATGCTCATATAAAAGCTGTTGCCCATTTAAAAATACAGGCATTGGTGATTACCGATCCAACAGTAGATCCTGATCATACTAGTTGTTCAGGATGTAGAGGAAATACAAATGTTGATTTTTCTAATCAAAACTATATTTATGTACAAGAGCCTTTGGAAGGCGTAAGTAGCGTAACAATGAGTACAAAGAAAGTACATAGTATCCAATACTTTGATGGATTAGGTAGACCGATGCAGAACATATCGATCAATGCCAGTCCCAATGGGAAAGATATTGTAACACCTGTTGTATATGATGAATTTGGGAGGCAGGTTAAGGATTATTTACCCTATGGAAGTAGTCAAAATACAGGAGCATATATAGAGAATACGACAGCGATAACAGGTGTTGAGAATTATTATTCTACACATTATAGTGACATATCGCCTTTTAGTGAGAAGGAGTTAGAAGCTTCTCCCTTGAATCGTGTCTTAAAACAAGCTGCTCCTGGAGAAGTGTGGAAGAAAGGATCTGGGCATGAGATTGAATTTAACTATCAAACGAACAGGGCTAATGAAGTGAGGCGTTTTGATGTAAATTTAGGAAGTGGATATATGCCGAGTTTACAGTCTAATAATTATTATAGAGCAGGACAATTATATAAAGCGATTACTAAGGATGAAAATCATGGTTCAGATAGTGGGAATAAACATACGATAGAAGAATTTAAAGATAAAGAAGGTCGAGTAGTATTAAAACGAACCTATGATGATACAGGAGCAAAACTAGATACCTATTACGTTTACGATATTTACGGTAATTTAACCTATGTATTACCTCCCAAACTCAGTAAACAATCAACTATTAACCAAGAACTATTAACCAAACTAGGTTACCAATATCAATATGATGATCGAAATCGTTTAGTAGAGAAGCAATTACCAGGTAAAGCTAGAGAGTATCTAGTTTATGATAAGCAAGACCGTTTGGTAGCGACTCAGGATGGGAATTTAGAAAAAGATAAAATCTGGATTTTCACTAAATATGATCAATTTGGAAGAGTATTATATACAGGGAAGACAATAGGAAGTGATCGAGGGAATGTTCAAAGTAGGGTAAATGCTAAAGAGAAGAACAATGAAACAAGTGGAAGTTTTTCGCAAGATGGGATTACGGTACCTTATACCAATAGTAGTGCTTATCCAACAAATATAACAGAACTCTTAACGGTCAATATCTACGATCATTATCCAAAAAATGGATCTCCTAGTGTTCCTAATTCAGTAGAAGGACAAGTGTTGATTACAGCGAGTACTACACCTAATTTAAAAGGCTTGAATACGGTAACCTATACGCGCGTATTGCCCAATGGAGGGATAAGAGAAGGTTGGCAAAAAGTATATACTTATTATGATTTAAAATCGAGAGCTGTTCGAATTTATAGTAAGAATCATATGGAAGGCTATACGATTAGTGATAGTAAGCTAGATTTTAGAGGGAAACCTGAATATACTAAAATGGTTCATAAAGGAACGAGTGACACTTCAGAACAAACCACTATCACGTATTTTACGTATGATCATGCAGAGCGATTGGTAAAAACTGAGCAACAGGATACGGGTAATGGAGTAAAAATTACATTAGCAGAGAATAGCTATGATGAGTTAGGACAATTGCAAAGCAAGAAAGTAGGAAATAATTTACAAGAGGTCGATTATAAGTACAATATTCGAGGCTGGCTTACGGATATTAATAATGTAGATAAGTTAGAAAAAGATTTGTTTAGTTTTAAGATTCATTATGAAAATGTGCAAACACCTGATCATGTAGTATCGGGAATTAAGCCTTTATACAATGGAAACATTAGTGAGACGTTTTGGAAAACAGCTAATTCAGGGAATACCCAACGAGGATATGCTTATAATTATGATGTATTGAATCGAATTAAGAATGGTTATTACCTTAAAAATGGGCAAGCACCTGGATTTTACAATGTAACAGGTATAACCTATGATGAAAATGGAAATATCAAAACCTTAAATCGAAAAGGAGATTCAGATGGGGCAATGATTGATATAGATAAATTAACCTATACGTATGATGCAGGTAATCGATTATTAAAGGTAAAAGATCAAGAAGGTCATTCTAGTGGTTTTAAAGATGGGAATACAGATGGGAATGATTATGAGTATGATGTAAATGGGAACATGGTTGTAGACAAAAACAAAGGGATTTCTAAAATAGAATATAATTTCTTAAATTTACCTGAGAAGGTGTTCTTTGAAGATGGCGGAAGTATAGAGTATGTATATGATGCAGCAGGAGTAAAGTTACAAAAGCGTGTTATACCCGCTAATAACCAACAACTAACAACCATAGACTACTTAGATGGTTACCAATACGTAGATGGAGTATTAGAATTTTACCCACATGCAGAAGGTTATGTGAATATGAAGAGTGGTACACCTGAATACGTATATAATTATACGGATCATTTAGGGAATGTGCGAGTGAGTTATGTTAATGAAGATGGAAAAGCAAAGATTGTAGAGGAGAGTAACTATTATCCCTTTGGGCTGAAGCATGAAGGATACAACAATGTAGTAGATCCAATAGCGGAGAAGTACAAGTATGGTTACAACGGGAAAGAACTTACAGATGAACTAGGTTACAATATGCTAGAAATGGACATGCGCCAATTTGATCCAGCTTTGGCAAGGTGGGTTGTTCAAGATCCAGTAGTGCATCATAGTATGAGTCCTTATACTGGTTTTGATAATAATCCTGTGTTTTGGGCAGATCCAATAGGAGCAGATGCTTCGGGTTTTATTGAAGACTTATGGAACCGTTCAGAAGGAGGAAAAACGACTTGGTCTAATAATAATGATGGGACTTTTTCTAGTAGTGATGGGCAAACTGCGGATTGTGGAGAATGTGGAGATGAGAATCATACAGGAGACCCTGATAAGGAAAAAGTAACAGCAGGTTCTACGGCTAGTGGAGTTGCAAAAGGAGTGGGAAGTTCTATAGTTGATGCTTCTTTAATGTCCAACCCTCTTACTATGGTTTATTATGCAGGAGTTTCTTCGTATGAATTGTTAACAGGTAACCAGGTAATACCAGACTTGTTTCAAGTAAATCAAAATGAGGTGCCAGGCTATATGGCAGGAATTATTGTTTTTGCTATATTAGAACCTTCCCCAGGAGGAGAGGTGAATGCTGTAAAGTATTTTATTAAGACTGCCAATGGACTTACAGAGATTACAGGGAAAGGGTTTAGATCATTTTCAGCTTTTAAAAGAGCTATGGGAACAGCAGGGAAAGGTAAAGCATGGCACCATATTGTGGAGCAAAATCCAGCAAATTTAGCTCAATTTGGATCAGAAGCGATTCATAATACAGGAAATTTAATTAAATTACCACATGGAGCAGGTACAATACATGCTAAAATATCAGGATATTATTCTTCTAAACAAAGATTTACTGGGGGACAAACAGTAAGACAGTGGTTAAGTAATAAAAGCTATAAAGAACAATATGAATTTGGTATTCAAAAATTAAAAGAATTTGGATGGACACCTTGAGAAAGTTAAAATAATGTTTATTTAAAATATATTTGTATGGAGATAAATGATTTTATAGAAGCTTCTATAAAACATGGAGAAGCGTCAAAAGAAGGAGATTATAAATTAGCAAATAAAAACTATGATAAATTAGTTTCTATTCTAAAGTATTTAAAAGAAAATGATTCTATTTTTATTTTAAAAAAATTTTTAATTCATGAAGATTTAAATGTTCAATTATGGGCAGCAACTTTTTTATTAGAAGAAAATGAAGAAGAAGCAATAAAATTAATGACAAAAATAGCAAACCAAAATATTCCTCATTATTCTTTTGATGCTAAGATTACATTAGAAGAATGGAAGAAAGGTAATTTAAAATGGTAATTTATATATTATATTATGTGAAAAAAGAAGAAAAATATATAGAATTAGCTGTTAGTCATGGTAAAGCATGGGTAGAAGGAGATGATAAAGAGGCAAATAAAATCCATGGCAAACTTATGAAGTTAAAAGAGACAAATGATTTAGCTTTAGAAGATTTACTAAATCATGAAAATGAAAGTGTAAAATTATGGTCAGCTATTTTTTTATTGGATAAGAAAAATGAACAAGCTGTACAAACACTTCAAGATATAAAAGATAATGGAACGAGTATGTCTTCCACAGCAATGATAATGCTAGATATGTGGAAAAAAGGGATGCTTTAATAATTATTAAAATAAAAACATAGAACAGTAATTATAGAGATATAGTTACTGTTCTATGTTTTAAATATAATTGAGACCTTCAAAATAATAATCAAAATTATAGATATGATGTGAAGGAAAATATGACCATTGATTAGAATAAATGAATCACGAATATAGAGTACAATCATTTAAATTTACCGATTGAAATTGTATTTGCAGGAGGAAATAAAATACGCTATCTTCCCGTTTGTAGGAAAAAAAGAGATAATTAAAACAAGAACAGTCCATCAGTAAAATGTTGGGCTGTTTCTTTTTTCAAATAGGAATAGTTGTGTTGTAAGCTTCCCTAAAAATGAGACAAATTAGTATTATGAAAATAAAGACTAAATTGTTAATTAAAAAAAGGAAAGAGGTTCTTTAAAAAGAAATATCCCATTGGAGGCGAATACGATTACCTATTTCATCTATATTGGGTTCAAGTTGATTGTAATTGAGATGTGAATATTCAAGTGTTAATTTGTTGTTATGTCCATTAAAGAACCAGTTAGCACCAAAAGTATATTCGTACCGTGTATTGTTTGAAAAATCTAAGTCAGGATTGTAAAATGCATGGCGACCAAAAATTTCAAGATTCTTAGGTACAAAACCGAAACTATAAGTTGGGAAATATCCTATTTGTGCGTAGTTACCATTCAAATGGGTTATAGTTTGGTTAATTTCATCATCAATTTCTTTCCAATGATATTCTTGTTGCCATGACCATCCTCTATATTTAAAAGCCGTTTCAACTAGGTATTGATTAAGTCGATATTGTCCTGGAACACCATCTTCAAATCCTGCTAATTGTCCTCCACCACTTCCTGAAAAACGGGTGTAGGGACTTTTATTTGTAACTCCAGCAATGGCTATAATAGAGGTGAACTTATCATGATATTTAAGATCAGATCCTGTTGTTTTAAGTTTTCTACCGTTAATGTTCCATTGCGTTTTTAACATGTACATCAAATGAGTGTCATCATTAGTTCTTTCAGGACGACCTGTTCCCATAAAGGCTGCTGCCCAATAGTTAAAGTTGGCACTTCCTTTTCCTTTAATATTTCCATAAAGAGAGATACCATTTTGACGATCGATTGTAAAAGGTCTATTTATGATCGATCGATCTAGAGCTTGTTGAGATCCTGAAGAGATAATACGTTCACGACTATAATCTGCTTTCCAGCGTCCTACTTTTAAACTTAGGTAGGGTAATTTTTCAACTTTAAAGTGTAAATCTAAAAGATTACTACCTTCTAGATCATATTCCATTTTATATTTTAACCATGGCCTATAAGCATTACCTGTCATTTTTAAACGAGCCCTTCGAATTTTAAAATTAGTTTGTTCATTTTCAAATTGACTGATTTTGGTTGGTTCTCCATCATAAGGATAGGAAGCTCTAAATTGAGCCCGAAGGTTCATTTTTAAAGAATAGTTTTTATCTGCTGATTCAAATTTGACACCTGGCTTACCTTTGGATATCTTAATTGAACTAAGATTGATTAAGGTACTATCTTTTTTTTGAGCATTTAGAAATGAAATACTTAATAATAGTGTTAGAAGTAAAAAAGATTTGTTCATTTTAAAGTATAGTTGATCAAAATAATGGACGCAATATACTGAATTGTAAATTATACGTAAGTTTAGTGTAAAGTATTAATATTAATTTAATGCTATACTTACATTTTATTTACAAAAAAAAGAGCTATTCTAATTTTAAGAACAGCTCTTTTTTATATTATTTTATGGTTTTATATTACTCAGCTAGAATAATAATTTTCCCATGATTCATTTCAATAACACCACCTTCAACTGTTATTTCGTATAAACCTTTTTCTCCTTGTTCAAGGTTTGAAGTTTCTGCTTCAGGGGCTTCTAATTTAATTTTACCTGCTTTTAAAATAGATACAATAGGTGCGTGGTTATCCAACATTTGGAATTCACCGTTAACACCCGGAACATAAACTGATTTTACTGTTCCACTGTATAATTTTTTTTCAGGTGTAATGATATCTACATTCATAATTAAGAATTAAAAATGAAGAATCAAGAACTATTATTTATAATTCTTAATTCTTGATTATTTTAAGCTTCTGCTAACATTTTTTCACCAGCTTCAATTGCTTCTTGAATAGATCCTCTAAGGTTAAAGGCTGCTTCAGGTAAATGATCTAATTCACCATCCATAATCATGTTAAATCCTTTAATAGTATCTTTAATATCAACTAAAACACCTGGGATACCAGTAAATTGCTCAGCTACATGGAATGGTTGAGATAAGAAACGTTGTACACGACGCGCACGGTGTACCGCTAATTTATCTTCTTCTGATAATTCCTCCATACCTAAGATGGCAATAATATCTTGTAATTCTTTATATTTCTGTAATAAGTTCTTTACACGTTGTGCTGTATCATAATGCTCATTACCTAAAATATCAGCTGTTAGAATTCTTGAAGTAGAATCTAATGGATCAACTGCAGGGTAAATACCTAAAGAGGCAATTTTACGAGATAATACGGTTGTAGCATCTAAGTGAGCAAAAGTTGTTGCAGGTGCAGGGTCAGTCAAGTCATCTGCAGGTACGTAAACCGCTTGTACAGAAGTAATAGATCCTTTTTTGGTAGAAGTAATACGCTCTTGCATAGCACCCATTTCAGTTGCTAAAGTAGGTTGGTAACCTACGGCTGAAGGCATACGTCCTAATAAGGCTGATACTTCTGATCCTGCTTGTGTAAAACGGAAAATATTATCAACGAAGAATAATACGTCACGTCCTTGACCATCTTCACCACCATCACGGTAATATTCAGCTAATGTTAAACCTGATAAAGCTACACGAGCACGTGCTCCCGGAGGTTCGTTCATTTGTCCAAATACGAAAGCAGCTTTAGATTCTTTCATTGCTTCTTTGTCTACTTTAGTTAAATCCCATCCTCCATTTTCCATAGATTCCATGAATTCATCACCGTATTTGATAATACCTGATTCTAACATTTCTCGAAGTAAATCATTCCCTTCACGAGTTCTTTCTCCAACTCCTGCGAATACAGATAAACCTCCGTGCCCTTTGGCAATATTGTTAATCAATTCTTGAATTAATACGGTTTTACCTACTCCGGCACCACCAAATAATCCAATTTTACCTCCTTTTGCGTAAGGCTCAATTAAATCAATTACTTTGATACCTGTAAATAAAACTTCAGTAGAAGTTGATAACTCTTCAAATTTTGGTGCTGGCTTATGAATTGGATTACCTCCTTCTCTAGAAAGTTCTTCCATTCCATCAATAGCATTTCCGGTAACGTTAAATAAACGACCGTTAATTGCTTCTCCAGCTGGCATTGTAATTGGATTTCCAGTAGCTATTACCTCTTGACCTCTTTTAAGACCATCGGTAGCATCCATGGAGATACAACGAACAGTATCTTCTCCAATATGTTGCTGTGCTTCTAAAACAAGCACTTCACCATTATCTTTAACAATATCTAATGAATCATAAATTTTTGGTAATTCTCCATCCGTGTTGAATACTACGTCAATAACGGGCCCAATTACCTGTGTTACTTTACCTTTAACCTGAGACATTCTCTTTAAACGTTTTGGTTCTTAAAAAATTTATGCAAATATAGCGTCTTTCATTTGAAATGATGAATTTTTACAGCATTTTTTTATAGTTTTGGAGAAAATATTTTTTAAAAGACATTCTAAGTGGAAATTTTTCAAAGTATAACGGATTTTAATGACTCAGATTCAACCATTGTTTTAACACTTGGGATGTATGATGGTGTCCATTTAGGACATCAAAAAATTTTAAATGAAGTGGTTAATAGGGCAAAAGATAGAAAAGGGAAGTCTGTTTTACTAACGTTTGCTCCTCATCCTAGAAAGGTTTTACAAGAAGGTGTAGCATTAAAGATGCTATCATTACAAAAAGAAAAATTAGATTTATTGGAGAAAACAGGTTTGGATTATGTTATTGTACATCCTTTTACCAAAGAGTTTTCAAGGTTAAATTCAACAGATTTTGTTCGAAATTTATTGGTGAATCAAATTGGAATCAATGAACTTATTATAGGTTATGATCATCATTTTGGTAGAAATAGAGAGGGATCTTTTGATGATTTAGAAGAGTTATCAGAAGTGTATGATTTTGACTTAGTAAAAATTGATGCTCAAAGTTTTTCTGATATAACGGTAAGTTCCACTAAAATTCGAAATGCTTTATTAGAAGGAGAAATTGAAAAAGCAAATCAGTTATTAAATTATAATTATTCAATAGAAGGTCTTGTTATTCATGGAGATAAAATAGGGAGGACTTTGAATTTTCCTACAGCCAATTTAAAAGTAGATCCAGAAAAATTAATACCTAAAAAAGGAGTTTATTTGTTTCAAACCATCTATAATTCAAAAAATTATTATGGTTTGGTTCATATAGGGACTAGACCTACGGTTGAAGGTGAGGAAGATAGAATAGAGGCTTTTTTATTTGATTTTGATCAAGAGATCTATAATAAAAAATTAAAAATAAGTTTTCTTCAGAAAATTAGAGAAGAGAAGAAATTTAATTCTATAGAGGAATTAAGAAAACAAATTGAATTAGATTATCATAAGGCAAAAAATCTAGTCAATAAAAAACCCTGAGAATTTCTCAGGGTTTTTACTTTTATATAGTTTTAAACTATTCTTTTGTGTAAAAAGACCATGTTTGTCCTTGTGTTGCAGTTCCAGAAGGATCCGTTGCTTTAACTGACCAGAAATATTGGTTCCCAGCTTCTGTAGTAACATCAAAAGTAGTACTTTCTATGTTTTCAGCAACCATTTCCAATGAAGAGTCATCCATTCCGAAATAAACAGTATAGGTCAAAGGGTCATCATCTAAATCTGTGCATGACCATTCTAAAGTAGTAGTTCCAGCATCTAATTCGCTTAATATCTCTGGGGATATAAGCTCAGCAGAGAAAGGAGCATAATTTACAATAGCATCAGATTCTGTATAAAATTGGCGAAAGTCACCACTTATTTCACCTTCTCCGTCACTTGCAATGACTTCCCAATAGTATGCTTTTCCTTTTTCTAATGTTAATGTATGACTTAATTCAGTGGTTGTATAGTCGTCATACATATCTTTATTAGGAAAGTCAGTATAAACACGTAAGGTATATTCAATAGCATCTCCATTGGCATCTTTAGATGCATTCCATTGAAAATTAATGGTATTTTCTGTACAAAGTTGATTTTGTATAGGGTAAATGGATACAGCTCTGGTAGGAACGATATTGGAAGCTCCTCCTGTACTACCGCTACTTCCATTGTCACATCCAGTAAATAAAATACTGGATGTGATGATTAAGATTGCATATATTCGTTTCATATTTTTACTTTTTAATGATTTTAACAGTTTCTAAATTACCAATTTTCACAAAATATAATCCACTTCCAAGACTTGTAGCATTAACTTCTACTGTATTGTTATGAATATCATAGATATTGTTTAATACCAATAATCCATTTGCTGTATATACTTGAACAGGAATTTGTTTTAAAGTATATGTTGTAGGAATGGTAATAAATAATTGGTTGATTACAGGGTTTGGATATGCATTTACTTCTAATTGTTCGGTGTTAATTGTATCAATTACAGTTCCTTCACAAACAATGTCAGAAGAAATGGCAATGTGATTGCTTCCAGTTGTAAGCGGTAAGTCTACAGAATTGGTGTTAACAGAATATGTTCTTCCATTTAAAGTAATATTATATGGAGCTGTTCCTCCTTCAATATTAACGGTAACAGTTCTACTTGATTTATCAACACTAGTTGTTGCTAATAAATTGGAAGGTTCACCTACTACTAAATCGAAACATTGTTTATAAGTAGGATTACTTTCTAATCCAAAACAAAGTGTATAAGTTCCAGCAGATAAGTTATCGAATGATAAAATATCAGTGAAAGTTCCTTCTTCTGAAACAGAATCACCACTAATAGTATAAGTATAATTAAGAGCTTCCTTAACTGTTACATTGATAGAACCATTATTTTGGTTTTCACATGTTTCATCTTCTACTTTTATAATATAGTTATCTGCATTTTTAGAAAGAGGTACTACAGAAGCCATTTGATTGATGAAGTTATTACTTTCAATTAATTCAGTGACAGTATTTTCAGTATCTATTTTATAATGGAAATAATATTTCCCTGTTTTTAGAGTACTTGGTATAGTGAACATTTCATTATATGTTTCTTCTGCGCCAACGGCTAAAGCATTCACAGTATGAGAACCTATTAGAACGGCATTGTCATCTAACATTTCACTAGTGGAATAATATAAACTTGCTGTTGTAGCAGTTGCATCTTGATTTCCAATATTTGAAATAGTAAAACTAAAGTCTCCACTTTCACCAATAGCCAAAGGATCTGTATTAATAGTCATTGCTGTAGGTGTAAGATCGGCTCCATCAGTAGGAATATTTTCTTGAATTTTGATTTCATCTAAGAACCACCCCCAATTACTAACGGCAGCATCACTGACTAATTTAAAACGAATTAATACAAGGTCACCATTTTTGAAATGTTCATTTAAATCAACAATGGTTTGCTTATACTGAGATTCGTTTGCAGTGAAATTACCATTAGGACCGGCTAAAGTATAAGCTTCTAACCAATCTTGGTGAGCATTAGCATCATATTTTTCGGTTAATTCAATCCAGTTTTCACCATCTTTGGAGGCTTCTACAACTACATAATCCCATAAATTGGTTCCGTCACCTGGTTCCACTAAGGCTATATCAATATAATCTAATTTAGATGTTTCATCACCTCTTATGAAGATAGGTTGTGAAGTCATAGCTATATATTGGCTATCATTGGCATAATATAAATCTTCATTTAAAATAAAGTTTCCGGTAGACCAACCTAAACCAAACCAACCAAATCCTCTAGTTCCATCTAATGGATTTTCAAAGGCATATTCTAATACATTGAATTCAGTTTCAAAATTAGCGATGTATTCTTCCGTTTCTGATTCGAAATCTATAAGAGGGATAGTTACTTCTGCTGAAGTTCTAGTTTCTTCTCCTTGAGTAGAAACAAGTTTAATGGTAACCTCAGGACTATAAGCTGATAAACTAATTTGTTTAGTAAGTCCTGTTTGTTTATCGGTATTAGAACCTAATGCTTCAAATTCCTCATCATTAACAAAAATTTTTGTTTCATCATAAGGAGAAACTAAATTATATGTAATATTAACAGTATTTTGACCCCATACTTGATTTCCACTTGTGATTTTTGGAGCTTTTAGATAAGCAGGTGGTTCATAACCTAATAAATCGGGAACTGAAGCGGTCCATAAACCACGGCCGTAAGTTGAAATGACGATTTCATCGTTTACAATTTTCATATCCCAAACAGAAACAGCAGGAATGTTTTCATCTAAATATTCCCAAGTATCACCATTATCTAGAGATTGAAAAATACCAATTTCAGTACCGGCCCATAATACGTCTGTATTAGGGATCGATAATACAGAATAAGCTGGAACATCAGGGAATCCGTTAGTACTAGGAGATCCATCCCCTGCAAAACCTGTAATATCTTCCCATGTTTGCCCCAAATCTTCCGTTCTCATAATTTTAGAATGTCCACGAACACTCATTAACATATACGCTGTATTAGGATCTGTAGAATGTGTTTCGATCCCACTAATAAAAGCAAGTCCTGTATGTTTTGGATAGACAGCAGTAAATGTTTCTCCTTCATCAGTTGATACAAAAAGTGGTAAATCAGTACCTCTCAAATTACCACCTGCTTTACCAGCCCATACAATAGCAGGGTTTGCAGTTGAAACAGCTACATCACCTGCTGCAGAACTTAATACATAAGGAATAGAATTGGTTTTCCAATTTTGCCCAAAATCACTGGTTTTGTATATACCTGCAGATCCATTCATTGCATAAACAACATCAGCATTGTTTTTAGCATTGGCGAAACGAGTAACAAAAGGACCTCCTGTTCGGATAGCACCACTACGTGTAAAACTAACTCCACCATCGTTACTAACAGCTAAACCATTATTTTGGCTACCTCCCAATACTTTATTGGAATCATCATAATTCCATACACATTCAAAACCATCACCGCCAATTACAAAATTGTGAGCAGATGTTGAACTAGGATTGTCAGGAGAGACATAGGTTCCATTATCCTGAGCTCCTGCAATGTATTGATCAGCTCCATTTTTTTTATCGGCTCCATAGAATTGAGTATTGTTAAGTCCAGTTACACTTCCAGTGATCCAATCTCCTTCGGCGAATCCAGGATCCGTTCCCATATTACTAATGGCAATTCCTCCATCATTTCCAATGATGAGTTGGTATTGTCCATTATCTCCATGAATATACTCAATAGTATGCTGATCAGGATGTACTTTTAAATTTTTACCAGTTTGAGGGAAGAATTGTCCATAAACATCGGTAATAGGTTCTGTTAATTTTTGAAGAGACCCGTTAACTTCAGATAGGGTACTTTTAAATAAATTTACTCCTCCCAAGTAGATAATATTATCATTTGTAGGATGTACATTGATGGTGTTGTCGTACCATCCTTGACCTCCCATATATTCAGCGAGTCCAGGGAATTGAGCCAAGTTATCTGCATTTTCGGGAGCTAAATTCCAAGTCGTACCTCCATCGGAAGAGACAATAACTTCATCTCTACCATTACCTGTATAAACAGATCCATATACCTTATCAGGTGTTTGGTGAGAAATGGCAATTTCAATTCTACTATCACCGATGGTTGGTGTGTAAACGGTATTCCATGTATTTCCTTGGTCAGTACTTTTGATAATGGAGTTGTTTGAATCGTCATAAGCATATAAGATATTAGGATCAGAAGGAGCCGCTTTGAGATCTTGCATAGAACCATTGGCATAGGTTCTTGTCCAAGAGTTACCGCCATCGATTGTTTTATAAACACCAGAAGTGGTTGCCACAACGAGAATATTTTCATTGGTTTGGCTAATAAACATACGAGCGATATCCCCCATTTGAGTAGTACTGTCTAGTATAGACCAATTTTGTCCTTCGTCTGTAGATTTGACAATACCAATACCTCCAATCATACCTGTTCCGTTAAAAGGTTCACCAGTTCCGGCATATATGGTAGAAGTATTAGCAGCAGAGAGTACAACAAAAGAGGTTGCGAGATTAGGGATTTTAAAATCGGTTAGATTGGTAAATGTAGAACCGGCATCTTCGGTTTTCCATACTCCCCCACCGACAGTACCGATGTACCAAAGGTTTTTATTGGTAGGATGAATGGCAATTTGTCTTAAACGTCCTGGGACGTTGGCAGGACCTCTTTCTTCCCAAGTGATATTATCAGTATAGGCAGTATAAAGATCTAGGTTTGCTTTTTGACTTAGGAAGCGTTGTTTATTTTTTTTAGCTTTAAGAAATTCATTAAAGAAGTGACCTTCGGAATACCCGGATTCATTTTGTCCCATAGGAACGGTAATGGATTTGATAAAATCGGCATAGCCTTTGGCTTTTTTTTGTTTTTCTTCTTTAGATTTTTTGATTCTAAGTTTGGATTTCCGGGTATTATTTTTTTGGAAATCGAGAGTAGATTTAGGTTTTGGATCCTTGTTACAGGAATAAGTTAAGCTGATTAACAACGCTGTGGCTGTTAACCGGAGTAGTAATGTCCTCATATAATTTATTTTTAGTTTAAGAGTTCATATTAAAGAATACTAAAAATATCTTTTTTATGAGTTTAAGAAAGTTAGAGAGAGTTTATTATTTATTTAAATGTATTTTTTTAACAGATTTTTTAGTGTTGTTAATAGGTGTGTTTTCTTGAACCATACCTACATATGGATCTAGAATTATAGTAAAATCATCTTCCCAATAAACATCGCCAATAATAGAACCTTCTTCAATAAGAATATTATTTTTTAGATCATATATAAAAAAATCAATTCGAGAAGCTAATCGACTACCTTGAAATTCATTTGTACAAAGTGCGTAACTTTTATTTGAATTATATGTTGTTTTTGGATTCTTGAAATTAGATTGTTTGATTTTTTGTTGTAGCATTACTTCAGAATTAGATTTTTCAAATTCTTTATCTTGAGTTGTGTTTTTTACGACTTTTTGGGAGTTACAACCAGTAATAAACAAAAAGTATATACTAACAATAAAAAGTTTGTACATTTCTCTGATCTCATTTTAGTTTAAGGATAAAAATAATAAAAAAATAATAAAAACCCCAAAAATAATTTAGGGTTTTTATTAAAATATAATTTAAAATAATTGTTTCTATTCAAGAGTATTGAAACTCCATACTTGACCTTGAGTAGAGTTTCCTGTGTCATCATGGGCTTTAATAAACCAGTAATAGGTCATATTTGCTTCTGTTTGTATTTCGAAAGAAGAATCTTCAATATTATCTGCTATAATTTGAGAAGGCTTTTCTTCTGTTCCAAAATAGATAGTATAAGTGAGTTTTTCACTATCAATATCTTTGCATGTCCATTCTAAGGTAACAGCTCCTGATGAAATATCAGAAGATGGAGCGACTAATTGTGGTGCATAAGGAGCATAGTCAGAATTGGTGTTTTCTTCAGTGTAGAAAGAAAATAATTCACTTTCCATTGTAGAATTTCCATTGTCAGAAATAACTTTCCAATAATACGCTTTTCCTTTTTCTAAATTTTTAGATAGCGTATTTTCAGATGTTTGAATTTCTTCAAAAATATTATTTTCATAATCTGTATAGATCATAAATGTATATTGAATATTATCAGTATTTTGAGTAGATGCTTCTCCCCATTGAAATGTTATATCATTTTCGGCACATAGTTGTCCATTGGCTGGATAAATAAGCTGGACTGGATTATGGTCTTCTTTACAAGTAGTAAATGATTTGATATCACTTTCAAGTATTGTATTCCCGTTGTTGGAAACAACTTTC
Source organism: Flavobacteriaceae bacterium UJ101 (assembly GCA_001880285.1). Classification (NCBI taxonomy): domain Bacteria; kingdom Pseudomonadati; phylum Bacteroidota; class Flavobacteriia; order Flavobacteriales; family Flavobacteriaceae; species Flavobacteriaceae bacterium UJ101. The sequence goes on along the minus strand of CP016269.1, from coordinate 972,312 downwards.
CAAGCATATTGTTTATTCATTTTAAGAACAAGATTCTTTTGGTTTTCTGAAAGAGTATACGATTCATATGAATCAGGATTGTTTTGATAATCATCAAAGACTTGAAGGGTATAGTTCATATTTTCTTCATTATTGATTGAAGCCTTTGTCCATTGAAAAGTAACATCATTATTAATACAGGTTTGACCTGTAGGTGGGTAGATAAGCTGGACTGGATTATGATCTTCATCACAGGTAGAAAATTCTCTAAGTTCACTCTCCATTGTGGTATTCCCATTGTTAGAAATAACTTTCCAAGAATAATTTTTCCCAAAATCTAATATAACCTCTTTTTGTTTTTCTTTGAGTGTATACTCTTGAGTATTATTTTCTTCATCAAGTATTTGTAATATATATTCAATAGATTCTTCATTATCAACTGAGGCATTTCCCCATTGAAAATTTATGGAAGGACTAATACAAGATACATTAGTAGAAGGATAGATGAGTTGTACAGGATTATGATCTTCTTTACAAGTAGTAAATGATTTAATTTCACTTTCTATAGTTGTGTTTCCATTATGGGATATGATTTGCCAAGCGTATTCTTTGTCTGTTTCTAAAGTTAATTCAAATTGATTTTTATTTAAAGTTTGATCAGTAAAAGAATTGGGATTGGTTTGATAATCATCATAAAGACGTAGTGTATATTCTATATTATCATTATTGTTGATAGATGCTTTACTCCACTTAAAATTAATGTTTGGATTAACACAGGTTTGGCCTGTGTCAGGGTAGAGTAATTGAACAGGGTTATGATCTTCCATGCAAGTGGTGAATTCATTAGTGTCACTTTGACTTTGATTTGAACCATCAGATGCAATTACGTTCCAATAATATGTTTTTCCAAATTCAAGATTTACAGTTTCAGAAGTGTTTGATGTTGTAATATCTTGAGAAGAAGAAAGTGTTGCATCGTCATAAATTTTAAGGATGTAAGAAATATCATCACCGTCTGCATCAAAAGAATTAGACCACTGAAATGTTACATCATAGTTGATGCATGATTGACTTTTAGTAGGTGAAATGAGCTGTACCTTAGAGGGTACAGCATTAGAATTGTCGTCATCGCTAGAACATTGTGAAAAAATGTAGCAAATACACAATAGAGATACGAAATATTTTAAATATATAGATTTCATAACGGATTACTTTTTAATGATTTTGATAGAATGGTTATTAGCTACTCTAAGAATATATACTCCACTAGCAAGAGGTGTTACATTTATAGATATTTTATTATTATTGATAGAGTAGAAATTATTACTAACTAGTTGTCCAGAAAGTGTATAGAGTTGTGCAGATACTTTTTTAGAAGCAATAGATGTTGGGATAGCAACATTGAGTTCATCAATAACAGGGTTTGGATAAGCTCTTACTTCTTTAAATGATGTATGAATAATATCTACTGCTTTCCCTTCACATACAACATCTGATGAAATACGTATGGTATTACTTCCATTATCTAAAGGTACGTCAAACTTTCTACTACTTGAAGAAAAATTATGTCCATTAACATTAACTGTATACGGAGCAGTTCCACTTTGAATATTAATTTGTGCAGAACTTCCATCAGGGTTCATTGAGGTTGTAGCGAATAATACTTCAGGTTCAGTAATAGTAATGTCATAGCATTGTCTTGTGGTACTAGTATCAGTACCTACACAAAGATTATAAGTGCCAGCATTTAGATTATCGATATGAATAGTATTAGAAAAAGTTCCTTCTTTTGTTACTGAATTACTATTTAATGTATAAATATAATTGTTCTCTTCTTTAGCAATAATATCTATTGATCCGTTGTTTTTGCTTTCACATGTCTCATCGTTGGCTTTTAGAATAAAATTATCTGAGCTGAACGCAATTGGATTTTGAATTTCAATATTATCAAGATACCACCCTTGACTATTAGTAGCAGCATCTGTGAATAATTTGAATCGAATTAATACTTTATCACCCGTTTTGAAATGTTCTTTTAAATTGATAGAGTGATTAATATAATGACTAGGCTGTTTTAGAATGGATCGATCTTCATAAATACTTAGCCAATCACTGTTATAATTGGCATCATATCGCTCAGTAAGCTCAATCCAATTAACTCCATCATTGGTTGCCTCTACAACTACATAATCCCATAGATTAGTTCCATCACCTGGTTCTACTATAGTAATATCGTTATATTCAAGTATTGATTTAGGTGCTTCATGAATCAAAATAGGAGTCTTAAGCATTGCAATATAAGTAGCATCATCACTATAAAAATAATCATAATTGACTCTCATAGCTACCCCTGTAGATGAAGAAAAAGCAGTATAGGCACGCATAGACCTATTAATAATTGTCAGGGCGTTCTCATATAAATAATCATCAAACTCGCTAAATCTATTTTGTGAGTTGTCAAAGTCACTAATATAACTATCAACAGGTTGTTCAAAATTAATCATATTAATAGTGATACGTTCTGATTTACGAGTAGTATCATTAAAAGAAGATAAAATTTCAACTTCAACAGTTTCGCCTTCAATATTTTCTATTAGATATTCTTGATCAGTTAATATTTCGCTGTTAGGACCTAAATCCTCTATTTCGATTCCATCTACAATAATTTTGGTATTCGTATATTTTTCAGGTAGGTTGTAAGTTATTTTTACAGCATTTTTGTTCCAAACTTGAGTAGCAGAATTTATTAAAGGGAATTGTAGATAAACAGGTGGTTCGTAACCAATTAAATCAGGAACTGAGGCGGTCCATAAACCACGGCCGTAAGTTGAAATGACGATTTCATCGTTTACAATTTTCATATCCCAAACAGAAACAGCAGGAATGTTTTCATCTAAATATTCCCAAGTATCACCATTATCTAGAGATTGAAAAATACCAATTTCAGTACCGGCCCATAACACGTCTGTATTAGGGATCGATAATACAGAATAAACAGGGACATCAGGGAATCCGTTAGTACTAGGAGATCCATCCCCTGCAAAACCTGTAATATCTTCCCATGTTTGCCCCAAATCTTCCGTTCTCATAATTTTAGAATGTCCACTAATACTCATTAACATATACGCTGTATTAGGATCTGTAGAATGCGTTTCAAGCCCACTAATATAAACCGCTCTAGTATAATTTGGATAGACTGCAGTAAATGTTTCTCCTTCATCAGTTGATACAAAAAGTGGTAATTTCGTTCCACTACTTAAAGTCCCACTAGCTTTACCAGCCCAAACAATGGCTGGGTCGGCAGTTGAAACGGCAATATCACCTCTAGCTGCAGATAGTACATAAGGAATAGAATTGGTTTTCCAACTTTGTCCAAAATCACTGGTTTTGTATATACCATCGTTTCCGTTCAATGCAAAAACGATATTAGGATTGTTTTTAGCATTGGCGAAACGAGTAACAAAAGGACCTCCTGTTCGGATAGCACCACTACGTGTAAAATTAACTCCACCATCGTTACTAACAGCTAAACCATTATTTTGACTACCTCCCAATACTTTATTGGAGTCATCATAATTCCATACACATTCAAAACCATCACCGCCAATTACAAAATTGTGAGCAGATGTTGAACTAGGATTGTCAGGAGAGACATAGGTTCCATTATCCTGAGCTCCTGCAATGTATTGATCAGCTCCATTTTTTTTATCGGCCCCATAGAATTGAGTATTGTTAAGTCCAGTTACACTTCCAGTGATCCAATCTCCTTCGGCAAATCCAGGATCCGTTCCCATATTACTAATGGCAATACCTCCATCATTTCCAATGATGAGTTGGTATTGTCCATTATCTCCATGAATGTACTCAATGGTATGCTGATCAGGATGTACTTTTAAATTTTTACCAGTTTGAGGGAAGAATTGTCCATAAACATCGGTAATAGGTTCTGTTAATTTTTGAAGAGACCCGTTAACTTCAGATAGGGTACTTTTAAATAGATTTACTCCTCCCAAGTAGATAATATTATCATTTGTAGGATGTACATTGATGGTGTTGTCGTACCATCCTTGACCTCCCATATATTCAGCGAGTCCAGGGAATTGAGCCAAGTTATCTGCATTTTCGGGAGCTAAATTCCAAGTTGTACCTCCATCGGAAGAGACAATAACTTCATCTCTACCATTACCTGTATAAACAGATCCATATACCTTATCAGGTGTTTGGTGAGAAATGGCAATTTCAATTCTACTATCACCAATGGTTGGTGTGTAAATGGTATTCCATGTATTTCCTTGGTCAGTACTTTTGATAATGGAGTTGTTTGAATCGTCATAAGCATATAAGATATTAGGATCAGAAGGAGCCGCTTTGAGATCTTGCATAGAACCATTGGCATAGGTTCTTGTCCAAGAGTTACCACCATCGGTTGTTTTATAAACACCAGAAGTGGTTGCCACAACGAGAATATTTTCATTGGTTTGGCTAATAAACATACGAGCAATATCCCCCATTTGAGTAGTACTGTCTAGTATAGACCAATTTTGTCCTTCATCTGTAGATTTAACAATACCAATACCTGAGATCATACCAACACCATTAAAAGGTTCACCGGTTCCGGCATATATGGTAGAAGGATTGGCAGCAGAGAGTACAACAAAAGAGGTTGCGAGATTAGGGATTTTAAAATCGGTTAGATTGGTAAATGTAGAACCGGCATCTTCGGTTTTCCATACCCCCCCACCGACAGTACCGATGTACCAAAGGTTTTTATTGGTAGGATGAATGGCAATTTGTCTTAAACGTCCTGGGACGTTGGCAGGACCTCTTTCTTCCCAAGTGATATTATCAGTATAGGCAGTATAAAGATCTAGGTTTGCTTTTTGACTTAGGAAGCGTTGTTTATTTTTTTTAGCTTTAAGAAATTCATTAAAGAAGTGACCTTCGGAATACCCGGATTCATTTTGTCCCATGGGAACGGTAATGGATTTGATGAAATCGGCATAGCCTTTGGCTTTTTTTTGTTTTTCTTCTTTAGATTTTTTGATTCTAAGTTTGGATTTCCGGGTATTATTTTTTTGGAAATCGAGAGTAGATTTAGGTTTTGGATCCTTGTTACAGGAATAAGTTAAGCTGATTAACAACGCTGTGGCTGTTAACCGGAGTAGTAATGTTCTCATATTAATCTAGTTTTTATAAAATAATTTTATCAAAAAGACTAATAAAGTACTTTTATTTTTAGATTTTTATTAAAGGGGATTTAAATATACAAATATGAAAATTAAAACACAATTATTTTGCTATGTATGCATAATGTGTTATAACATTATTTTATTTAAAGTGTTGTTAATAAATTTGTTGTGATTTTAACTTTTGTTTAAAATTAATTAGTGATATAAAAATATTATGAAATATTCTTTTAATGTATAATAAGATTATTTTATATTTTTAAGTAGTGCATCTTTATGCATTGTTACAGCTATTGATTTTAACCGCATATAAGCTTCGCTCATATAAAAATAACCCTTTTGTCCAGCTTCTGTACCCCATGAGTTTTTAACTTTGAAATATTCTGTTCCATTTTGATCTTCTACTAAACCTACTATATGCATTAGATGATCATCTGTTGTATTGAAATTTAAAAATTCAGCTTCTCGTTTTTCTTGGGAAATATGAGGTTCATGGTATAAAATTTTAAAAAGCCCCTTTTTTATTTTTTTATTATCCAAATCTAAGTTTTCATCAGGAATGATTGCTAATCCATATTTTGTAGACCATGTTTTTTCAGAAACATCAGCATCAACTGCTAAAGAATATCCTTTTGATAAAGCATATTTGATCTGATTGATATAATCATCTAAAGGTAAATTATAATAAATACCATTTGAATAGTTGTCAGGGATGCTTAAAATAAATTCTGAATAGAAAGGTGCATGCATAAATGATGTTAACGTAATATAATCATCAGGGATTAATTGTAAAAACTGAGCATACTCTTTAGGTGTATATTTTTTACTAGAAACTTCAAATACTGTAATATCTTTTCCTATTTTTTTGTCTAAAAGAAGGTTTAAATCTTTTGTGAATTGTTGAGGTGTATATTTTTTAGAGTCTTTTAAAACAGAATCGGCTAATGTTTTAATTTCTTTATCTAATCCTTTGTGATCATATGCTTTGTTGATTTTAAAACCACTAAAAACAGCTTCAGGAACTACACCGTATTTACGAACTGCGTTTAGAACATCGTGAGAAAGTCCACCTTCAGAGAATTGTGCTTTGCCTTGACGATATAAATAATTAAATGCTTTGTCTTCATATATTTTTCGGACAGAATACATTTCTGATAGATCAACATTTTTCCCTGTGATACGTTTTATTTCATTTTCTAAAAAAGAAGAAGTTGAAAAACTCCAGCAAGTACCCGTTTGCCCCTGAGATTTAATAGATGAAGTTTCAATATCATAAATTGGGGTGAATTGATATTCTGAATTTTTCTTTTGAGCTGAAATAAAAAAGAATGCAATAGTAAAAGTAGTAATAAAAAGAGTTTTCATAAAGATGATTTATTTGGTTTAAAAATAATAAAATATTTCGAAATAAAGAGACACTCTGTGATTTTAAAAGAGGAGATTTGGAACCTATTTTAAAAATAAAAAATTGAAAACGCATCCGATTTAACCTTAATTTTACAAAAAATGTTGTAAATTTGAGTGCTAATAATCATTAGCACATGACCAATCATTCAATTATTATCTTAGATTTTGGCTCTCAATACAATCAATTGATTGCCAGAAGAGTTCGCGAATTTGGTGTTTATTCCGAAATTTTACCTTTTAATACCAATATAGAAGAAATTAAAAGTCATCAACCAAAAGGAATTATTCTTTCAGGAGGACCCTCTTCTGTAAATTCTGAAAAAGCACATACTATTTCAAAAGAAATTTATGAGTTAGGAGTTCCTGTTTTAGGTATTTGTTATGGTATGCAATTAACCACCCATTTATTAGGAGGGAAAGTAGCTAAAGGAGAAAAAGGAGAGTATGGGAAAGCACAATTTAATATTGATAAACACAATACGTTATTTAAAAATATTCCCGATTCATCAACCGTTTGGATGAGTCATTTTGATGAAGTAGAAAATTTACCTGAAGGATTCGAAAAATCAGGACATACTTCAACTTGTATTGCAAGTATTGCTAATGAAGAAAGAAAGATCTATGCAGTTCAGTTTCATCCAGAAGTAGCACATACTGAATTTGGTTCACAAATGTTACATAATTTTGTGTTTGATATTTGTAATTGTGAGAAGAACTGGAAATTGTCTAATTATATTGAAACCACAGTTCAAGAAATTAAAGAACAAGTAGGTGATAAAAAAGTGATTTTAGGACTATCAGGTGGAGTAGATTCATCGGTTGCCGCTATGCTAATTCACAAAGCTATAGGAGATCAATTAACCTGTATTTTTGTTGATACGGGATTATTACGTAAAGATGAGGGAGCTAAAGTAATGAAAACATATGGAGAGCATTACCATATGAATATTAAAATGGTCGATGCTTCTCAACAGTTTTTATCGGCATTAAAAGATGTATCAGACCCAGAAGAAAAACGTAAAATTATAGGGCGAGAATTTGTCGAAGTTTTTAATAAAGAAGCCTTGAGTCAAAAAGATGCTGAGTTTTTAGCTCAGGGGACTATATACCCTGATATTATAGAGTCTAAATCGGCTAAAGGAGGTCCTTCAGCTACGATTAAATCGCATCATAATGTAGGAGGATTACCTGAAGAAATGAGTTTTAAATTGGTAGAACCACTAAAAGAATTATTTAAAGATGAAGTTCGTAAAGTGGGAATGGAATTGGGCATTCCAAAAGAAATGGTGATGCGTCATCCTTTCCCAGGACCAGGATTAGGAATTCGAGTTTTAGGTGCAGTAGATGAAGAAAAGGTACGTATTTTACAAGAAGCTGATGATATTTTTATTGAAGAATTGTATAAAAACGATTTATATGATAAAGTAAGTCAGGCATTTGTAGTATTACTACCTGTAAAATCTGTAGGTGTTATGGGGGATGAACGTACTTATGAATATACAGCAGTTGTTCGTTCTGCTAATACAGTAGATTTTATGACGGCAACTTGGTCTCGTTTACCATATGAATTTTTAGATACAATTTCCAATCGAATTATTAATGAAGTTAGAGGAATTAATCGTGTAGCATATGATATTAGTTCCAAACCACCTGCAACTATTGAATGGGAATAAGATAAATTGAAAAAGATTATAATAAAGAAATACATGCTTAAAGTATTACACTTATAGCTTAAAATATAATACAATGAAAAATAAAATTATACAAGAAGCTTATACATTTGATGATGTACTTTTAGTGCCAGGTCATTCATCTGTTTTGCCTAATCAAGTTTCACTAAAAACACGTTTGACAGATAAGATAACATTGAATATTCCTATTATTTCTGCAGCAATGGATACTGTAACAGAAGCTAAATTGGCAATAGCCTTGGCACGAGAAGGTGGAATAGGATTTATTCATAAAAATTTAAGCATTGAAGAGCAAGCAGCTGAGGTAGATAAAGTGAAACGTTACGAAAATGGTATGATTAATGAACCCGTAACATTATCAATTGATTCTGATTTACAAGAAGCATTTGACTTAATGCGTACCTATCGTATTTCTGGTTTACCAGTAGTTGACGATCAACATTATTTAGTTGGTATTATTACCAATCGCGATGTAAAGTATCAAACAGATTTAACGTTAAAAGTTAAAGATGTAATGACCAAAGAGAAAATTGTAACCTCTTCCCCTGATACAGATTTAGAAAAAGCAAAAAAGATTTTACTTGAAAATCGTGTTGAAAAATTACCCATTGTAGATGATCAAAATAAATTAGTAGGACTTATTACAATAAAAGATATTGACAATGTAATCGATTATCCAAACGCATGTAAAGATAGTCGTGGAAGATTACGTGTTGGAGCTGCTGTTGGAGTAGGACCTGATACATTAGATCGAGTAACGGCTTTAGTTAAAGCAGGTGTTGATATCATTACAATAGATTCTGCTCATGGACATTCTGCTGGGGTTATTGCAAAAGTAGCTGAAGTTCGAAAGGCTTTTCCTGATCTAGATTTGGTAGGAGGGAATATTGTAACGGCTCAAGCAGCTCAAGATTTAGTTGAAGCTGGAGCTAATGTTGTGAAAGTTGGAGTAGGACCAGGTTCCATTTGTACAACGCGTGTAGTGGCTGGAGTAGGAGTACCTCAATTAACAGCTGTAAATGATGTATTTGAATATTGTAAATCACAAAATGTTGCTGTAATTGCCGATGGAGGTATCAAACTTTCTGGTGATATTGTAAAAGCGATTGCTGCGGGAGCAAATTGTGTAATGTTAGGAAGTATGTTCGCAGGAACAGAAGAAGCTCCTGGAGAAGAAATTATTTATAATGGCCGTAAATTCAAAACTTATGTAGGAATGGGGTCTATTGCAGCGATGAAGCGAGGTAGTAAAGATCGTTATTTTCAAGCAGAGGCTAAAAAATTAGTCCCAGAAGGAATTGAAGGACGTGTACCCTATAAAGGAAATTTACAAGATGTTATTTATCAATTATGTGGAGGTTTACGTGCTGGAATGGGATATTGTGGCGCTAAAGACATTCAGGCTATGATCGATGATGCAAAATTTGTTAAAATAACCAATGCAGGTTTAAAAGAAAGCCATCCGCATGATGTAAGTGTAACCAAAGAAGCACCTAATTATTCTCTATAAATAACATACCTTGACAAGGTTTTTATTCATTATGAACCTTGTCAAGGTTATATCCTATTATTCTCCTTCATAAATATCTACAAAATAGAAATCTTTCCAGAATTTTTTTTCAAAAGCTTTATTTTTAGGATCATTAGTTTCCAATAATTGTGTTATTTTCTTTGTAATGCGTTCCTTGTATGGAGAATTATCAGCTAAAAGATTTTCTTTTGTTTTTGAATCATAAATAAAAAAAGAAATTTGATTGATATTATTTACCAATTTTCCATCTGCAATGATAGTCATCATTTTAAAGTCATTATCTAATAATGGAATGTTTTTCCAAACTAATAATGGATGTTTAGAAGTAGATAAGTTAATAGCTTTTTCCCAATCGCCATAAAGTTCATAAATTCGCTTTTTTCCAACTAAATCAGATTTTGTATTTGTAAAAGTAATTAAAGTTAGAGGGAGATATTGCCCTTCTACTTTTAAAGTTAAATTTTGAGATAAGATATCATCGTAAACTGACGGTTTAGGGGGAGTTTCTACTATTTCTTCTACTTTTTCTTTTTGAATAACTTCAGGTTTTTCTACAACTGGTTTAGGTGTTGAACAAGCAATAAATAGTGTAGTAAAAGTTATGATCAATGTAATAACAGTGTTTTTCCCCATTTTTTAGTCTTTAAATTTATTTTGAAACGAAAATACAGTTTTGAATTAAAAATTATAGTGAAAAATTTTAAAATTTTTAATTTGTAATTAAAAACGTATTTTTGCTAAAATCATCAAAGCCAATGTTAGTAATAGGTATTGCTGGAGGAACAGGGTCTGGGAAAACCACTGTTGTTAATAAAATACTACAAGAATTAAAAGAGCAAGAAATTGCCGTTTTATCACAGGATGCATATTATTTAGATAATAGTCATTTAGCTTTTTCAGAACGAGAAAAAATTAATTATGATCATCCACGATCTATTGATTTTAAATTATTAGTCAATCATTTAAGAGAGCTAAAGAAAGGTAATGCAATAGAGCAACCTGTTTATTCCTATACAAAACATACACGATTAGATCGTTTTACTACTATTTTTCCTAAAGATGTGGTCATTGTAGAAGGAATTTTAGTTTTTACTGATCAAGAATTACTAGATGAATTTGATATAAAAGTATTTGTTCATACAGATTCTGATGAACGTTTAATTCGACGTGTTCGAAGAGATGTTGAAGAACGAGGGCGCGACTTAGATGAAGTTTTAACGCGTTATACGACTACTTTACGCCCTATGCATAATCAATTTATAGAACCTACCAAAAGTTTTGCAGATATTATAGTTCCTAATATGCGTAGAAATCCAGTAGCTATAAATATTTTGAAAACCGTAATACAGGATAAATTAATAAATTCAAAACCATGAAATGGTCAGAAATTAAAGAAAAAAATTGGTTTAAATGGGGAATGAATAAATATGTTTTAATAACAAGTTTATTTGTTGTTTGGATGATTTTTTTTGACGATGCATCTTTGCTGCAACATATAAGAATTGATCAAGAAATAGATGAATTAAAAGAAGACAGAGATTTTTATAAAAATCAATTAAAAGAAGTGAAAACAGAATTGAAAAAGATACAAGATGATCCAAAATCTATTGAAAAAATAGCAAGGGAACGTTTTTACATGAAAAAAGATAAAGAAGATATTTTTGTTGTAGTAGAAGAAGAGGTGTCTAAATAAAAAGGCATGTTTTTTTATTGCAGAAACCTAATTATTTGTAAAGAAATTGTTAAAATTGTATCTTTGAAAGCTTTTATTAATAAATAAACCAAAAATGACAAAGTCAATAATATCAGGAGTAGGACATTATGTACCTGAAAAAATTGTTACGAACCATGATTTATCTAAGTTAATGGATACCAGCCACGAATGGATCGTAGAACGAAGTGGTATTGAAGAACGAAGATTTGCTGAACGAGGTAAAGATACGACAGCTTCTTTGGCTTATGAAGCTTCTAAAAAGGCAATTGCAGATGCTGGTTTACAACCTGAAGATATAGATTTTATTATTTTTGCAACATTAAGTCCTGATTATTATTTTCCAGGAGGTGGAGTACAATTACAAGAAATGCTTGGAATTGGAACGATTGGAGCTTTAGATGTTCGTAACCAGTGCTCAGGATTTATCTATTCACTTTCAGTTGCAGATAAATTTATCCAAACCAATACCTATAAAAATATTTTGGTTGTTGGAGCTGAGATCCATTCGTATGGATTGGATTTGACAACGAGAGGTAGAACGGTATCTGTTTTGTTTGGTGATGGAGCGGGAGCTGTTGTGGTTTCTGGAACACAAGAAGAAGGGAGAGGAATTTTATCAACTCGAATGCATTCTGAAGGTAAAAATGCAGAAGAATTAGCTCTATTAGCTCCAGGAAATAAATACAAATGGGCGAATAAAGTTGAAGATTTAGCAGAAATTCAAGATCATCACGAATTATGGTCTCCTTATATGAATGGACAACATGTGTTTAAAAATGCAGTAGCTCGTTTTCCAGAAACCATTATGGATGTATTACAAGCAAATAATAAAACACCTCAAGATCTTAATTTATTAGTTCCTCATCAGGCTAACTTAAGAATATCTCAGTTTGTTCAAAAGATATTAGGTTTAGGAGATGACCAGGTTTATAATAATATTCAAAAGTATGGAAATACAACGGCAGCAACTATTCCAATTGCTCTAAGTGAAGCAAAAGCTGCAGGAAAAATCAAAAAAGGAGATTTAGTTTGTATGGCAGCTTTTGGTAGTGGATTTACTTGGGGATCTGTTTTAATGAATTGGTAGATTTAGAATCGTAAAGTATAAATTAAAAAACCTAACCCATTTTACAATGGGTTAGGTTTTTTAATATTGATTATAATCTATAACCTAAAAAGTTAGGGAGCTGGAATAAAAGAAGATTCTCCTTCAATTAAGGGAAAGTTTTTTGTATTCCATTTTTGCTTCAATTCTTTTAATCGTTCTTTGCTAGAAGAAACAAAATTCCAATAAATGTAATGTTCTTCAGGAAGAGGTTCTCCTCCGAATAAAAGAAGGTGACTATGAGGTTGAATGGTAATAGTACATTGATTTTCAATTTTAGAAACTAACATATTACCCTTTTCAATAATATGTTCACAGGCTTTAATAGCACCTTCCACAATAGTAATTCCAATTTCACCTTTTAATTCATCTTTTATATTCAATTCAAAGGGTTGATCCTCAGTTTGAATATCTACCATAAATAAAGGAGATAAAGTTGGTACTGGAGATTCTTTCCCAAAACCTTTACCTGCAATTAGTTTAAATGCAGTGTTTCCTTCTTGCCATTGTGGTAAATCGGTTACTTTAATATTATGGAATTCGGGTTCCATTTTTTCTTTTTCTTTTGGTAAGGCAATCCAAATTTGATAACCACTTTGTATAAATTTAGTTTGAGATTCGACTAAATGTTTGGGAGTACGTTCAGTATGACTAGCTCCTTTTCCTGCAATCATTAAATTAACAGAATCAGGAGTGATTAATTGTTTTGCTCCAGTACTATCTTCATGCATGATTTGCCCTTCAAATAAATATGTCAATGTTGCTAGGCCTGCATGAGGGTGTTGCCCAACATCAAGATAATTATGAGGGCCTAATTCTATAGGAGCCATATGATCAATAAAAGTAAAAGGTCCTACAGCTCTTTTTTTACGAAAGGGAATAAGACGACCTACTATAAAGTCACCAATATCACGACTACGTTCTTCTATAATTAAATCTAATTTTGACATTTATTTAAGTTTTAAAGCTTCTGAATTAAATTGAATACCGCCCCATCCTGTTTTTATAAAATTACGAATATTTTGATGATCTTCTTTATTAGGATGTTGTAATACATCATCTGTATAAAATTTCCCAAAACAATATAATGTTTCTTTTTCTGATAGATGATGCTTCTTTGCAAAAGAAAAAATTTTACAAGAACCATTGTTTTGATTGGCTTCATTTTCTAGTGAACCATTTTTAAAAGCGGTTGGCGTGAAAAGATATAAAGAATCAATTACAGAAAGGGTTTCTTTAAATTCTATTGATAATGGATCTTTTCTTAAACGATCTAAAAATAAGGATAACATATTATGCAATTTTAAATAAAGATATAAAAAAGAAGCCTAACTTTTAAATTAGACTTCTTTCTGTTGCAAGTTATGAAGAGTTTGTTATAATGAATTGATAAAATCTAATAAGGCTTGACGATCCGAAGTGGATAAATTTTTAAAGTCTTCTTGAGATTGTTGGGCTTCTCCTCCGTGCCATAAGATGGCTTCTGTAATATTTTTAGCGCGACCGTCATGTAGAAAATCAGTGTGTCCGTTAATCAATTGTGTTAATCCAATTCCCCAAAGAGGACGTGTTTTCCATTCATTACCATCTGCTTCAAAATCGGGTCTGCCATCTGCTAATCCTTCACCCATATCGTGTAAAAGCATATCTGTATAAGGGTAGAACGTTTGATTGGAAATAGCAGGGATTCCAGGGAAATTACCTGATTTTTGTTGGGGTGTATGACATGAAGCACAATTAATTTCTTCAAAAATAGCAGCTCCTCTTTGTACAGAACTACTTTCAATTCCTCTAGGAGAAGGAACTCCTAAAGTTCTACAATATAAGGTAACAGCATCTAAAATTTCTTGTGTGATTTCAGGATCGTCTGTTAAACCATCTTGTCCGTTGGATTGATCAATTCCTGTTTCATTAGGAAATAAAGGACTAGTTACGCCCATATCTTCAACATAAGCTCCAGCACTTTGCACTAAAATAGAGGCAGTATTGGCTTTCCACCCAAAACGCCCTAATTTTGTAGTTTGTGTTTCAGGATCCCAAACATAATTTGCTTTTCCTGAAATACCATCACCATCTACATCGTTTATATCTTCTTGTGCTAATATGGATGATTCAGGAATAGCTTCCAATAAACCTAGTCCAAATACGGGTGGTGCTAATCGTGGAGAAAACATAGTATTTCCAGGCATGGCTATATAAGAACTGGTAATAGAGTAAATAGGTTTTTTTAAAGTGACTTGAGTTCCATCAGCAAAAGTTTCTACAACATCTTCATAAGTAACGCCAAATTGTACTTCAGGTTCATATCCAAAAATAGCTTGATTTTGTAATTGAACTCCAAAACCTGGTACAGGGTTAGGTCCACCATGTGGATCAGTACCTCCAATACTAGAGCGTAAGAAAAAACCACTTAGCTCATTAATATCATTAGGGAAGGAGGCACGACCGTCTCTTGGGTGACATGCGACACATGAAGTATTATTAAAAATAGGTCCTACTCCTGAATTTACTTCTGCAGGAGCTGTAACAAAGGCTGCTTCGAATTCTGCATCTCCCTGCAAGTGAATTTCTAAGTTTGTTGCATTTAAATTGGGTGCGGGTGTTTCAAAAGCTACACTTGAACTGGAAAATACAGTAGTTTCTCCTCCTGCATTTAAACGACTGCTTAAATCAATCGTTGGAGGTGTAGGATCAGTATTTGATGAATCATTATCATTACAAGATAATAATCCACCAATGATGAGAATGGTTGTTATAGTTTTGTTCATTGTATTTGTCTTTTTTGCAAAAACGGTCTTATAAAAGAGTATTTTATAAGACCGTTTTCTTTAATTTTTTGTAAAAAAATCTTATAAAACTATAAATTACTTATAAGAGGCTTTAATTGACTCTCCAAAGTAGTTTGTAGTGTACGAACTTTTTCTTGAGCGTTTTGTACAGCTGTTCTATTATTAGTTATAGCGTCTGTAAAAGTTCCAGGAATACTTTCTATTGCAGTTATAGCATCTGTAATTTGTGATTTTATAGTAGCATCAAGTGTTGCATTTTGATCTACAATAATATCAGTAAGACCACTACCCGATACTGATCCAAAATCACCTAAATAAACATTTTGAATACTACGAATATTATCAGCAAAATCAGCTTTTGAATTATGGCTAAAACGTGATTCTTCTGCTTCAGGTTGAGCACTTCCTCCATTTCCATTTAATGGCGTTTCAATTTTTCCATTACCTACTTCATCTGCAATGGTAATTAATCCATCTACAATTTCTTCTAAAGCACCTTTTTGAGATGTATATAAACTTCCAGATTGTCCAGCATTGATAAAGTTACTTGCAAAGTTACCAGATGAAGTGTTCCAGCCATCATATAAAGTTTGTGTATTATTTTTTAAATCATCTGTTGCAGCTTTTAAATATTCAATATCACGTGCGGTTAATTCAGATGCTGTTTTGTTTCCATCTAATCCCCAAATGAAATATTCAATCGTGTGAAATCCTCTTGCTTCATTATTGGTAGCTAAAAGCGTAGAGGTAATGGTATTATCACTACTTAATATTGCGTTAATTGCTGTTACATCTACTGGCCAAGAATCTAAAGCTGGATCTAGTCCTTCAGTATCTACAGGTCCGTATAAAAACCCTTCTGATTTTTCCCATGGAGAACGTGTAGCTCTCCAAGCTGTTTTTATGGCTTCTAAAGAGGCTTCATCTCCTATTGTAAAGTTATCTACAGCCGTTTTTAGTGTGGCAGCTTGATCATCTAAATCTTTATATGTAGCAGTAATAACATTTAAAGAAATGTTGGTGAGTTCTGATGAGTAATTAGTTGATGGTGTTGTAGAACTGCTATCATCATTATTACTACAGCTAAATAGTAAGATGGTAGAGGCTAAACCTAATGTTATGTTTCTGAAATTTAAATTTTTCATATTAATTATTGTTTGAGTTATTTATTATATAGTATAGTTAATTCTTTATGTAAATTTTTTAGAATACAAATCCAATACCAGCAGAAAAGGTTTTTTCAACTTGCTTTTTCCCTGTTGGGATTAAAGTTGTTTGATCATAATTTTCTGAGCCTAATCTTCGATAAGAATATTGTGCTTTAGCAATAACTTGCGGATGGATGAACCAGTTGACTCCTCCTGTAAAATTACTACGTTCCCATCGAGGATTATCTACAACGGCACCTTCTACAGCATACATTGAATCATAATAGTCATAACGGAAGAATGGGTACAACATCATTTTTCCTTGATGGTTTAAAAGATGTAATACATCGTAACCTATCTCTGCATGAAAACCTAAGGCTTGCTGTCCTACGGGTGTACGTTTAACTCCTAAATTATTAGAAAGATTTGCATTTTTTTGAGATACAATGTCAGAGTTTTCTAAATTTCCAAATAAAATCATAGAGTTTAAACGCCAAGGATGCTCACTTATGGTAACATGACCTTCAACCATGGAAACATAAGCTGTTTCACTCATATCATCTTTTGGACGATTGGCAGCAGAATCACCAACATAAACTGCAGCTCCTGCATAGGTATTTTTATGAGTACCAAATTTATAATCTAATCGGGCAGTTAAAGCAAAAGCATCAGCATTCATCATTTCAAAACGTGTTTGATAACCGTCTTTGATCCATCCACTTGAATTAAATCCAGTAGCATCTAATCCGTTCGTAAGGGCCAAACGGTAGTTTAATCGTTTTAAGAAAGTACCATTTGCTTCTAATCCTGTTTCATAAAACCCGATTGGGAGTAAGGCATTTTCCATTTCAGGTCGATGTGTAGTAAAATATTCATCAGGAGTATCTAAATTTTGTGCAATACCAAAGTAATTTTTAAAACGACCTGCTTTTACATTTAACCATGGTTTGATTTTAATGTCTACATAAACTTGTTCTAATTTAACTTCTCCTCCTGCTTCAATTTCTTGTTCAAATTCTCCAAATTCTTCTTGTGTATCCAATTCAATAGTAGAACCCGTCCCTCCATGTTCGAATTCAATTTCGGATTTGAAAGCTAACCAATCTGTAAAATAATAATCTAAATAAAGGTTTAAACGTTCAGGATCTACTTTGTCTCTTAAATTAGGATCAGTATCATAGTCATAATTATAATAGTTTACGACACCATATCCTTTAAGACTAATATTGTCCCATTTTAATAAGTTATTAAAACTTTTCTTAGTAGATTTTAAATTTTCTTTTTGTGCTAATTGTCGGTTAACTTCTTTTTCAATTTCTTTCTGTAGTTCAGATTTAGAGAGTGTAATTGAGTCATTTTCTTGTGCAAACAACAATGTATTAATAGTTAGAGTTAAAAAAACTAGTAAAATTCTCTTCATGCTATATTAATTTGGAACAAATCTAAATACTTATTTTTAATTACTCCAAATAAAAACATATTTTTTTATTAAATAAAAGATGATTTTATACATTTTTTGTATGAAGTGTTTAATATGAAGATGCTTTTGGTATAAAAAAATGGGTAGGTAGTATAAAATTGGATGCTAGTTTTTTTTTTCTTTCTATATTGTTGAGAAATTACTTAGCACATTTGATATGATATTTAATACATTAGATTGGATCATTATTGCAGCTTTTTTAGCAATGTCTCTCTTTATCGGGGTTTACTTTAGGAAATCGGCGGGAAAAGGAATGGAGAATTTCTTTTTGGGTGGTAGAAATTTACCATGGTATATTGCAGGTATTTCTATGGTAGCGACAACTTTTGCTGCTGATACACCATTAGCTGTGACAGAAATCGTTGCAAAAGACGGTATTTCAGGGAATTGGATTTGGTGGAATGCTTTAATAGGTGGTACATTAACCACTTTTTTCTTCGCAAAATTGTGGAGAAGAAGTCATGTCTTAACAGAGGTTGAATTGATTGAGAAAAGATACTCAGGTAAGAAGGCGAAGTTCTTAAGAGGATTCAAATCGATCTATTTAGGCGTGTTTATGAATTTAATGGTTATAGGTTGGGTTAACTTAGCCATGATCACAATTTTGCAGGGATTTTTCCCTGATTTAACCAAAGTAGATGGTATCTTAATATGTGGTGGGCTTACAATTTTTATATTAGTGTATTCAACGCTTTCAGGACTTTTGGGAATTGCTATTACAGATACAATCCAATTTTTTATTGCTATAGTAGGTTGTATTGTGTTGGCAATTTTAGTAGTGAATTCAGATGCAGTTGGAGGTGTAGATGAACTAAAAGCCAATTTACCTAATGGAACGTTGAATTTTTTCCCAGAAATAGGGGAAACAGCAAAGACAAGTGAAACTTTAACTATAGGGTTAACAACTTTGATTGCCTTTTTCGGAATGGTATGGTGGGCTAGTTGGTATCCTGGTGCTGAGCCTGGAGGAGGAGGTTATGTTGCACAACGTATGATGAGTGCTAAAAGTGAAAAAGATTCAGTTTTTGCGACGTTATTTTTCCAAATAGGACATTATTGTATTCGTCCATGGCCATGGATTTTAGTTGCTTTAAGTGCTATGGTTATTTATTCAGTTCCTAAAAATATAGAAGATGCAGAGCTTAAATCAAGTTATCAAACATTATTAAAAAAAGGAGTAGATGAGAAGGTATTATTTGCTTCAGAAGATGATTTTAAAAAATTAGATCAATCGAGTTCTTTAATAGAAGAGAATAAGGCAGAAATAACCCAAGTACGTCAAAAAATTGAAGAAGAATCTAAAAATAATACATTCTTAAAACACTCATTGCGTTATCAAAATGATTATCGATTTGGTTTTGTTTATGCTATTCGAGATTTTCTTCCTAATGGTTTACTCGGGTTGCTTTTTGTGGTATTTTTAGCAGCTTATATGAGTACCATTTCAACTCAATTAAATTGGGGAGCGAGTTATGTAGTAAATGATTTCTATGCCCGATTTGTGAACGAGAATGCCTCACAACCTCAATTAGTGCTTATTTCAAGAGTTACAACATTAGTTTTAGGGATTGTAGGTGTAGGTGTATCTTTTTTTATTGATAGTATTTCTGAAGTGTGGAAATTTATTATGGAAGCTGGAGCAGGATTAGGATTAGTTTTAATATTACGTTGGTACTGGTGGAGAATTAATGCTTGGAGTGAAATTTCCGCTACTATTGCTCCTTTTGTAGGATATGGATTAACTCGTTATGCATTGGATTTAGAATTTCCTGATAGTTTCTTTTTTACAGTAGCTTTTACAACGATTGTATGGATTTTAGTAACTTTTATAACCAATCCAACAAAAAAAGAAATATTAGAAGACTTTTATAAAGATGTTCGACCAGAGGGAGCATGGGAACCTGTTCGAAATAGTTTAGGCATTGAAAAAGATACTTCGGAGTTAGGTTGGTTGTTTTTGTGTTGGATAAGTGCAGCTACCATGATTTATTCTACATTATTTTTAATTGGGAAAGTGATTTTTAAGGAATGGTCGTTAGCAGGAATTTGTTTAGCGGTAGCTTTAGTAGCTTTATTTATTTTACAATATAGCATGCGCCAAACAAGTTTAGTGAAAAAATAGTTTGTTTTTGATATAGGTTTTAGTGGTGAAAGAATTCAAAATTCTTTTGCCACTTTTATTTTTTATTGAGTATATTAACTCTTTACTTTTTAACAACTAAAGATTATGAGATATATTTTAACCTTTTTAGTCGGTACATTTTTTGTTTTTGGACAAAATTTTAAACAAGATTCTATTCAAATTAAACAGATTTTTGATTATACTTTAACAAAAGGAGAAGCTTATGAATGGCTTCGAGATTTAACTCAAAATATAGGTCATCGACTTTCAGGATCACCTCAAGCAGAAAAAGCCGTTCAATGGGGTGAAGAATTGATGGGACAGCAAAATTTTGATAAAGTTTGGCTGCAATCAGTTAAAGTACCACATTGGGTTAGAGGAGAAAAGGAAATGGCTTATTTTATTATTAAAAATAAAAAATTTCCTGTTGAAATTTTGGCCTTAGGAGGTTCTGTTGCTACACCTGAAAAAGGATTGAAAGGAGAAGTAATTGAAGTGAAAAGTATAGATCATTTAAAAGAATTAGGAGAAAAAGTAAAAGGAAAAATAGTATTCATTAATCAAAAGATGGATGAAACATTGATCAATACATTTCATGCATATGGAGGATGCTCTGGAATGCGTTTTTGGGGAGCACATGTGGCAGGTTCCTTAGAAGCTAAGGCCGTTATTACACGTTCTTTAACTACTCAAATTGATGATTATCCACATACGGGAGTGATGACATATGGAGATTTAAAGGAAGAGCAAAAGGTTCCAACTGCAGCGATTAGTACAAAAGGAGCGGAAGAATTAAGCAAAGCTTTGAAAGATAATAAAGAAGTGCAATTTTATTTTAAACAAAATTGTCAAACACTTCCTGATGTACAATCTTTTAATGTAATTGGAGAAATAAAGGGGTCTCAATATCCAGAGAAAATTATTACTATTGGAGGTCATTTAGATTCTTGGGATGTAGGAGAAGGAGCACATGATGACGGAACAGGAGTGGTACATTCTTTACAAGTTTTGAAAACTTTTAAAGCCTTAAATATCCAACCTAAACATACGATTCGTGTGGTATTTTTTATGAATGAAGAAAATGGTAATCGAGGAGGAAAAAAATATGCAAAAGAAGCGAAAGAAAAGGGAGAACAACATATTATTGCTTTAGAGTCGGATGCAGGAGGACATACGCCTCGAGGTTTTTCAATTGATACAAAGAATAATACAATAGTAGAAAGGTTTAAATCATGGAGGAAACTATTAGAACCATATGGTGTGCATCAATTTGATAAAGGTTATCCTGGGGTAGATATTTCACCATTAAAAAATGAGTTTGAAATTATTTTAAATGGTTTTAAACCTGACTCACAACGTTACTTTGATTATCATCATACAGTGTTAGATACTTTTGATAAAGTTAATGAGCGAGAATTGGAGTTAGGAGCGGCAGCGATGACTTCCTTGATTTATTTATATGATCAGTATTTTGAAGATTAATTTTTAAAGTAATATAAAATCCATTCCGGTATAATTCGGAATGGATTTTTTCGCTTTTTAATCCAAAACTACTTAAACTATTAAAAGCGATGTATTTATAACTCTCGTAATATTTTAGCAGCACTTTCAGCTGTGATATCACGTTGAGGCATTCCAAACATTTCATATCCAACCATAAACTTTTTTACTGTAGCAGAACGTAAAAGAGGAGGGTAAAAACTCATATGCCAATGCCATTCATCATGGTTGTTTTGATCGGTTGGAGCTTGATGAATTCCTGCTGAATAAGGAAAGGAAACATTAAACAAAGCATCAAATTTTTGTGTTAGAGTTTTTAATTCTTTTGCAAAGTCTATTTTCTCGTATTCAGACATTTGTCCAATATGTTGCATAGGTTTTTTGGGTAGTATCATTGCTTCATAAGGCCATGCTGCCCAAAAAGGAACTAAGGTTACAAAGGTTTCATTTTGTGAAATAATGCGAACATCTTCTTCAATTTCTTGTTGAATATAATCAGCTAATAAATGTTTCCCATTTTTTTTATGATAAGCTTTTTGTTGTTCTGTCTTTTTTAATACTTCTGTAGGAATAGATCGTTGTGCCCAAATTTGCCCATGAGGATGTGGATTACTACAACCCATAATTTGCCCTTTATTCTCAAAAATTTGTACATGATTGATTTCTGGCAAACTCCCCAATTCTTTATATTCCTTTTGCCAAACATTAATTACACTCACTAAATCAGAAATTTCCATATCAGGAATAGTTAAAGAATGATTAGGTGAAAAACAAATGACTTTACATATTCCACTTTCACCAGAAGCTTTTAATAAGCCTTTTTCATATTCAAAATTAGGGGTGTCAGGTAGTAATGCTCCAAAATCATTTTGAAAAACAAAAGTATCCGTATAATCGTCATTAATTTCACCATTAATTCGAGTATTACCAGGGCACAGGTAACATGATTCATCATAAGTAATATCTTCCTTTTGATTGGTTTTTTCTGTTTTTCCTTGCCAAGGACGCTTAGTTCTATGAGGAGAAACTAAAATCCATTCTCCTGTTAAAATATTATAACGTTTATGTGGGTGTTCGCTAAAATTGGGTTTCATGTTTCTATAAGTTGATTATGATATTGGTATTCTTTTTAAACTTCTTGTAATAAGTCAATTTCTTTAACACAATGATCGATATTTAAGTCATACGATTCCGCTTGAATATCTGTTTTTTCTTGATAATGTTTTAAAATGGATTGAACAGCTTTTTCTTTTTCTTTTGTTTTAATTAAATTGATGGTGCATCCACCAAATCCACCTCCCATCATTCGAGATCCTAAAACCCCTTCTGTATTTTGACTGATTTCTACCAAGAGGTCTAATTCAGGTGTTGTAATTTGAAATTCTTTAGACATTCCCAAGTGACCTTCTAATAAAAGGGAACCTGCTGTTTTGGCTTCTCCATTTTTTAAAGCTTTTACCATTTTTTGAACTCGGTCATTTTCTTTTAAAATATAGTGAGCTCGTTGATAATCTATTGGTAGAATAGACTCTTTAATTTTTTCAAGTGTAATAAAATCTACATCACGAAGTGTTTGAACTGATTTGTTTTGTTTTTTTACTTCGTTTACTACATTTTCACATGAAGTTCTACGAACATTATATTCAGAATCTATGGCAAGTTCATGTTTGATATTTGAATTAATTAATACCCAACTATAATTAGGTAAGTTAATAGGGATTTCTTGATGTGTTAAAGTTTTACAATCTAAGAATATAGCCTTGTTTTTTTGACCAAATAAAACAGCATATTGATCCATGATTCCACAATTCAAGCCAATCATATGTTCTGCCTTTTGGGCAATGAAAGCAATTTCTTTTTTTGAGATAGATAAGTTTAAAGTGTTCGATAAACCATAAATAAATCCACAACATAAAGCTGCAGAAGAAGAAAGCCCAGCTCCAATAGGGATATTCCCTCCAAAAACACAATTTACACCACTTAATGTGTAACCCTTTTCATTTAATAGTTGAATAATGGCTTCAAAATATTTTCCCCAAAAAGAGGTAAATACACTTTTACCTTTTGTATCAAAAATAATTTTTTCAGGATAATTTAGTGAATGAATATTAATGGTGTTATCGTCATTTTTGGAAAAAGCATAATAAATAGCTTTATCGATTGATGCGGGTAATACAAACCCTAAATTATAATCGGTATGTTCGCCTATAATATTAATCCTACCAGGTGATTTGATTAAAATAGGATTTTCTTTATACTGAAGTTTAAAATGGTCAATTACTTTTTGTTTTATCATGGGTAAAAGATATCGAATAAAATAGTATTTTTTATAAATGTACAATTTACATTTATTTTTTCAAATATAAAAATACTTATTAAAAAATCGTATGATTATGGAAAATTATATTTCGAAGTTATATCCTTTTTCGATTAGTTTTTGGAATTTTTCTTTGTTGAAACTATATAAAAAAGCACCTTTTTTAGATCCAGATGTATCTTTCTCATCCGTTTTTGTTAAAATATCTAATGACATGATTTTTTTTCTAAAATTTCTCATGTCTAATGATTTTTGATGGATACATTCATACAAAATCTGTAATTGTGGAATGGTAAATTTTTCAGGTAAAAGATTAAATCCGATAGGTTGGTAACGCGCTTTTTTTCTTAATTTTTCAATAGCATCTTCAACCATAATTTTATGATCAAAAATTAGTTCTGGAATTTCCTCTAAATCAAACCAATGAGCATCATATTGTTTAGCCTCTTTGATTTTTAATTCATCAATACGAATAAGGCTAAAATAGGAAACAGAAATTACTCGCTCTCCTGAATCACGGTCAATTTCACTATAGGTTTTAATTTCTTCTAAATAAACATCTTTTAACCCAGTAGACTCTAATAAAATTTGTTTTGCACATTTATTTAAAGTGAGATCTTTTCTCATGAAAGCACCAATTAAAGACCAAGAACCTTTAAAAGGTTCTACTTTTCTTTTGAAGAGTAAGAGCTTGATACTATTCATGTCAAAACCAAAAATGATACAATCAACAGCTAATAAAAACTTCTCTTGACCTTCATAAACCAGTGTAGAGTCTAATAATTTCATTTAGCAAATATAGGCTAATACTAAAACATATTAAAATAAAAAAACTATCATGATACGATAGTTTTTTTGTTATGATGTTTTAATAAGCTACTATTTTTCAACAATTTTTTGTATTTGTTCTTTAAATTTTTTGACTAATTCTGGATTTTCCTTTGCTATATTATTTTGTTCAGAAGGATCCTTTTTTATGTTAAATAATTGACTTTTGGGAAGTATTCCGTTTTCAATATCTTTATTTTTCATCCAATTAGGTAATTCCCCTGTATAAGGTTCAATATATTTCCATTCATCTGTTCGTATTCCTAATGTATAGGATTCTTCTAAAATTTGAGTGTTTGCTTTTTGTGAGGAATCTAATAGAGCATTTATTATATTTTTGCTGTCTATGGCTTCTTGTTTATCTAAAGGGATGTTTAGAAGATTTGCAATGGAGGCGTAATAATCAACTTGGCTAATTAGTGCATCACTTTTTCCTGTTTGGATTTTTTCTGGCCAATAAGTAATCATCGGAACTCTTGTTCCAGCTTCGTACGCACTATATTTTCCTCCTCGGAAAATTCCAGAGGGATTATGTTCTCCAATGAGTTCTACAGCTTGATCTGCATACCCATCGTCTAATACAGGCCCATTATCACTTGTAAAAATAACTAATGTGTTTTTATCAAGATTTAGTTTTTCTAATTCTTTAATAATTTCTCCTGTCATCCAATCCATTTGAGCAATAGCATCTCCTCGAGGACCCATAGTACTTTTTCCTTGAAAACGTTTATTAGGAACTCGTGGAACATGAATATCATGAAATGAAAAGAATAAAAAGAATGGTTCATCTTTATTGGTGTTAATGAATTGTTTGGCTTTTTGAGTAAAAACATTAGGAAATTCTTCATCAACCCACAATGCAGATTCTCCTCCTTTTTGATAACCAATTCTACTAATACCATTGACAATAGTGGCACTATGTTGTAAATCGGCCTTTTGTTTTAATAATTCAGGATTAGAGACACCTGTTGGGCGTTTTCCAATAGGTTTTTTATAACTTATTTCAATAGGATCATTTTGATTTAAATTAGTAACAGAATGATTTTCTAAATAGACAGTAGGAACACGATCTCCAGTTGCAGGAAGTAAAAAACTATAATCAAAACCAATTTCTAAAGGTCCTGGTTTAACATCTTTATTCCAATCTACTTGACCATCACCTAGTCCTAGATGCCATTTTCCTACGACAGCAGTTTTATACCCTACTTTTTTAAGCATTTGAGGCAACGTAGGTTTTCCTGGCCGAATAAGTAAAGGAGCATCTCCTGGTAAGATAGCGGCCTTATTTCTAAAAGCATATTCTCCAGTTAATAATGAATAACGAGATGGAGTACAAGTTGCTGCAGAGCTATGAGCATCAGTAAATTGAATTCCATTTTGAGCTAATCGATCTACATTCGGTGTTTCGACTCCTATTGCTCCATAGCTTCCAATATCAGCATATCCTAAATCATCCACATAAAAAAGAACAATATTGGGTTTTGTTACAGTTTTTGAGGGAGTTGTATTCTCAATTTTATCTTTTTTAGATGCTTTATTACATGATACTAAAAAAGTAGTCAATAAAATGAATAAGATGTATTGTTTCATGCTAATAGATGTTAAATTATAAGTGACACATAACAAATGTACAAAATACATTTAATTTATTTGATAGAAAATTGGAAAACTGTTTTTGAGAAATAGTTTTCTTCTGGGGTTAATACAACAGTAGGAAAAGAAGGTTGATTAGGTGAATTAGGAAAATGTTGAGTTTCTAAACAAAATGCACCTTGTTTTAAAAATCTGTTATTAAGAGAGTTACCTGTGTAAAGATGAATGGAAGGTTCAGTGGTGTAGACACTAATAGCTCTATGACTTGTAGGGTCTATTATTTTAGCTGCAAATTCTAGATGTGCTTTTTTTTCTTTATTTAAAACCCATGAATGATCGTAGCCTTTAGTTGATTTTAATTCTGAAGAAAGTATTCTTTCTTGAAATGAATTGTAATGGTTAAAATCAAAAGGAGTATTTTTAACGGATCTTTTTTCGCCTGTGGGAATTGAATTATCATCTACGGGCAAGTAATAATTCGCATTTAATTTTACTTGATGATCTAAAATCGATTGTTTTTTCCCACTGAGGTTAAAATAAGAATGTTGAGTCAAATTGATGATGGTTTTTTTATTTGTATGAGCATTATACTCAATCTGAAATTCATTTTCATCAGTCAATAAATATAAAATAGAAAGAGTTAAGTCTCCTGGGTAACCTTCTTCCATATGATGACTTGTATAAGTTAACTCTAGTCCACATGCATGTCGTTTTTCAATAGGGGTTACATTCCAAATTACTCTACTTAATCCTTTTTTACCTCCATGTAAGTGGTGTTTTCCTTCATTTTGAGCTAATGTGTAGACTTGATTATCCAAAGAAAAACGGCCATTTGCTATACGGTTAGCATAGCGTCCAATAATAGCTCCTAAATAATAAGGATCTTTTAAGTAGAGCTCTAAAGAATCGAATCCTAAAACAATATTCTCGAAATTTCCGCTTGCATCAGGAACCTTTAATGAGCGTATAATTCCACCATAGTTTAACACTTCCATTTGAATACCATTTTTGTTTTTTAATATATAGTTATAAACGATGGTATTATCATTTAGTTTACCGAAAGTATGTTGTTTTATTGTATTGGTTAGATTCATATAAAAAGCAAATTTTAATAATTCTTTTCAAAATATTCAAGGTATTCTTCATCTGTGATATTAGGAGAAAGTCCTCTTTTTTTCATTCGTTTAATCCAACGTTCTTGCATAATTTTAGAAGCATAATCCGTTTCAGATTTAGGTTCAGGATAGACTCCTTGATCGTACTTCTTAACGTAATATTTTAATAGGGAGTCTAATTCATCTTTTTGGGTTTGAAATTGAGAAATTTCGGCAAGGTTATACAATTCAAAAGGATCGTTTTTTAAATCATATAATTCTTCCTTAGGACGATTTGTTGCTAAAAATTGTGCTTGTTCAGGAGTTAAAAGCTTTTGTTTACTCAAAACACGCATTAAGGTTAACATTGGATATTGAAATTTTTTATAAACATTGGGTTGTGTATAAGGTCTGTTGGGATAATAATTTTTGATGTATTTAAAGTTTTGTGTTCGGATAGCTCGAATTCTATCGACAGTTTCATCTCGACGATCACGCATAGAAAAAATATGATTTCTAGATAGAGTAGAATCTAGAATATTAAGTCCAGCAATATAATTTGGGATAGAAATATTAGCCAATGCTAATGTCATAGCAGGAATATCAACAGTACTTACCAATTGAGTATCTACAATTCCTTTTTTATTTTTAATCCCTTTTATTAATAAGGGGGTATTGATTCCTCCATCGTATAAAAATTGTTTACTCCTTAGATGAGGCCTTCCTTGATCTCCGAAGAAAAAGATAATAGTATTATCCAATAATCCATCATTTTCTAAATCTTTCAAAATTTTTCCAACTTCTCGATCTACTAATTGAACAGATTCAAGATAATATGCCCAATCTTTTTGAGCTAGTTTGTGATTAGGGTAATAGGGAGGAAGTTGTATAAAGTCAGGATTGATAGGATTTAAAGTATCACGTTTAAAAGGACGATGAGGATTATAGATTTGAATTTGAGCAAAAAAGGGTTGTCCTTTTTTTCGTTGACTCCAATGAGTGCCATCAAATAAAGAATCAGAATTATGAATAAAGTTATAATCGGTTTTTCCTTTTTTTGATTTATTTTTTGAATCTCCATTACTTACAAAATAACCTGCTTTTTTTAGATAATCAGTAATTGGTCTTATGCTGTCAGGAAGTGGTTTTTTAAATTGTGTTCGATGTTGATGACAATCGATACTTGTTGGGTAAACTCCTGTGATTAAAGAGGATCTGTTTGGGGAACAAACTGCGGTAACAGAATGCATATTGGTAAAAAGAATACTTTGCTTTGCTAATTGATCTAAGTGAGGTGTTTTGACAAGGGAATTACCATAACAGCCTAAATCAGTTCCTAAATCATCAGAAACAATCCATAGAATATTGGGATGTTTTTTTTGAGTTGTTTCATCTTTTTTAGAAGAACATGAAGAGCAGCATAAAAAAATCCATAAAAATAGATTGTATGTAAGAAGATTCTTCATCATGGCTTAATGTTTTTTTTAAATTTAAAAACGTCTGATTCTTCTCGAGCATTGAGGAGCAAAGTACTTAATTTATCTACAATTTGAGGATGTTTTGCTGCCAAATCGTTTTGTTCAGAAGGGTCTTCTTTTAAATTGTAAAGTTCAAATTCTTTCTGAGGGGTTTTATTTATATCATATTTGATCAGTTTCCAATCATCTTTTAGAAGTGCTACACGTCCTCCTTTTTCATGAAATTCCCAATATAAATAATCATGTTGAGGTTGTTTCTGATTGAAAAGTGTGGGTAAAAAAGAGAGTCCATCTGTAGGTGTTTTTAATTCTATATTTAAAATGTCAGCAACGGTAGGCATAACATCCCAAAAAGCAGAAACATGATCTGTTTTTGAATTTTCTTTAATATGATCTTTCCATTTGATAATCATAGGAACACGAATTCCACCTTCATATAAATCACGTTTTACACCTCGAAGATTTCCATTACTGTTAAAATAATTTACATCACTTCCTGCTTCGATATGTGGACCATTATCTGAAGTAAAAACAATGATGGTGTTTTCTTCAATACCTAATTCTTTTACTTTTCTCATAATTTCTCCAATTCGATCATCTAAATGGGTAATCATTCCAGCAAAGGTTGCATGAGGTTCTTTTTGGGATTCAAATGGCCCTTCACGATATCGAGGACCGTCATCATAACCTTTATAAGGCTTTTCTTTTCCTAATTTTCCTTTAAATTTATTTAAATAGGGTTCTGGTACTGCTAATTCAGCATGAGGAACTACAGCTGCATAGTAAAGAAAAAAAGGATTGTCTTTATTCTTTTCTAGAAAAGTCATGGCTTCTTTATGAATGCGATTGGGTGCATAGGATCCTTTGTTCTTTCCTGAATTTTCAGGTAAAGAATCAATTGTATTGTTTTTCCAAAGATATCTTGGGTAATAATGATGTGCAAGACGTTGGCAATTGTATCCGTAGAATTCATCGAATCCTTGTTTTAAGGGATCTCCTTCTGAATTAGGATAACCTAGCCCCCATTTACCAAAAACACCAGTTTTATAACCATTTTCTTTAAGTAATTCAGCTAAGGTAAAAGTATCATTTGGCATAGGCCATTGCCCTTCTGGATCATGTCGCTTATTTCCTCGGACGGGAGTATGACCTGTATGTAAGCCAGTTAATAAACTAGATCGGGAAGGGGCACAAACTGTAGATCCTGCATAATGACGTGTGAAGATTTTACCTTCTTTTGCTAATTGGTCTATGTTAGGAGTTGTAAATCTTTTTTGTCCATAAGAACTTAAATCTCCATACCCTAAATCGTCTGCTAAGATGTAAATAATATTAGGTTTTTCTATGTTAACCTTAGGATTAGGGTGATTATTTTTACAGCTAAATATGCAAAAGAAAAGGAATATGGAGAAAATAAGCTGTTTCATGGTTTTAGTTGTTTAATTTTTTGTTTCGTTCTTCAAAATGTTGTTTGTGTTGTTTTAATGGTTTGAAAATGGGAGGAATAAGTCCTTTTTCCCATTCTGTACGTAAATTGTTTAGCGTTTCATACTCAGATGATTTTTCATCTTTAAGATTATTTTGTTCTCCAATATCCTCATGCAAATGATACAATCCATTTGTTTTTTTAGAAATGATCATTTTTGAGTCGGTATTTCCATTTCGAACAGCGTATTGTTGAGAATCAAATTTTCTCCAAAATAAATAATCATGAGGAACACCTTCTTTTTTATGAGTAATAAAAGGGATTAGATTTACGCCGTCTAATTTTTTGTTATTGGAAATATTGGTGTGAGAAACTTCTACAGCTGTAGCAAAAATATCGAGAGAACTAATAGGCTTATCATAGATAGTTCCAGAAGGAATGTGACCTTTCCATTGTAAAGCAAAAGGAACCCGTATGCCTCCTTCGAAAAGGTCACTTTTTCCTCCTCTTAATTGACCATTGTCAGAGGCGTTGTGTTGTTCAGGTCCACCATTATCTGATAAAAAGAATACTAATGTATTTTCTTCAAGATTTAGTTTGTTTAATTCATCTAAAATGATTCCTACTCCATCATCAACAGCACTTACCATAGCAGCATAGGTTTTGCGTTTGGAGTCTTTGATATTAGGAAATCGGTCTAAGTATTTTTTAGTAGCCTGCATAGGTGTGTGTGGTGCATTGTAAGCTAAATACATAAAGAATGGGTTCTCTTTATTTTCTTTAATATAGGTTACAGCTTGTCGTGATAAAGCATCGGTTAAATATTCTTTTTCATCAACTCGTGTATTGTTTTTCAAGAGTTTGGTATTGTATCCATCAAATTGAGATTGTATTTCAGAGATATCATTTAATGTCCATAATTCAGGGAAATATTGATGTCCACCACTTAAAAAACCAAAAAACTCATCAAACCCTCTTTTTAAAGGATGTAATGTTTCATGAGTTCCTAGATGCCATTTCCCTAAAGCTATATTGGTATAACCATTCGATTTTAAGACAGTTGCTAAGGTTTTTTCACTTAATGGTAGCCCAAAAGTAGGTTCGTCAGGATCGCATATAGGATTTCGCCCAAACCCAAAGCGTGATTGATAACGACCCGTGATTAGTCCAGCTCGACTTGGTCCACAGACAGGATACGTAACATAACCGTTAGTGAATTTTACTCCTTGATTTGCTATTCGATCAATATTGGGTGTAGGAATATCTTTGCAACCATTGAATCCTACATCAGCATATCCTTGATCGTCTGTCAAAATAATAATGATATTAGGTTTTTCTGTATTTTTTATATCTGAATCTGTTGATTTAGAAATGGGTTGTTTATTTTTACAGCTTAACAATAGTACTAAAAAGCTTACGAATACAATATAATGTTTCATAAATAAGTTTTTAAGGGTTAATTGAGGTTAATAATAGTTCCTTTAATTGTTTTTTCTTCTTCTGATATGAGGTGGAATAAGCTAAATTCTTTGTCTCTCGCCTATCTTGATTGTGGTGCTTGTAAAGCTCTTCATCTCCATTGCTATATAAAATATACCGCCATTTTTTAGTTCGAATAGAATAATGTTGGTCTTCTTTTTTAGATGAATTTCCTTCTGTTTTAATAAGGGATAATGCAAAAGGTGTATCTTTTTGATATAGTTTTCTTTTGATAATATAAGGAGTAAGGTCTTTGCCATCTAAATCGGCTCCTTGGCTGTTCTTTTTTGTGTCTCCTGAGAGATGACATAGATTCTTTAAAGTGGGATATAAATCAATTAAAGAAACAGGATCTTTTATTATTCGATGCTTTGATGAAGGGTCATATATAAGTAAAGGAACACGTGTACTTTTTTCCCACAAAGCATTTTTGAAAAGATAGTTTTTATGTCCCATATTGAATCCATGATCACTCGTTAATACAATAATGGTATTTTCTTTTAAAGAAGAATTCTCAATTTGATTGATTACTTTTCCTATTTGTTCATCTACAAATGAAATACAAGCTAAATAGGCTTGTATGAAACGTTTTATACCTTCGTTATCTTTTTTATAAGCCTCTTTAATTAAACGATAGTATCTTGGTCCTTTCATTTCATTTGAAAAGTTATCTTTATAATGTGTGTCATCAATATCGTTTGCTATAAAATCGGGTAGTTGAATATTTTTCAAAGGATGCATTTTAAAGTATTTTTCAGGAACATGAAGTGGTGTATGTGGCTTTAGCATGCCTAGAGCCATAAAGAAAGGTTGTTTTTGCTTATCAAGTTTTTGAAGTTCTTGGACACCCCAGTTAGCGGTGAGTTCATCAGGTAATTCATCTCGATTATTATCCGAATGATAAACAAAAGGCTTTTTATAGCGTTTACTGTACCAGCCAATGAAATGATCAGAGTCATGATTTGTTCCTTTTTGGGTCATAGGAGCATAAGAACCATCAATAGGTCCAATATCATGAAAAGGTATTGGAACGGATGGGTGCGCAACTGTTTTTTCACCATCATACCAAACAGGACCATAATCGGGGCCTGGACCAAACTCATTCCAAATACTTTTTAATTTATGATGCATTATTTTTCCTGCTCCATAGGTTTTATAACCATTTTCGGAAAAATACTCTATTAAAGTTTTAGAGTTTTTTAAAGTTTCATTTTTATACCAAGGGTTAAAACCATAAACATTAGAATGAAAAGGGTAAATACCTGTAAATAAACTGGCTCTAGAAGGTGCACAAACAGGTACTGTTGCATAAGCATTTTCAAATACAATAGCTCGATTTGCTAAACGGTCCAAATTAGGTGTTTGGGTTTGTGGATGGCCTTTTAGAAACCCAACATAGTCATTCATGTCATCTAAAATAATGAAGACTACATTGGGTTTTTTAGGCTTTTCTATAGCATATGAAGCTACAGAAAACGAACTACTTAAAAGTGTAATGAGAAAAGTTTTAAAGTATGTATGGATATAAAATAATTTCATGGTTTAGTTGAGTGTTTTTAAAGGAGTATTGTTTATAACATCTTTTTTAGCTTGATTGGCTAATTGAGTCATCTTTTTTACAATTTTAGGGTGCTGTGAAGCAATATTTTGCTGTTCTTTAGGGTCGTTGCTTAAATTGTATAATTCATATTGTGTTAAAGCAGGCCAATCCCAACCAGCAGGACTTGGAATGACTAATTTCCAATCATGATAACGTACACTCATGAGTACACTTTTAGGTCCGAAAGCATAAAAAGTGTTACGAATAGGTTTGGAAGATGTTCCTTTTAAAATAGGTAATATATTTTTCCCATCAATAATTCGATCAGAAGGAATTCTAGCATTAGCAAGAGTTAATAAAGTTGTAAAAAGGTCAGTCCCATCAATAATAAGATCACTCGTTGTGTTTTCAGGAATTATATTATTCCATTTTATAATACAAGGAACATGAGATCCTCCCTCGTAGCGAGATTGGTATTTCCCATCACGAAAAAGACGATTGTCGGCTAGTTCTTTATCAACCATAGCATATTTCCCATATCCTTCTTCCAACTCAGGATAGCGATGAGCTAGAGCTCCATTATCCGCTGTGAATATAATAATGGTCTGATCAAGTACATTACTTTCTTTTAATTGCTTGATGATGGTTCCAACACTTCGGTCTAAGTATTCCATAGCATCACCATACTCTCCTGCTTCGGACATTCCAGAGAACCCCATAGGAACAAACCATGGTGTATGTGTTTCAATATTAGAATACTGTAAATAGAAAGGTTCTTTACTTTTAGCTTTTTCTCGTATGAATTTACAAGCTCTTCGCGTAAATTTAGCAGGCATTTCTGCTAATTCATAGTTTTCTAATTCATCTATTAAATCGTTTCCTTCAATTAAGGGAATAGGAGGTAAGTCATGAGTACCCATGTTCCAGTCACGTTCTGGGCCATGATCATTAGGATGAGGAATCCCATAAAAAATATCGAATCCATGGGCTAGAGGCATATATTCTTTTTTATATCCTAAATGCCATTTCCCAATAAGAGCAGTAGCATAACCTTTTTCTTTTAAAAGTTTAGTAAGTGTAATTTCTTTTTTAGGGTCTAAACCATCATTTGTACGAGGCCATAAAATACTTAATCCTTTATTGTCATTCATTCTAGGAGAGTAACGACCTGTCAATAATGCTGCTCTAGAAGGAGTGCAGGTAGGATGTGGAGCATAAAAATTAGTAAAACGCATACCTTCTTTTGCTAATTGATCTAAATGTGGTGTTTTTATGGTTTTAGCTCCAAAAGAAGATAAATCATCGTAAGCAATATCATCTGCTATAATATGAACGATGTTTACTTTCTGCTGATTAAAAGCAAGAAGACTTAAAAAAAGAAATATGGATAGAATGCTTTTTTTCATTGTTGAATAGGTTTAATAATAAAACTATAATAAAATTCTTTTTGTATTGGAAT
The DNA here is from genome assembly GCA_001880285.1 of Flavobacteriaceae bacterium UJ101. NCBI lineage: Bacteria > Pseudomonadati > Bacteroidota > Flavobacteriia > Flavobacteriales > Flavobacteriaceae > Flavobacteriaceae bacterium UJ101. The sequence continues at coordinate 937,446 of CP016269.1, read as the reverse complement.
TAGATATTGAGTAAGTGGTTTAGCTCCCCAGCTTGTATCACCACCAATTCCCATTTGTTTATAATCGATGTTAATGTTAACGAAATTACGTTTTTTAATATCGATTGTATGACGTTGAGCTTTTTTAGTACCAGGATCAAAATCTTCATTGTATTGATGATGTGCACTAAAGTTTAATAGGTTATTTTGCGCAATAAATTCGACTCCATTTCCTTTTTCATTTGTGAAGATGACTGATCGAATATCGGTTCTGTACCCATTTTCTTGAGGTCTGCTATATGGGAAATATAAATCTTCAACTTTTGCATTATAAATTCCTATTGGACTTCCTGTTTTTCGATCTGAATAATTTTCTTCAGGACCACGCCCAAACCATTTTACATTTTGATATTGATTCTTCAGTATAATGTTATTTCCTAAACGAGGAATTTCAGGTAAGTTTTGATTTAAATTTGTCAAGTAATTTTCTATTAAGATTTCCCCTTTAGAATTGATTGTGTAGTCAATTTCTATAGAACCATTTTGTTTAGGGAAAGAATAGAATGTTTTGACTTTAACAGAACTGTAGGAAGTTTTTTGAGTATTGATTGAATCAAAAATGTAATTTTGTGTAATGTCTTTCCATTCATGTAAACGCTTAGGCATTTTATTTCCAAAATCATTATCAACTGGTGCTCTCCAAAAATAGGGTTTTATAGGACGTTCTATAAGATTTTCCTTGTTATAACTTAAATGAGTTAATTCACCTGTATATGAATTGAATTTTATAGTAAAAGAATGGTTTTTAATAAGTAATTGTTTTTTTGAGTGTGAGATTTTAATTTTTTTTGAATTTGTTGAATCAAACTTGGTTTTCCAATTTGGATTTAATTCAAATTGTTCAAAAGCAACTTCATGACCTTTTTGTAAAAGGGAGGATTTATTTTTTGTTTGGGCATGAAAAGTGATATGATGCTCAGCCCCTTCTTTATTATTTTCTGGAAGTTTAATTGAAATGGTTTTGGATTCAGAAGGTTCTAAACTAATAGTAGGAATTGTATGCTTTTCTATGATCTTTCCATTTTCTTGAATGGTATAATAAAGATCAAATTGATTTAAGTTTGTAAATCCATAACCATTAAAAATAGTAATTTGGCTCGTTTTTTTATTAAAATTAGTAAATTTAATGTATTGGTATACTTTTTTGACTTCTTTTAATGCTGGATGAGGAGTTCTATCAGGATTTACAATACCATTTAAACAGAAGTTTTTGGCATTAACTAAATCTTTTCCTCCTAAATCACCACCGTATGCCCAATAAGGTGTTCCTTTATCATCTTTAGTTAAAATTCCTTGATCAACCCAATCCCAAATATAACCTCCTTGTAAAACATCATATTTTTCAATAACATCCCAATATTCTTGAAGATTTCCTGTGCTATTACCCATTGAGTGAGCGTATTCACATAAAATAAAAGGCCTTTTAGGGTTATTTTCAGCATATTCAATTAATTCAGGAATTCGTGCATACATAGGTGCTTGAATGTCTGTGTTTTCATAAGAAGTAGCATCTTCATATTGAGTAGGGCGTGTGGTATCATGTTCTTTTAACCATTTATATGTTGTAGAAAAATTAGGACCATTTCCAGCTTCATTTCCTAATGACCAAGTAATGATAGAAGGATGGTTCTTATCACGTTCGTACATGCGAATGGTACGATCTAGGTGGGCATCTTTCCAATGAGGATTGAAAGCAGGATGGTTTGTTTCATCTAAAGGCTTATTATCATTTGTTCGACCCATTCCATGTGATTCGATATTGGCTTCATTGATAACATAAAATCCTAATTCATCACACATTCTATAAAAATGAGGGTCTTTTGGATAATGACTACAGCGAATGGCATTGATGTTATTTTCTTTCATCAATTGTAAATCTTTTAAAGTAAGTTCTTCGTTGGGAACATGTCCTTTGATTTGATCGTGGTCATGATGATTAACTCCTTTAAAATAGATTGCTTTCCCGTTAATTAAAAGTTGATTGTTTTTAATTTTGATATTTCTAAAACCAATTTTAGTTTGTGTGGATTCTATAGTTTTTTTCTCTTTTTTTAGAGAAATAAGTAGGGTGTATAAATGGGGAGTTTCAGCCGTCCATGGTTTTACATGGGGAATTGTTTGCTCTAATGAAATGGATTCTTTTTGTTTAGATTCAAAGAGTAAAGGTTTTTGTATGCTTATTAATTCTTTGTTTTGATCTAATAGTTTGATTTCTACTTGATAATGTTCTTTATGAAGAGGGGTGTTTTCATAATGAAGAACCAGTTTTAAAAATCCATCAGTGTAATTATTTTGTAAATCTGCAATGACTTTGAAATCTTTTAAAGTTGTTTTAGGAGTAGTATAGATATAAACATCTCGATCAATACCGCTTAAGCGCCAGAAATCTTGATCTTCCATATAACTAGCATCAGACCATCGAAGTACTTGAACAGCTAATTTATTTTTCCCAGGTTTTATGTAAGGTGTGATATCGAATTCTACCGGAGTTTTACTACCTTCATTGTAACCTACTTTTTGACCATTAACCCAAACATATAGAGCTCCTGAGACTGCTCCAAAATGTAAAAATATTTTATCTTTTTTCCATTGGTCTGAAACAGTAAATTCTTTAATATAATGACCTACAGGGTTGTGCTTGTGGTCAATAAAGGGAGGGTTTTTAGGAAAAGGATATACAATGTTAGTGTAGATAGGAATTCCATGTCCTTCTAATTCCCAGTTTGAAGGAACAGGGATTCTTGCCCAATCATGATTATTATAGTTTAACGATTGAAAGTTTTTAATCCGTTCTTCAGGAGTTTTTACCCATTTAAATTTCCAATTTCCATTTAAAGATTTATAAAATGGAGAATTTTTCCAATCTTTATTAGATAATGCTTTTTCTTCAGAATCATATTGATAAAAAGTAGCATGAGGGTTTTCTCTATTAATTTGGAAAATTTCTGGGTTTTCCCATTCTTCAATAGGATGAGTGTTTTGACAAAAAATGCTCAGTGAAAAAAGAAGTACTATATGGTATAAAAGGATTCTAAACATTGTAATTTTAAAAGTGTATTAAGATGAAAACCTCCTCTAAAAGAGGAGGTATAGTATTTTACCATGCGGGGTTTTGTGTCATATTGGTTTTATCTATTTCTGTTTGTGGAATAGGAAGAACAATACTGCGTTGTCCTTGAAATACAACAGGAATAATAGGACTGTTTCCATTAAATTTTTGGTCATCAGCACTGTCAAGATAAGCCTGTTCCATTATATTCCAACGTTTTACATCACTAAAACGAGTTCCTTCAAATGCTAACTCAACGCGACGTTCATGACGTACGATATCTCGTAATTCAGTTTGAGATAATCCACTTCCTTCAACATCTTCAATAATTGGCATGTTTACACGTTGACGAACTTGGTTGATTAAATCATATACTTCAGTTCCTGTATTTCCTTGCTCGATTAAAGCTTCAGCTCTCATTAATAAAACATCTGCATAACGAATTAAATACCAATCTTGCCCACCATTATTAGCTTGTATATCAGCATTATTATTGATGATGTATTTATCGATAGCATAACCTGTTCTTCTACCCGCTGGTCTTGCATTGAAAGGGTTTCTGTTTTCTAACCATTTTTCTCCATTGTAAACAATGGATGCATCCCATCGAGGATCTCTATTTTCTTCTTCATTATTTGCATCATAAAGAGGTGATTCATTTATAGGGAGTCCATCAGTACAATAGTAATCATTTACTAAGTTAGGTAAAGGTTGGTTGTTATTTTGAGGCATTCCATTAAAGGAATGTGAAAAACCTTCTCCGTTAGTACCTCCAATATCAGCAGTAAAACGAACCGACATTATAATTTCAGGGCTTGTTTCATTGGCAACTGTAAATAAACTACCATAATCATTAAATAAACTATATTGTCCACTATTTATTACTTCATTTGAAGCATCGGCAGCTTTTTGTAAAGCATCACTTACACCGTGATATCCATAAAAGAATAAATGAACTCTTGAAAGTAAAGCGTTAGCAGCTCCTTTTGTCATTTTTCCATATTCATCTCCTCCCCAGCTATCAGGTAATACATTAGCAGCGTCTTCTAAATCTAAAACGATTTGATTGTATACTTCTAATGCTGTGTTTTTTACCATTGCTTTTGCTTCTGCACTTGTAATAGGTGTTAAAATCAGAGGGACATCATCCCATCCGGTAGTTAATTCGTAATACATTAAAGCACGAATTACTTTTGCTTGAGCTGAATAAATCTCTTTTTGCTCTTGTGATAATTCAGTATCAGGGATTTGATCAATATTGGTAATCAAATCATTTGCTCTTCTAATAGCATTATATAAAGCATTCCATGGTCTTGAAATGGGAATTTCATCAGCAGTTGTTAAGGTACCATTTTTAATATTATTGAAGCGTTGATACAAATAACCATTCATAGAGTTGTCTGTAAAACATTCTCGTTCTCTTAGGGCAGCATCGTTTTGATTACGCTCTGCATATAAGTAGTCTTGCTGTAAACCATTATAACAACCAGTTAAGACTAAGTCAGCATCATTTTTTGTTTGCCATAAGGATCCTGATGTTAAACTATCTTCTGGTATAACGGTGATGTAGTCATCTGAACAATTTGATAAAATTGTTGTGAATAGGACTAAACATAAAAAATTATATTTTGTTTTTTTCATGATCTTGTTTTTTAAAATTGAAGATTTAACCCCATTACAAAAGTTTTGTTTAATGGATAGTTTTCATTACGCCAATTGTTACCAAATTTTTCAGGGTCAAAACCATCTGTGAAATTGGTGAAAGTTAGTAGGTTTGTACCACTAACAAAGAACCTTAATTTATCAATACTCCATTTATCTGTTAAAGAACTAGGTAAGGTATAACCAAATTCAGCAACTTTTAATCTTAAGTAAGATCCATCCACAATATTCCAAGAGGAAAAATTGGTTCTTTCACTACCAATTACAGGTAATTCGTTACTAGGGTTTGTTGGAGACCAACGATCTAACCAATCGGTAGTTAGGTTCCCTTGAACAGTATCATAACCATTTTGAGGTCTTAATCGATCAACACCTTGAACACCATTAAATGTAACCATGAAATCAAATCCTTTGAAGCTAGCTCCTGCATTAATTCCGTAAGTGAAATCAGGTTGTGAATCTCCAATAATGGTTCGGTCATTTTCATCAATTACACCATCGGGAGTTCCGTCTGGGCCACTAATATCTCTATATTTTTTCCATCCTGGTAAAGCTCCGTTATAAGCCGCAGGATCATTGTCAATTTCTTCTTGTGATTGATAGATTCCATCGAAAATATACCCGTAATATGATCCAACAGGTTGTCCTACTTGATTAATAATACGAAGGGTGCTGGTGTCAACGGTAAAATAGTCTCCTTCAGGAAGTGAAGTGATTTCATTCTCATTAATATTAAAATTAACTCCTATGTTATATTTAAAAGCATTATGATTATTGTTATAATCGATAGCAAATTCAAATCCTGTGTTGCGTACATCTCCAGAGTTGATAAAGGCTGGTAATGTTCCTGCTAAATCAGGAGTATTATCTAATTGAATAATGTCATATGTATCACGCTTATACCAATCAGCAGTTATAGATAGGGCATTCCACATTCTTAAATCAATACCAAAATCCAAACTTTCAGAAGTTTCCCAAGTTAAATCTTCAGCTAGACGTCCTGGTGTAATACCTGTATTTAGTACATCATCTCCTAAGATATAACCGTCAGTAATATTATAAGTCTGTAAATAAGGTGCTTCTGAGATTTGTCTTAAATTATTCGTGTTTCCTAATTGTCCCCAACTACCTCTTAATTTTAATAGATTAAGGTTTTTAAATTGATTCATGAAAGATTCTTCAGAGATTTTCCATCCTGCAGAAAAAGAAGGGAAGAAGGCTTGACGATCTGATTCTGGAAAAACAGAAGCTTCGTCAACTCTCATATTAGCTTCAAATAAGTATTTGTTTTTGAAGGAATATTCCAAACGACCAAAAAAAGATTGCATTCTAAATTCAGAATCTGCTTGCCCAGTTGTTATAGGTAATGATCCATTTCCTAAGCCAGATAATCCATCACTTGGTAGATTTTCAACAGTAGTATTGAATGTTCCTTCATCATGTTCAACAATCAATTGATGTCCTATAAAACCACCTATTTTATGGTTTTCTCCTAAGTTTCTTTTATAACGTAATAAGTTATCAATTTGGAAGTCCTTTTGAAGAATTGCATTTCTAAATAATGTGTTTTCAGTTCTTTGCAAAGCAATATTTGCTCTGTCAGGACCATCATATAACGTATAAGTAGGTGTTAAACGTTGAACATTTGTATTACTGTATTTATAATTAAAGGTAGGTTCATAGGTTAAGCCTTCTAATAATTTGACTTTTAAATAAAATTGAGAGTTTAATCGGAAACGATCACGTTCAATTCTTCCGTCAATAGAACGGTATACAGGACTTAAAGATGGATCTTCTAAAGAATTTAAAGCATCTACGCCTGTTGCTCCTACTGCATTGTAATCACCATTTGTATAATAAACAGGACGTAATGGGTTAGCTTGCATAGCAGTTCGAACGATATCTTCAATACTTTGTCTAGGAGAAATACTTTCTCGTTGATTTCCTGTAATATTGGTTCCTAGAGTTAACCAATCGGTCATATCAAATTCCATCTTGGCTCTTACTTGATAAGAATCCAGTTCGGAATTATGTTTTAGTGTCCCTTCTTGTTTATTATATCGAGCGGAGAATAAATACCTGCTTTTTTCACTGCCTCCTCTAATTGATAAATATTGATCTGAAAAAGCACCTGTTCCGAATAATTCATCTAACCATTCAGTATCTCCATAATAATTTTTATCTAATGATCCATTTTGGTAAGCTTGTATAACTTCTTCACTGTATATAGAATTAGGGTCTTGCCCGAAACCGTAAATTTCACGTTCGTTCATGGCATTCATATAATCTGTGCTTCTTAACATATCGGGTAATGTTGTAGGTGTGGTATACCCAGTAGAACTATTTATGTTAATTTTCATGGAACCTGTTTTACCTGATTTAGTTGTAATAAGTATTACACCATTTGCAGCTTGAGATCCATAAATAGAAGCTGAAGCAGCATCTTTTAAAATAGTAAAGGTTTCTATGTCAGAAGGTGAAACTTCATCAAATGAATCGACAATCATACCATCTACCACAATGAGAGGAGGAGTACTTCCAATTCCTGCCCCACGAATATTAATAGTTGAGTTACTACCTGGTTCACCACTATTTTGAACTAAGTTTACCCCTGATGCTTGCCCATATAATAATTGAGTAGGATTGGATACAGGCTGTGAAACTTCATCAATTTTAATTTGTGAAACAGCACCTGTTACATTTGCTTTTGTAGTTGTTCCAAATCCCACCACAATAACTTCGTTTATATCGTTTGTTTGTGCTGTTCCTAATGTTGCATTTAGATTTGTTTGTCCATTTACATCAATTTCTTGAGTATCTAAGCCTACAAATTCAAATACTAAAGTTGAGTTTGGATTAGCTTGAATAGAATAGTTCCCGTCAATATCGGAGAAAACTTCATTGTCAGGATTATTTTTTTCATAAATTAAAACTTCAGGAAGTGCTTCTCCCGAACTGTCTTGGGCGACTCCTTTAATCGTAATTTTGTTTTGTTCTTGTCCGTATAAGTTAGTAGTTCCGATAATACTAATAAACAAGACCAAAATAAGTCCTATCATCCTTTTGAGATATAACTTCTCATGGTTTAATATTAACATTTTCATAAAAGTTTTGGTGTTAAATTCTTTCTAAAGATAATAAATGTATTTTATACATTTATTTTTTTTCGTAAAAGTTTTTAATTAATTTATCTTTAAGATATGTAATGCTCTGTATTTAAGTGAGTTATAATTTTTTATATTTTTTAGTTTTTAAAAATGAAATTTATTGGTGTATAAAATACTCTTCATATAATGGTTTTATAAAAACATCCCTATAAATAATATTTTTATAGGGATGTTGTGATTTACTGATTTATTTAATGATAATTTTTGAATTAAAGGTTTGTTTACCATCTATTACTTTTATAAAATAGATACCGGAACGTAGTTTGTTGGTATGAATTTTTTCAAAAGAACTATTTTTAGTTTTGTTTTTATAAACTAATTGTCCACTAGAATTGTAGATAGCAATAGTAGAAGATGGATTGGTGTTTTTAAGGTGAACAAATTCTCCTCTACTTACAATATTTGGATATAAAATAATATCAGACTTTTCTTGAGTGGTAGAAGAGATAGAATGGTTTACAATCTTTCTAGCTGAAGATGCGTCTGTTTTTTCTAGAGAAATTTTATCAAGACTACCGATATTGTAAATTTTAATCACATTATTTCCTTTGTTTAATGCTATTGAAACGGTTTTTGTAGCAGCCTGTGTCACCTGATTACACCATCCAGTAGCAGGAGTATTGACTGTTTGAGCCGATCCATTATTTACACTATAACTAGCTGTTTTAGCTGTTCCAGAGATATAATGAATATGAAGCTTATAACTTCCTTCGTTTTCAATATTTACATTTGAGAATGTAACGGCATTTTGACTTGAACCAGAAACTTCTTTTACCATTAACTCTTGTGAAGCATTAGCACATGATATAACGCTTGCATTACCTGATAAGGTTGCATTTTCAGCTTCATATATAAGATTGTTGCTTTCTTCATTAAGTCTAACTTGGATTTTATCTAAGCTACCAACGTTGTATAATTTAATGGTATTACGTCCTTTTTTTAGATTAACTAGAACAGTATTGGTCACAGACTGTTCTAATTGACCGCACCATCCTGTAGCATTAACTTTTAGAGGTATATAATTACCATCATTAATTTTGTAATACAATGTACGTGCAGCACCTGTTATGTAACTTATATCTAAATAATAATTTCCTGAAACTTCTACATCAACATAAGGAAATAGTACGGCACTTTTATCATCTTTGGCAACTCCACCAACCATAAGGTCCATTGAAGCAGCATCACAAGAAGATAATATGGAATTCCCAGAGAATATAGCATCTTCTGCTTCATATATACCGTTTTCATTTCCTGTAATAGGTGTTTCTTCTTTTGGTCCTGTGTATGGAGTAGGAGCACCATTATAAGCTCCAATATGTACCTTTTTAGAAAGATCAACAGAGTTTCCGAAGTAATCTTTGGTAGCTTTAGCAGGAATATCTTTAAAAATACCTTGACCAGCCATTGGGAAAGGAGGTTCTTCAATTGGTCTACCTGCATTTAAAGCAGGGCTGGTTTCTTGTAATTTGTAACCATCTGCTTCAAAAATTCCAGCGTCGGTATAAAGAGGATTATCAAAAATAGCATTCTGATCTTTATTTGTAAATCCTTCAATGATATATCCTTGATAGAGGTTATTGTCTATATGTACATCTGTTCCGTCATCGGTGATAAGTTTTAATTCTTTTACACCAATGGTAGAACCTGATATTACATGAAAAGCATTGTTATATACATAAACGTTTTTACTTTCAAAGGCAAGTCCAGGGTTCATAAATTTACCATTAGTATTTTTTTCAACATAAATGGAGTTATTGTAAATATAAACTTTATCAGAGCGCGTATTTCCTTGTGAAAAAGACCAAGGAGAAACCCAAAGTGTATTCCCTTTTTTTGCTCTTAAACCTTCGTTTACACTAATGTTATAACGGTATGTTGCGTATTCATTATCTCCCAGTATCTCAGCAAAACCACCTTCACTATCTTCTGTATAATTATATTGGACTACTACGTATTTATTTTTCATATCAATATGAATACCGTAGGTATCGTTTTCACCACGAGCGTGGTAGACTCTATTGTATTGAGCAATAACGTTATGACAATTAAAAAACCAAGCACCACTTCCTCTTTTTGCCATTCGAGGATCCATATCAGAACCTGGATATTCGATAAGGTTGTGTTCCATTAATACATTATAAGTTCTTCCAGGTGTGATACCAGAACCTCCTGTTTTGTAGAAATGATTGTTTCTAAAAACAAAATCATTGTTACGATTTACAATATCATTTCCTATGCCACTATCATTACCTTTATGTTGTGACCAAAATCCGAACTTTGCTATATTAGTGAAGTAAGAATTTTCAACTAATACATCTTTGACGTATTTTTCTTCATTAAGAACAGTGTTTTTTTCACTTTTAACATAAATTCCAGCTGTTTTTAAAGCATCATGATCTTGTCCTTCAGTACTTACCGCATAAATTCCTTCGACAGTTAAGTTTGAAAATTTGAAATGATGCATAGGTTTGGTTCCTGAGTTATGAACATAAATACCATAACCTTGAAGATCATCAACACCTTCTCTTGAAGTTTTACGATCATTCGTAATATAAAGATTATCAAACTCAATATATTCTTGATTATTCACATAAATTGCAGCTAAATAAGCTCCTCCTGGGGCCTTAGCTCCATCAATTTTAGGTTTGTCACCTGTACCATATCGTCCAAAGATAATAGGATTTTCAGCTGTACCTGAGTGGTCAACATTTAATTGTCCTAAAAAAGTATCACCTGATTTGAAAAGAATTTGATCTCCTGGAGCTAGAACTGCTTGATTTACTCGATCTAAAGATTTCCATGGAGATTGAGGTGAAAATCCATCATTTGAATCATCTCCATCAGAAGTACTTACATGATAAACATCGGATGTTTTTTTTACGGTGATTCTATCTAAGGTATGGATGTCGTATATTTTTAAAGTATTGGCACCTTCTTTTAAAATTACGGAAATTGTTTTAGAAGCAGGAGCCCCCCCTTGATAGCACCATTTTCCACTTTTATCTATAGTGTAATTTGTAACTTCCCCATTAAGTACTATAGTAAAAGTTCTTTCTACAGGTGATATGTAATCTAATACAATATCATAAGAACCTGCTTTAGTTGCATTAATATTTTTAAAAGTAATGGAATTGCAGGATCCATCTATGGTTCTAGTGACTAATTTTCCATTAGAAGCAGAACTACAGGATCTTATAAGAGGGTTTTTTCCATGTAAAGTAGCTTCTTCAGCTTCATAAATCATAGAAGAATTCTCTTCCGTTGCATTGGAAAATAGTGAATAGTTCAACCATGATAATAATACATGATTGTTTGTAAAGGAATCCTTTACAGGGTCAGAAGTTTTGTTAGCAAATAGCGAAAGGCTAAGAAGAACTAACAAACTGAAAGTAAGTGTACTTTTTGTTTTCATCTAATCTAATCATTTTTAGTTAATAATTAAAGCAAATTAACCCTGCTTTAAGTAGGTTTTTAATAGTTGAGAATATAGTTTAGTTTTTTTGAAGTAACTCTTACAGAATAGTGTTTCATAAAAATATCTAAGAGTATTTTGTTAATAAATAGGTGTTTATGATGTTTAACATATTATTATTTAATCATTATTTTAGAGTTGAAAATTTGTTTGTTGTTTATAATTTTTACGAAATACAAGCCAGCCTGTAATTTACTTGTTGGTATTTCTTCAGAAGAACTATTTTTTAATGTGTTTTTGTATACTAATTGCCCATTAGAATTATATAGGGTAATAATGGAGAATTTGGTTACATTTTTAAGTTTGATGAATTCTCCTTTGTTAACAATATTTGGATAGATTGCTATTTGGGGTTTTGATGGTAATTGATTTTGAATAGTAGTGCTTATCGGTAAGGGTACTTTTTTTGCTGAAATAGTTACTTTGTCAAGTTCAATTTTATCTAAAGAATGAATATTGTAGATTTTAATTGTATTCATACCTCGATTTAAATTGATACTAATGGTTTTTACAGCAGGAGTTCCTCCTTGATAGCACCATTTGCCACTTTTTGGAATCGAATAATTTGATGTGTTTCCATTAATAAGTGTACTAAATGTTCTAGAGCTATTAGAAAAATAATGAAGGTTCATATTGTATGTTCCCGCTTCGTCTATCATAATATTATTAAAAGTAACGGCATGATTATTACCGCTCGTAATTGATTTTACATGCTTTTGATTTGAAGAGGTATTACAATTCACTATAGCCGTTTTACCAGATATTTCAGCATCTTCAGCTTCGTATACAAAATTTTGTTTTACAACTTTAGCATAATTTCCTGTTGTAAAGAAGGAGTTGATTGCTTCAGATAAATTAGTTATAAAAGGAGCGTATTCGTTATCTAATATTTTATTATCAGCGGTATATACTTCATTAGAATAATCATATAATTCTTGAGAAAGTGATTTTCCGGGAGGGTCTATATAATCACCTGTTAATTTATTTACATATTTTGTGTAACGTATTCCTTCATCATTGATTATACTTTTTCCTAGCCAACTACCTCCTTTATTCACAACGGTATAACTATATTGATTTACTTTTTGAGTTGGATCTGATAATATAGGTTTTAAGCTAGTTCCTTGAATCCAATCAGGAATTGGAGTAGAGGTAAGGTCGCAAAGAGTAGGGAACAGATCAATAAGTTGAGCAATTGAAGAGGTTCTTGTATTGGATGTAATTCCAGGTCCAGAAATAATAAGAGGAACGGAAGTATCTGTTTCATGTGTACTGTATTTACCTAATCGATCATAATGTCCCAGTTTATATCCGTGATCAGAAGTAATGATAATGATTGTATTGTCATATAATCCTTTTTCTTTTAAAACATCTACAACTTTTTTTATTTGTTGATCAATAAAGCTGATACAGGTATAATATCCATGAACAATTTTTTTCTGTAATTCAGGCTTTAGGTTAGAAAAACGTTGCCCAAGAGCTATATCAACATAATTTTCACTATTTAAAGCAACATCTTTATAATTTTTTAAAATATTTTCAGCTGGTGATAATGTATATGTTGAAAGTACGTCATTAGGTTGATCGAAAAAAGAGGTTACATTTATATGCGTTCTATCGATTGGAAAATCATTAAAATAATGAGTGGGAGCAGCGTAAGGACCATGAGGTTTTTGTAATCCCATCGTCATAAATAAAGGTTTTCCATCACCTATTATTCCATTGGCATATTCACGTATTTTTTTTTCTAAATTATTAGCTAAATAACCATCTCGGTGTTCATAATCTTCAGTGTAATGGTGATCTTCTACAATTACCTTATTTTTTTTATTTTTTGAATAAGCGGGGAGTTTACTGGTGTTGATCATTTTAGAATAATCGTTGGTTTGTGATTTTTCTGCACTATGATAGATTTTTCCTCCTCCAAGAACATAATAGTTTCCTTCTGTTTTTAAATAATTCATTAAGGTTTTTCCATCAGGAACTATTTGTTTTAAAATTTTGTCTGCTAATTCATGAGTTTTTAAGTCATTATTATTATAACCTTTTCCTGTTTCATTAAAAATAGTTTCTGGGTAGAGTCCTGTAAGCATACTGGCTCTTGATGGGCCACAAACAGGGAAATTGCTGTAAGCACGATCGAAAATCAATCCATTTTCTCCTATTTTTTCTATTGTAGGTGCTTGTGCTTGTCTGTCACCATACATAGGTAAATATTTTCCTAAATCATCAGCAATAATAAATAGTATATTGGGTTTTTCTTGACTTTTTAAAAATAGGGAAGAGATAGAAAATAGTAGTAGTAAAAGTTTTGTTTTCATATTTTGTATTTTAGAAAAAACACCCCTATAAGTGATTTTATAGGGGATGTTTTAATTTAATAATTAAACTTACTTAATGATGATTTTAGAGTTAAGTGTTTGTTTTCCATCTATTATTTTTATAAAATAAATACCAGAACGTAATCTACTAGTTGGAATTTTTTGATGATTACGAGTTTGGTTATTTGCTTTATAAACTAATTGTCCACTTGAGTTATAAATTGTAACAATAGAAGATGATTTAACGTTTTTAAGGTTAATAAACTCTCCTCTATTAACAATATTTGGATAAATAACCATTTTGGACTCAGGTGTTAATTCCTCTTTCACAGAAGGTGTTATTGTATCAACTATTCTGCTAGAAGAATTTGCTTTGTTGATCTCTATTCTATCTAAAGAATGAATATTATAGATTTTAATGGTATTTGAACCTTTGTTTAAATTTATAGTAAACGTTTTAGAGCTAGGTGATCCTCCTTGGTAGCACCAGTTTCCACTTCTAGGTACAGAATGATTTACTGCAACACCATTTGTTTCAATAGTGAAAGTTCGAGTATTGTTTGAGAAGTAATGTACTTTAATTGTATAAGCACCTGCTTCTGTCGTCTGAACATTGTTAAAGGTAACTGAATTATTACTTCCGTTTAAAATTGATTTTACCAATTGATTATTGGAAGAAGTATTACAGTTTCCAATTGCAGCAGTTCCTGCTAACTGAGCTTCTTCTGCTTCGTAACTTGTTTTAATTGCTGGAACTATTTCAATTTTATCAATTATAGGTGAATTGAAGAATTTAATAGAATTTACTCCTGTATTTAAATTAATCTCAATAGTTTTATTAGCTGGGGCTCCTCCTTGATAACACCAGCTACCTGATGCATTTACAGAAATAGTTTGTGTTGCTCCGTTGTTAATCTTATAAGAAAGATTTCTATTAGAAGTAGCCATATAACTAATTACAAGATTATACTTTCCTGTTTCATTAACTGTAACATTAGCAAAGTTAACATGATTACTTTCACCATTATTAGAGCCTGAAGCCATTTTACCTTCAGATGCTTGATTACAATTAAGTATATTGACATTTCCTGAAAGCGTTGCATTTTCAGCTTCGTATATATTTGAAGTAGGGTTAGTATTGGGTAATGGAGTTCCATTATATGCTCCAATATGAGTAGAACTTGTTAAATCTACAGGATTTCCAAAATAGTCTTTAGTTGCTTTTGCTGTAATATCTTTGAAAATTCCTTGTCCAGCCATAGGAAATGGTGGTTCAGTAAAAGATTTCCCAGCGTTTAATGCAGGACTTCCTTCAAGTAATTTGTATCCCTCAGCTTCAAAAGAACCTGGAGTAGCATATAAAGGATTTCCTCGAACTGCATTTTTATCTCTTGATATAAAGTTTGCTTTTATATTACCTTGGAATAAATTATGATCAACGTAAACATCAGTACCCGAATCTGTCTTTACAACATATTCTTTAATCCCCATGGAAGAGTTTCCATCAGCAAAGAAGGCATTATTATAGACGTATACATTCTTACTCTCAAAGTAAAGACCAGGTTTCATATTTCCTCCAGTTGTATTTTTGTTTAAATAAACAGAGTTGTTATAAATATAAACTTTGTCAGATCGTGTGTTTCCTGAAGAGAAAGAATATGGAGAAACCCACAATGTATTTCCTTTTTTTGTTCTAAGTGCATCATTGACACTAATGTTGTAGCGGTAAGTAGCGTATTCATTATCTCCTAAAACTTCAACGAATCCTCCTTCACTATCTTCGCTGTAATTGTATTGTACGATTACATATTTGTTTTTCATGTCAATATGAATTCCATAAGTATCTCCATCACCTCGAGCATGTCGTGAAATATTGTGTTGAGCAATTACATTTCGACAATTGAAAAACCAAGCTCCACTTCCTCGTTTCGCCATCCTTGAATCCATGTTAGATCCAGGGTAATCAAAAATATTATGTTCTACTAATACGTTATAAGTTTTTCCTGGAGTGATTCCTGATCCTCCTGTTTTATAGAAATGATTGTTTCGTAACACAAAATCCATGTTGCGAACCATGATTTCATCTCCTGAGCCACCTTTATGTTGAGACCAAAAGCCAAATTTTTGAGTATCGGTAAAATAACTGTTTTCAACAATAACATCTTTGATATGTTTTTCTTTACCAGCTTCATTAGCTTCTGTTTTAACATAGATACCGGCTGATTTCAAATCATCATGTTCCTGTCCTGCAGTACTGATAGGATAAACTCCTTCTACATGTAAATTATTGAATCTAAAGTGATGCATAATTTGATCTCCATCATTATGAATTAAAATACCATAACCTTCTTTATTGCTAACACCAGTTCTTGATATTTTACGATCATTTGTGATATGTAATCCATCAAACTCTATATATTCATGATTGTTTACATAAATAGCAGCTAAATAAGCTCCTCCAGGTGCATTAGCTCCATCTATAATAGGTTTATCTCCTGTACCATATTTTCCAAATTTAATAGGTTTCCCTTTAGTTCCTGAGTGATCTACATTTAATTGCCCTGAGAAAGTATCGCCTGATTTAAAAAGAATCTGATCTCCTGGATTTAAAGTAGCTGTGTTAACTCTTTCTAGTGTTTTCCAGGGAGAGTCACTTGATGTTCCATTATTACTATCATTTCCAGAAGAAGTACTCACATAATAGATAATAGGATCAACACATTCAGGTGTTTCAATTACTGGTTTTGTGAAGTTAGCATAACGATTCTTAAGTTTATAACAAGTTTTTGCAGATGAGGCATCTGAACAAATTTTTTGTAAAACATTGTCTCCAATCCAATGAGGAAGATCTAGCTCTTCTTTCCAAGATTTATGAAGATTGACTAAACGTGCAGCAATGTTAGGGTTTTCATTATAAATATTTTTTTCTAGGTCTTCTTGAGCGTTATTGTTTAAATCTACCATAATGGTATCATTATCACTATCTCCCCAATCATTATTATTTATAATAATTTTATTAGTTCCATCTGAAACAATTTCCCATTGATCTAATTTTCTCCAATATAACTCATCATGAGCTTTTAAATTAGGATTTTCAGCAATAGGTAATAAACTCACACCATCAAGCTCTTGACATTCTTGAACCGTTCCACCTGCAGCTTCAATTAAAGTAGGTGCTATGTCAAGTGAAATAATTTGATCATCATATTTTGAATTAGCATTAATTTTGGCAGGCCAAGTCATTGCAAAAGGGACACGAATTCCTCCTTCATATTGACTAGATTTTCCTCCTCTAAAAATACCGTTGTTAGAAACGATAGTTTTACCTCCATTATCACTTAAAAACACAAATAAAGTGTTTTCATACATGTTTTCTTCTTTAAGATAATCTACAATTCTTCCTACATTTTTATCGAAGTTGTAGATCATTGCGTGGTATTTTAATTTTTTAGTGGATAAGCCAAGATTTTCAAAAGGTTTTTTATCAATTTCTTTTGCTTCAAAAGGGCCATGAGGTGCAGTGTAAGCCATATAAGCAAAGAAAGGTTTGTCTTTTTCTTTTGATTTTTTAGTGAATTCAAGAAAATCATCAGTTAAAAGATCAGTAAGATAAAAATCACCTTTTGGTTCATCATAGGTGTAATTTCTCATTAATTTTTTATCAGAAGAGGTTTCTCGTTTATTATACGATCTTGAACCACCTAATAAACCATAAAAATAGTCAAAACCTCTTTTTTTAGGGTGATATTTACTTACATCTTCACCCAAGTGCCATTTACCAAAAGCACCTGTGTAATATCCTAACTCGCTAAGACGATCAGCAATAGTAGGTATTCCTACTTCTAACCCCACATCTTCTTGATTATATGATGGAGCAGGAGAATATTTTACAATATTATATTCAAAACCAGATCTATTTTGATATTGACCTGTTAATATCCCGGCTCTAGAAGGTGCACAAACGGAATTTGTTACATAACCTTGTGTGAAGTTCATACCATCTGATACTAATTTATCTACATTAGGTGATTGAACTGTTTTTGATCCTTGGTAACCCCAATCGGCATATCCTGCGTCATCTACTAATAATATAATGATATTAGGTTGATCTTGGCCGAATAATGAAAAAGCTAAAAATAGAAATAGTGTTATTATTTTTGTTTTCATAATTAATTTTTGATAAAAATTAGATATAAAATTAAAACAAGCTTGTTTTTGTTAAACTATTGAATAAAGAAGTACTATTTGAGTTTTTCAATGATATATTATCATTGTGTGTAAAGAAGTTCTTTACAAGGTCAAGGTTTTTATTAGCAAATAGAGAAATGCTAAAAACTCCCAATAAAGGAGTAATGAGTACATGTTTTGTTTTCATAAACTTTATGTTAATTTAATGATCAAGTTCAAAAAAAATACTCTTTAAATGATGTTTCAATAGATAAAAATAGTCAAGGAGAGTATAAATATATAAAAAATAAATGTATTTATTACATTTATTTTCAAAAAGTCTTGTTTATAATAGACAAATCATCTAAATTAGCTACATTAAAAATAGGAGATTGAACTCTTAAAACTTAAATTTAATATGGAACTTGTTGGAATTATCTCATTTGTTGGTTTTACGTTGTTAGTAGCATTCGTATCTTATTTTATGACACGGTCAAATAATGAATCATCATCGGATGGTTATTTCTTGGGAGGAAGAAGTTTGACAGCTCCGGTGATTGCAGGTTCTTTATTGTTAACCAATTTATCTACAGAACAAATTGTTGGTTTAAATGGACAAGCTTTTGAGCAAGGAATTTTGGTTATGGCGTGGGAAACATTAGCTGCTATTGCAATGGTTGTTACAGCTTTATTTTTATTGCCTCGTTATTTGAAAGGAGGAATTACTACAGTTCCTCAATTTTTAGAAGAACGTTATGATAAGACGACAAAAACTATAGTTTCAATATTGTTTTTGTCAGGATATGTGGTGATTTTATTACCTATTGTATTATATTCTGGAGCAGTAGCTGTTAGTACAATATTTGATATACCTAATGTGTTAGGTATTAGTCATACAACCTCTATCTGGGTATGCGTATGGGGGATAGGTTTAATAGGTTCAGTATATGCTATCTTTGGTGGGTTAAAAGCTGTAGCCATTTCAGATACAATTAATGCAATTGGATTATTAGTTGGAGGATTGTTAATTCCATTTTTTGGTTTAATGGTTATGGGAGAAGGTAGTTTGAGTGAAGGAATAGATCGATTGTTTACTGATCATCCAGAGCATATGAATTCGATAGGAGGTCCAGATTCTTATATTCCTTTTTCTACTATTTTTACAGGTATGATGTTGGTTCAATTGTTTTATTGGGGAACCAATCAGGCTATTATTCAAAGAGCTCTTGGAGCAAAAAATTTAAAAGAGGGACAAAAAGGATTATTGTTAGCTTCTTTTCTCAAAATATTGGGTCCTTTAATTGTTGTTTTGCCAGGTGTGATTGCGTATCATTTGTATGCTGATCAAATTAAAATTGCTGATCAAGCTTACCCTATATTGGTAAATAATGTATTACCTACTTATTTAATTGGCTTTTTTGCAGCTGTTCTATTTGGTGCTATTTTAAGCTCGTTTAATAGTGGTTTGAATAGTGCGGTTACTTTGTTTGGAGTGGATATTTATAGAGAATATATTAATAAAGGGGCATCTGATAAAGAGACAGTTAAAGCAGGAAAGGTTTTTGGAATTATACTAGCCATTTTATCAATGTTTATTGCGCCACTTATAGCAAATGCTCCTGATGGTTTATTTGGATATTTACAGGAGGTGAATGGATGTTATAGTATTCCTATTTTAACGATTATTGTAGTAGGTTATTTAACAAAATATGTACCTGCAGTGGCAGCTAAAATTGCTGTAATTTTAGGTAGTGTTTTATATGGTATCAGTCAATTTGTATTAAAACCTTATGTGGTAGGAGATGAAAATTACCCTCATTTTTTACATGTAATGGCTATTTTGTTTATTATGAATGTTTTAATTATGTTAATAATTGGAAAAATATATCCTAGAAAAGAGGCTTTTGTATTGACGGATTCAGGAAAAGTGAATATAATACCATGGAAGTACGCAACATTGGTAGGAGGGGTGATTTGCTTAATTGTAGTAGGAGTTTACGTATATTTTTCTTAAGAAACTAATTAGAGAGGAAATATAAAAAAGTGCTTTGAAATTAATTCAAAGCACTTTTTACATTACGATATAATAATTTTATTAGTACATTTTTTCGTAGTACTCAGCTGCAAAACGATCAGATCCAAAGAAGGGTACTACATCAGCCATAGATTGATTTACAATCTTTTGCCATTTAGCTCCTTTTCCATCATAATAAGTAGGAATTACTTTGTTTTCAATAACATCGAATAAATTATCCATGTCTTTTTGATCTTGTTCACGTAAAGGTAAGTTATGATCTGTTGTCGGTAAAACAAAACCATTTTTACCGTCTTTGATAAATTCACAAATCCAGCCATCGTTAGTTGATACATTAATAGAACCATTCATCGCGGCTGTCATTCCAGAAGTACCAGATGCTTCACGCGTAACACGTGGTGTATTTAACCAAACATCAGATCCTTCTTTTAATTTACGTGACAATTTTAATTCATAACCGACTAAAACAGCCATATTATCAAATTCTTTAGCTAAATGAACTAGTTTGTTAAATGTTCCTACGGCATTATAATCCATAGGGTAAGGTTTCCCAGCCCAGATAATTTGTACAGGTTGTTCAACACGTTCTAATAATTCTCTAAAACGTTTTACGTCACGTGTTAACAAGTCGGCACGTTTATAATCAGCAAATCGTCGAGCCCATACTAAAGTTAAAACATTCGGATCAAATAGTTTACCTGTCTGGTCTGCAACATCTTCAAATAACTTTTCTTTTAGACGAAGTTTTCGAGCTTTATACGATTTTGTATCTTTATTTTTAACGGCTTCTTTAATTACTTTATCAGTCCACCAGTTAGCATGCTGTGCATTAGTGACGTGGTCAATTTCACAAATTCCATTATAACTTCCCCACATTTCACGAGCTACTTCTCCATGTAACTTTGATACACCATTGGCTTTTCTTGATAAGCGTAAAGTAGCTAATGTATGATTAAAAGTATCGTCATGCATTCCTGTAATTTTTCTAACTTCTTCTAAAGGAACTTCTCCAAAGAAGCCCATCTCATTTAGTAAATTAATGTCATGCTTTTCATTACCTGCTTCAACAGGTGTATGTGTAGTGAAAACAAATTTTTTCTTGATTTCTTCTAAATTATGAATTTTATTATATTCATGGAAGATAGCTGAAATACCATGTGCTTCGTTTAAGTGATACACATCAGGATGATAGTTTAACTGATCTAATAATTTAGCACCTCCTAAACCTAAAACCATGGTTTGAGCAATTTTTGCTCTTGGGTCAGAGTCGTAAAGTTTATAAGTGGTCGTTTTTGCTAAGTAATCATTTTCTGCTACATCAGTTGAAAGAAAAAACATAGGAACAGTACCAAATGTTTCAGGTTTTAAGAAATAAGCTTTTACCCATACGTCATAACCGTCAATTTGAATAGTGAATTTGATATTTGTATCAATTAAAAAATTGTATATTTTTTCTTGGAATAAAACATCCATAGTTTGATCAGGTTTACGTACTTGATCGTAATAACCATATTTCCAAAGTATTCCAATTCCAATTAGATTTTGTTTTAAATCGTAGGCGCTTTTCATATGAGAACCTGCCAAGAAACCAAGTCCTCCGGAATAGGTTTTTAAACTTTGATCGATTGCATAATCCATGCAAAAATAAGCTACACTCTTATTGTATTTTTTATCAAAATTATAAGGATGTTTGTATGCTTCTGGTAAAGATGACATAGTGATATTTTTTTATTATAAATAGTTTTGAATTCCAAAAATACGTTAATTTTAGCAAAAAACAAATAAATAGTGTCGACAGGACACTAACTATAGATGAGTTACGTTATTGGAATCTATATATAATCTTATTTTTTAGTTAGAAAAGAGTATTGTAATTTTAAAGCATGAGAAAAATCATTTATCCAACAGTAGAATCTTATATTGAAAATTTGTGTGATGAAGAGCCTATTCTTTTAAAAAAATTGAATGAGTATACTCAAAAACATATACATGGATCACATATGATTTCGGGACATTATCAAGGACGTTTGTTAAGTATGATTTCGAAGTTAGTCAATCCTAAAGTTATTTTAGAAATTGGAACGTATACAGGATATTCTGCATTATGTTTAGCTGAAGGGGTTCAAAAAGGAGGGAAATTGATTTCTTTAGAGAGAAACCGAGATTTAGAAGTTTTACATACGAAATTTTTAAACCAAAATTCTCAAATTGAAGTTAAATATGGAGATGCATTAGAAACGATACCAACTCTTAAAGAAACAATTGATATGGTTTTTATTGATGCAGATAAAGGGAATTATAAAAACTATTTTGATTTAGTTCTACCTAAGATGAGTACAGGAGGAGTTATTTTATCAGATAATATTTTATGGAAGGGAAAAGTAGCTGAAACAATAGAGAAAGAGGATAAGCACGCTAAGATAATTCATTCTATTGATGAGTTTAATAAGAAACTTCATGAAGATCCAAGAGTGGAACATATCATCCTACCTATTCGAGATGGTATTTCAATAGCGAGAAAGCTTTGAGAATTTAATCTCGTTTAACAGGGCCTCGTGTAAATTCCTCAATTTCTTCACGAGCATCGGCAATTTCTTTTTGAACTTCTTGAAAAGGCGATACTTCATCAGTTTGAGTCTTAACTTCGTTTTTGACATCATCAACAGGTTTCATAATTTCGCGTTTAATGTCGTCTGAAGCATCACGCATTTGACGTACTGTTTTTCCAAAAGTACGGGCAATTTCAGGAAGTTTATCTGCACCAAATAACATTACAGCAATAATAAGTACTGTAATGATTTCAGGAAACCCTATAAAAAGAATTGTGTGAAACATTTTACAAAATTAAGAATTTAGTATTAAGAATGTGGTATTATTTGAGGAATATTTATCATAAAAAAATCCGTCTTATTCATAAGACGGATTTGTTATATATAGATTCTAGGTGTATTACCTAGAAGATGAATACACTAAAAAGTGTATTATGCTTTTCTATTTTTTAATGATCCTTTCGTTAAATCGTATGTTACAGGAGATGCTACAAATAATGATGAGTAAGTACCTACTATAACCCCAACAATTAAAGCAAACATAAATCCTTTAATTGTGTCTCCTCCAAAGAAGAAGATAATTAATAATACAATTAATGTTGTAAAGGAAGTATTTACTGTACGACTTAATGTACTATTTAAAGCTTTATTCATCAATTGACCGAAAGGCATAGACTTATTTTCATATAAGTATTCACGTATACGGTCAAATACAACCACCGTGTCATTTAAAGAGTAACCAATTACGGTTAGAATAGCAGCAATAAATGCTTGGTCTATTTCTAAAGAAAAAGGTAAAATATCTTTTGCTATAGAGAAAATCCCTAATACTAATAAAACATCGTGGAATACTGCGATTACTGCACCAGCTGAGAATTGCCATTTTCTAAATCGAATTAAGATATATAAGAAAATAACAGCTAAAGATAAACCAACGGCTAAGAAAGCTTCTTGTTTAATATCATCAGCAATTGTAGGTCCTACTTTGTTGTAAGAAAGTACACCGTATTTTTTAGTTTCACCTCCTTTTGCAAAAGTTTCACGTGACATATCTGCTGGTAAATAAGGTTTCATTCCCTTATATAGAGCATCAAAGATCTTCTCATCTACTTTCGTATCGTCATTTTCATTAATCATATACTTTGTAGTGATCTTTATTTTATTATCTGTTCCTAATGTTTTTACTTGAGGAGCATAGGTTTTTCCATCGCCATCTACAAATAGAGCCGTTAATTCAGTTGCTAATTGATCAGACTTAACAGGTTGTTCTAATTGAATGGTGTAAGTTCTTCCTCCAACGAAATCAACTCCTAAATCTAGTCCTCTCGTAACTAAAGAAGCTAATCCTACTAGAATTAAACCTCCAGAGATCATATAAGCAATTTTTCTCTTTCCTAAAAAGTCGATATTCATATCCATGAACCAGTTTTTGGTCATAGATGTTGAGAAGTTTACTTTAGGGAACAATTCAATTAATAATCTTGATAAAATCAATGAACTGATTAAAGAAGTAATAATACCAATACCTAATGTAACGGCAAATCCTTTAATAGGACCTGATCCAAAAGTTCCTAAAATAATAGCAGTTAAGAAAGTGGTAACGTTTGCATCTAAAATAGAAGATAATGCAAAGTTGTATCCATCTTTAATTGCTTGACGTTTATCTTTTCCTTTATATAACTCTTCACGAATACGATCGAAAATTAATACGTTAGCATCCACTGCCATACCAATGGTTAATACAATACCCGCAATACCAGGTAATGTTAATACTCCATGGATTGAAATTAAAACTCCTAAAACGAAGATTAAATTGGCTGCTAATGAAATATCAGCAATAACACCAGCTCCAGCGTAATAGAATAACATCCAAATCAATACTAATATTAAAGCAATCGCAAAGGACATTAAACCTGCATCAATAGCTTCTTGTCCTAATGAAGGACCTACTACTTCGGCTTGTATAATTTTAGCAGAAGCGGGTAATTTACCTGCATTTAAAATGTCAGCTAAATCTTTTGCTTCAGCATCAGAAAATTGCCCTGTAATAGAAGCTGTTCCTGTATTCATTTCTCCTCGAATTACAGGAGCCGAATATACTTGATTATCTAAAACAATAGCTAATTGATTTCCAATGTTTGCTTTAGTTACTTTTGCCCATTCTTTGGCTCCAGGAGTGGTCATTTGTAAATCAACCGATACTTGTCCATATTGGCTACGATTGTTTGTAGCTGTTTGAACTACATCTCCCCCTAAAGTTGCTTTTCCTTGACGGTTTCCTTCTAATGCGTATAAGTAAATTTGATCAGGGTTACTTTGTAAAGGTTTAGCATCCCATACAAAACGATCGTAACGACTTCTTCCTGTTAGAGCTTGACGAGCTTCGTGAGATTTTAAATATTTATTGATAGTAGCAGTGTCAGCAACATTTGCTAATGCTTGTCCCGCTTGAATCCCTACAAATAAAGGTTTTGCTTCTTCAGTAGCTGTAACTTCTTCCGTTGTATTGGCTTTATCTTCTAAAGAAGATGTTTTGATAGAATCATTCTTAGTCGTTACAGTATCTTTAATTTCTTCTTTTTGAATCTTAGAAGCTGTTTTCTGACGATTTAATAATTCAATATTTTGGAAAAATGCTGTTGTATTATAATCAAGCTTCCAAAACTCTAATTTAGCAGTTGATTGTAAAAGTTTTTTAACACGTTCAGTATCCTGAACACCTGGTAACTCAACAATAATACGCCCTGTATTTTCAATTTGTTGAACTACAGGTTGTGCTACACCAAATTTATCAATACGTTGTTCAATAATACGCTTTGCATCACTTACTGCAGATCGGATTTTTGAAGAAACTTCTTTTTGAACATCAGCATCTGAAGTGTTCGTACTGATAATTCCTCCCATTTTGGCATTTCCAAAAATTTGAGAGGAGGCTAAATTGATAGAAGAGCCTGCTTTTTGTTTTTCTAATTGGAAATTTTGAAAAAATAAGTCTCTATAAGATTCTTGGCTGTTCTTCATTTGCTCATCAGTAGCTGTTAAAGCAGCTAAGAATACAGGGTTTTGAGAATAATTAGCCAAATCTACAATGATATCTTTTTCAGATACTTCTAAAATAACATTGATACCTCCTTTAAGGTCAAGTCCTAAATTTAACTCATCTTTTCTCGCATCTTCATAAGTGAAGAATCCTGTTGAATCTACAATTGCTATTGAATCTAAATACTTCTTTTCTTTAATTGGATCTACATAAATATCTCCATCTTTTTGTATAGAAGCGTACGCTTTTGCATCTGATTCGATTCCTTGAGCATAAAATGTTTTACTAAAGTAGTAAAAGCAAATAGCGGTTAGAATCAATAAAATTGCAGTAAAAAATCCTTTATTACGCATTTTGTTTTTTATTTTTTAACTTATATAACGTGCAAATATAATGTTTGCCGAATGAATATCCAATTTTATGGAGTGTAAGATTTAAGAAAAATTTTACCTCTTATATGAAAAGGTTAAAAAGTGCTTGTGGAATCTATTTTTTACGCTCAATAACGTAGTTAATCATTTCAATTAATGATTCTTTTGCAGGTGAGTTAGGTTGATCAGTAATAATTTGTAAAGCTTTATTTTGATAGTCTTTCATTTTTTGAATGGTGTACTCAATACCCCCTGATTTTTTTACATAATCGATTACTTCTCGAACTCGTTTTTTATTTTTATTGTGCTTTTTTATTGATTGAATAAGCCATTTTCTATCTTTTTCAGAAGCATGGTTGATGGCATATATTAATGGTAGTGTCATTTTACGTTCTTGAATATCAATGCCGACAGGTTTTCCAATTAAATTGGTTTGTTGATAGTCAAATAAATCATCTTTAATTTGAAAAGCCATTCCAATGCATTCTCCAAAATGATGCATGGTTTTGGCTTGTTCGTCCGAAACATTTACTGAACGAGCTCCTCCTTCACAACAAGAAGCAATTAAAGTTGCTGTTTTCATTCGAATGATATCGTAATAAACGGATTCCGTAATATCTAATTTACGTGCTTTTTCAATTTGTAATAATTCCCCCTCACTCATTTCTTTAATAGAGCGTGAAACTACTTTCAATAAATCATGGTCATTATGATCAACAGCCATTAAAAGACTTTTAGATAATAAATAATCACCTACTAAAATGGCAATTTTATTTTTCCATAAAGCATTAATAGAGAAAAAACCACGTCGCATATTACTGTCATCTACTACATCATCATGAACTAATGTCGCGGTATGAATTAATTCAATTAGGGAGGCGGCACGATAAGTTCGTTCCTCAACATCACCTAGCATTTTGGCAACTAAAAAAACAAACATTGGACGCATTTGCTTACCTTTCCTACGAACAATATAATGTGTGATTCGATCTAATAAAGGAACTCTAGATCGCATTGCTGAACGGAACTTATCTTCAAAGATTTCCATTTCAGCAGTTATAGGAGCTTTTATTTTTTCTACTCGTTTTTTCAAGTTTTACCTTTGAATTAAATACAATGTTGGAGGTATTCCATTCATTTCCTCACCGCTAATATACAGTTTATTCTTGAAAAACATGATACCTTCTATTTGGCCTAATTCAGAAGTGTTTCCTAGATAGGTTGCTTGAATAGGGTTATTAAATAATAAACTATTTTTATCGAAAGAAAAATTCCATAAAACTACTTCTCCTTCTCGTGTATATTGAACAGCTGAAACTTGTTTTCCATTTATATCAGCAGCTGTTAAAAAACCTTGTGTATTAAGCTTTTCTAAATATTGAGCTTTATAATTTCCAGCTACAGTAGGTAATACATAATGTGAACTAATGCCTGTTTTCCAAGCTTTTGTTAATAAATGAATTTGATTTTTATAAATAAACATTGATTCACAATCAAAATCATGTTGATAAGGTTTTTTGGAAAAATCATTTCGATTATTGTATTCGAATGTAATGGTTTCTGCCACTACGCTTTGTTGAGGTTTAGTGGTTATAGTTGATTTATTAATTTTATAAATAGTTAAGTCTTGTCTGTTTCCATTATTATTCCCAAAATCACCTACATAAATAAAATTTTCATCGGAAGTTATATCTTCCCAATCACG
Organism: Flavobacteriaceae bacterium UJ101; assembly: GCA_001880285.1. Taxonomy (NCBI): domain Bacteria; kingdom Pseudomonadati; phylum Bacteroidota; class Flavobacteriia; order Flavobacteriales; family Flavobacteriaceae; species Flavobacteriaceae bacterium UJ101. The sequence continues at coordinate 909,866 of CP016269.1, read as the reverse complement.
ATTTTTAGCATTTTGAATTTCAACTTCTTGAACAATATTTCCTTTAAAGTCAACTTTGTAGATACTATTTTTTCCACCACTATCATTAAAAGTCCAAATGAAATCTTGATCTACTTCCATTCCTGAATTTTCATTTAACTCTTTGGGAAATGTAAAGATAGGTTGAATGTTTTTTATAGAAAGAGAATCTCGTGTAATTCCTTGATTTACAGTAGTGTAATTTTTAGTTAAGGTATTTTGAGTAACGCAGTTTGTAAATAGCAGTATAACTGCAATGTATAAAAGATTGTTTTTTTTCATTTTGGATGAATTAGAGTAGCAAATATACTAATACTAATTCATCTTTTTAAGATAAGTTTATAATTGGATTAAAGTTTTCTCTATTTTATTCTTTGTTCTTAAATGATAAACTGTTGTAATTTGATATTCAATTTATAGTATTTTTTTTAAGGATATAAAAGCTTCTATTATTGAGTTGTGTTATTAATAAATAATGATTTAAACGCTTGTAAATTATTGTTTGTCAGAGCTAAGTGGCTATTCGGCTAAATTTATTGTTTTGAAAAGAACTATTTAATAAATTCATTATATGAAAATTAAATTCATTATTACTTTTATTATAGTGAGTGTTTGTAAATTTAATGCTCAAGTAGGAATTAATACTAATAATCCACATGAAAGCTCCATCATAGAGCTTAAAAGTGAAACGAAAGGATTTTTAATTCCTAGAATCATGGAAGAAGAGTTTGATGAAATTAAAGAGCCTGAAAAAGGATTGATGTTATTCTGTATAAATTGTAACGAGAGAGGGTGTTTAAAAGTTAATATAGGTACAGAAATAATTCCTAATTGGTATTGCTTGAGATTACAAAAAAATGATTAAAAATGAAGAAAGGATGTCTACTTTTAAGTAGTATGATATGGGGAATGGTATTGAGTCAAGTGGGTATTGGTACACTTACTCCAGATAAAAGTGCCGTGTTAGATGTTGTAAGTAAAACCAAAGGTGTTTTGCTTCCAAGAATGACTAAAAATCAAAGAGACTTAATTAAAAAACCAGCAAAAGGGTTAATGCTTTTTTGCACAGATTGTAATGAAGGTTGTTTTAGTATTAATTTAGGTACAACAACAGTTTCTGATTGGTACTGCTTGAATATCGATTCAGAAATAGTATTGCCAGAAGAGGTGGTTTCTTTTTTTTGTGAAGAAGCTATTTTTGAAGGAGAATTTGTAGAAGGAGTCCCTTTTACGGGGAATGTGAGTATTCCAGTAAAATCTTTTTTCCCAACAAACGTAAAAATAACTTTAGAATCCCCAAGAACATCGTTTTCAAGTTTGAAAGTGGAACCATTTCAACCTCTTGAATTTTTCGATGCTCATGAAAAAAAGAGTATTCAATATACTATTAAAGGGAAGAATGATTTAGTAGAAGGTTATTATGATATTACATTTAAACAATACGGTAATCAATGTTCAAGTAAATTATATGTATCTTCTTCTAAGGCTAAATTAGATTTAGAAAATGTAATAATTGATCCCATTTTTGCAAAAGAAAGTGGTGCTTTACCTTCTTTTTCAAAAAGTCCAGATATTTTAGTAAAAATACCTTATACTGAAGGGATCGGTATTGTTGATGAAAAAGTAGAAATAAATAAAGAACATTCTTCAGGAGTGTTTCGCTATTCAATTCGTAATCCTAGGCTTGATTTTACCTATAATCCGAGTGGAAATTTAGAATATTCGATTGATGTGCAGTCATCATCACTTCCACACACTCTTGTAAATGAAAATACACATATTTATTTTCCAATATATTTTGAGAATAATAAAGTATATGAAGCACCATTATATATTTTGAATAATTTTACAGATGATTGGAGAAAAAGTATTGTATGGGAAATAAAGACAGAGAAAAAAAATATTAGAAATTTGAAATCAGGACCTTATTCTTTTGATGTGTCAGTTTATAATAGAGGAAATAGAAATGAAGGACGATTTAATATTTCAATAGTAGATTTTGATACAGGTGATTTACTCGTTAAAATTCCTGATACTACGTTAGCTTCCAAAAAATCATTTACCAAAACAATTGATCTTGAATTGAAAAAAGAATTAAATGCTATTACGATTATAATTAATCAATTAACAAGATCTTCTATGAGTTATTCGACAGGTCTTTTTTTAAATGAATCATAATAAAGATAAGAGGTCAAATTTATCTTAAATTGGATTTTAAATCTTCAATTAATGGAACTAGTTTTTCAATAGTAACATGGTCCATTACTACAATTTTAAACCAGTTTGGATTTTGATGATTATCTGGAACCAACCAATATTTTTTTGCAATAGTTTCTGATACATAGGAATTTCTAATAGTTACAATATTAGCATCAGGATGACGGTAAAATTCAATATTTAATTGTGATAGTTGATCACATAGCCATTGTGTTCTTTTTTGTAAAATAAAGATCTTTTCTTCCCAACCAAAAGGTCCGTGTTTCATTAAAATCATCCAAACTGCAATAGCGTTTGCGCCAGAACGACTCCCTATTAAAGTGAAATCTTCTCCCTCAACATAACCTGCTTTTGTGTTAGCATACTGAATTAATCCTTTACGAATAAGAAAAATACCCGTTCCATAGGGGGCTTGGGCCATTTTGTGTGCATCCAAAGTAAATGAATCAATATGAGAGTTTTCAAAATTTAATATGTTATTAGGATTCGAAAATGGATAATAAAATCCTCCGTAGGCACCATCAACATGTATTTTGAATGAAAGATTTAGTTTTGAAAGTTCTTCAATATAACAGGAAATAGAATCAACAGAACCAAACATAGTTGTCATCATATTAACCACAACAATAAAATGTTTCTTACCTAGATTAATTGCTTTTTGAAGTGTTTCTTGAACTGATTTATGGGTGATTTCTCTATTATGATCGACAACATCTACTTTAAATACATCAATAGATAGTACATTAGCTGCCTTATCCATAGAATAATGATTGTCTTCACTGGTGATGATACAAATTTCTTCTAGAGAAGCATTGAATTCTTGTTTGAAATAATTTCGGTAAATCCAAATAGCTTGTAAATTTGCTTCTGTTCCACCAGAAGCAACATAACCATCTTGTTGACCCGATTTTCCTTTCAAAATGTCAACAGCACAAATATCGATTAATTCTCTTTCGATTTCCTGTGTACCTGAAAAGAAAGATTCTGATTTCCCAAGTGTATGACAACCAATATGATTAGGATTATGAACCAAGGTTGAAATAAAAGGAGCATCTGCAATAAAAGGGACATCTTCTTGAGGGAAAACTTTTTCATCTAAATGTGACCCTGGGACACCTAAAATATATTCTTCTTTATAATAAACATTTTCTTTTAATGCTGAGAAAATACGGTGTTTAATTTCTTCTTGTGTTTTTTTCTTCCAGAGTTTTCTATGAGTCATTTTGAGTTGTTTTCTATTGCAAGATAATAAATAATCCTACAATTATAATTTTTTGTTGATTGGTTCAAAAAAATGGAGTAAATTGCTGTGAAATTAAACTGAACAATAAAATGAAAAAGATTACCTTTTTAGTATGTTGGATTTCTCTTATACTTCACGCAAATTTTAAACCAACATGGGGCAAAATTTCTCAAGAAGAGAAGAATTATAAAATCTGTAATTTCGAAAAAGAAGCGAATGCTGTTATCCTAGCCGAAAAAGGAAAAATGTATGTAAATTATGATGGTGTTTCGAGCCAGGTTTTTAGACGAATTAAGATTTTAGACCCAAAAGGAATAGAAAGTGGAACGATTGAAATAAAATTTCAAGCAGAAAATGATTTTGAAGAAATTAGAAATTTAAAAGCACAAGTTTTTTATCCAGATGATTATTACCAAAAACCGATAACACTTTCTGCAAAAGATTTTTATTTAAAAGATGTTACAAAAACTTGGAAGAAGTATGAATTTACTTTTCCTGGATTAAAAAAAGGATGCATTATTGAATATCAATATACTTTACATAGTAAAAATGTAGTTTTTTTGGAAACTTGGGAGTTTCAGCATGAAATTCCTACAGAATATAGTGAATTTAATGTAGAAATAGAAGATAAAATGTCATATAGACCTATTGTTCAAGGAAGAAAGTTGTTGAATAAAATGAAAAATGAAAAAAGGTCTCAGTCAAAATGGATTTTGGAGCAAGTACAGAGTTATTCTGATATTGCTTATACATATAACATTCGAGATTACATTAATAAAATTAGTTTTCAATTAGAAAATTATGGCTACTCAGGGACAACCTTTGTATCTAAATGGAAAGATTTATTAAGAACAGTAGATGGAGAGTACAAACCTTATTATCGATCTAAGCCATTACAAGAAGTATTGTCTAAAGTAAAAAAATCGAATGATTCATTACAATATTTAAAAAATATTGTTCAATATTTTGATTCACATTATGCGTGGAATTCGAAGAATATTATTGGAGCTAGTCTTTCAAAGTCACAAAAAGAGGTTCTTAATTTTAAAAAGGGATCTCGTTCAGAATTGAATGTTTTATTAAATGCTTTGATAAAGGAAGCAGGATTTAAAACGGATTTGGTTTTAATAGGACAACGTTACTATGGTAGACCTATTGTTTCTTACCCAAGTTTACAACAGTTTACAGGAGGTTTAACTGTTGTGTATTTAAATGGAGGAGGGTATTTATTTGATGCTACGAATTTAAATCAATATCCTTTTGGGTATGCACCACCTGAAAATTACAATTATCTTGGTTTGGTAATAGGTAAAGAAGAAAAATGGGTAGAACCTAGAATGTTATTATCAGAAATTATTGAAACGCAATATTATGATTATAATGCAAAACAATACTCAAAAAAAACAGTAGCGGGAGGTTATTTTGTTGAAAATGAAGATGTGAAAAAGGAAGGTGTTAAAGATGCTATTGATAAAGAAGATTGGAATAAGCTCTCTGAAGAGAAGAATATAAAAGGAAATAAAATAAAACTAAATCAGACTTATGTTATAGAGGAGGAAAATGATATGATTTTTATTCAAAATCCTTTAGCTTCATTGATACGTGATTACGATTTTAATGAAGAGAATCGATTTGCTCCTTTTGAGTTTGAGTTTCCATATGCAGTAGAAGTAAGGGTAATTATAAAGTCTTCAGAAAGTACTAAAATAAAAAATAGTGAAAACTTTTCAGATAAAATGCTGGATCCCGAATTAGGTTTGTTATATAGTCAAAAAATAGAAGAAAAGACTAATAGTATTCTATTAAATTACAAATTCGTATTCTATAAAACGGTAATTCCTGAGAATAAACAAAAAGAATTAAAATCTTTTTTTGAAAAATTACAAGTTAAATTGAATAATCAAATTATGCTTTTTAAAGAATAATTTAAAACCATAATTTAGATAAATTTAAACAAAGAATAAACACATTCGGAATAATAATGGGCCAGTTTCTTCCTAATAAAAATCCATAAATAATAAATAAAAGACAACCTAAAGAGTTTAAAGTTAGAAAAAGAGTAAATTGAGTGTCGGTAAAAATAAAAGAAATTACCAAAACCGCAGAAGCTAGATAACCCACCCATGAAGTATATTTGTCCATAATAACTACATTTTGTTTTGGACAAATATACATTCTTTTTTGAGTAGTAAAAATCTCTTTATTGCATAGTCTCAAATATATTAAAATATCGTCTTCCCATTTCTCTTTGACCTTTTGCATCAAAATGGATATCATCAACGTAGTTATTGGTTTTTTGTATAACACAAGGTGATCTGGGATCGGCATAACCAGTATTTGGAACTCTATTAGGGGTGTCTTTTATAATGTTATTTTGTTGTTGCCTTAGAGGTTGTTGATCTACCCAAAAAGGAACCATCCCTCCAAGAATAAAAGGTACAGTTGAAGCATAGTCAATATTTAAATCATTTCGAAAATTTTGAATCATAGTATCCAATTGTGTTTGATAATTCCTGTTTCCGACATCTGCTTCTCCTTGATGCCATAAGGTAGCGACTAAAATACTTCCTGGAAAAATGTCTAAAACATAATTAACTCTTTTGATTGCGTCTTCGTAAAGACGATCTCCCTTTCTCCAATAACCGTTGATGGAAGTCCCCGCCCAGCCACAAGGAATGATCAAAGTACGCCTATTTGATTTTAAATATTTGTTGGTATATAGATTAGCAAAAGTCGTAGAAAAACTGATTTTATTTTGATCTCGTGTCCAATTATCTAAGTAAGTAGTAATAGGTTGAATAGAGTAATTAAAGTTATCATATCTTTTTAATTGATAAACTTTAGAATGAACGGTGTCGATAGTTTTATCCTTATAAGCACCATAATGTGTATTGGATTGTCCCATTAGAAGGATGATGTCAAATCCAGAGCAAGACTCTTCCACATTATTTATTTTTCTAGTAGAAGAATATTTAGATACTGGAGTAGTACTTTTTTTTAAAGAACTCCAATTTGAACCATCAAATAGCATAATTTGATTGTTTATAGAATCATAAATTAATGTTCCTTTTTCAGGTGAAGTACCATCAGGTCTTTTAACGTGATCAATATTTGCAACTCTAGGTAACACTAATCCCATATTAGAAGATTTTAAATCGAGTATTCCTTTTGGGGAATCTGTGCCTATTCCTACTTGAGAATAAATAAAAGTAGTATTTATCATTAGGAAAAGGATGAAAATAGAAAAAAGAAGCGTTTTAGTAATGCTTTTCATACGAAATTTATTGTTTTAAATTTGATATATAATAAAGTTTAAATTTAATCAATAGTGCTTCATTTAGATTAACTCCATTGTTTAATAAAAGTTTTGAATAGGACTTTTTTATTAACATTTGAGATAATAATTTCATTTTTATTATTATAGTGTATTTTTAAGGTTAGGCAATAATATTCTTAGTTTCTAGATTCTGATGATGATTTTATATCTTTGTATTAAAATTAAAGTACGATATGATACAATATTTAAAAAATATAAAACATAAAGATTCTAAAAACTTTTTTTTAATAGCAGGACCTTGTGCTATAGAAGGAGAAGAAATGGCAATGCAAATTGCTGAAAAAGTAGTTTCTATTACGGATCGTTATAATATTCCATATATTTTTAAAGGTTCGTTTAAGAAAGCCAATCGTTCACGAATTGATAGTTTTACTGGAATTGGAGATGAAAAAGCACTAAAAATTTTAGAAAAAGTAGGAAAAGAATTTGATATTCCTACAACAACGGATATTCATACAGAACAAAATGCTGAAATGGCAGCTGAATATGTAGATGTTTTACAAATTCCTGCTTTTTTAGTGCGTCAAACAGATTTAGTTGTGGCGGCAGCCAAAACGGGAAAAGTAGTAACGTTGAAAAAAGGTCAATTTCTTTCCCCAGAAGCAATGCAATTTGCCGTAAATAAAGTAAAAGATTCTGGTAATAATAAAACAGCCATTATTGAAAGAGGAACTACTTTTGGTTATCAAGATATGGTAATTGATTACAGAGGAATTCCAACCATGCAACAATATGCACCTGTTATTTTAGATATTACACATTCATTGCAACAACCTAATCAAACTTCGGGTGTAACGGGTGGTAGACCTGAGTTAATTGAAACAGTTGCGAAAGCAGGGGTAGCAGTCGGTGCAGATGGATTATTTATTGAAACACACCCTGATCCTTCAAAAGCAAAAAGTGATGGAGCTAATATGTTAAAATTAGATTTATTAGAAGATCTAATTCAAAAATTAGTTCGAATTAGAGAGGTGATTATTTAAAGGATGAAGTATAAGTAAAAAAGTTGTTTTTAAAGAATAGTTTAAATATATTTGTTCAAATTATTAACCAATCATATTAAACTATGAAAAAGAAAACACTTTTAAGCCTAGCGCTTATTCTTGGGATATGTCTATCCACAAACGCACAAGACAAAGGAAATATTGAATTAGGAGGTCAAATTGGACTGAATATTTCGAATGCAGCAAGTTCAGATAGAAGTGCTGATTCTAAGGTAAGTTTTAATGTAGGGGCTTTTGCTGACTTCTATATTAATGATCGATGGAGTATTAAACCCAAAGTAATATACGATCGTAAAGGTTGGTCGGAGGATATTACAGATTTTAAAGTAAATTACATTACAGTTCCTATAACAGCTAATTATCATTTTGGAGGGACAAGAAGATGGTATTTTAATTTTGGTGGATATATAGGTGTGTTAGCTAGTGCGGAGGATACTGAGTTTGGAATAGATCTTAAAGATAGTTTCAAAAGTACCGATTTTGGTTTGGCTTTTGGGATTGGACATAGATTCCCAATTGCAGATAATGTAAATTTATTTGTAGAATATGAAGGGCAATCTGGTTTAGTGAATATTTTTGAAGAAAGTTCAGAAACAGTTCGTAACGGACGTAGTGCACTGAATGCTGGATTAGTATTCCTATTGAATTAAGAATAATCATTTTAAATTATAGAGCCTCAAGTAAAATCAATTACTTGGGGTTTTTTATTGCCTTTTATATTCATAACTTTGTTCAATTACGAAGAAGTAAAAACTCAATGAGCGATTTAATCAAAAAATATAATATACCAGGGCCACGTTATACTAGTTATCCAACTGTTCCTTATTGGGATGAAGAAAACTTTACTGTAGAAGGATGGATTGAAACGATGCAACAATCTTTTACTGAATCCAATCAGTCAGAAGGAATATCGTTGTATCTTCACATGCCATATTGTGAAAGTTTGTGTACATTTTGTGCCTGTAATAAGCGTATAACTAAACAACATTCAGTTGAAGAACCTTATATTGAAAGAATGATGAAAGAATGGCAAATGTATTTAGATCTTTTGCCAGAAAAGCCTGTAATTAAAGAATTACACTTGGGAGGAGGAACACCTTCATTTTTTAGCCCTGAAAATTTACAACGATTATTAGAGTTTATATTAGGAACTAGTGTTGTGGCAGAAAACCCTGAATATAGTTTTGAAGGACATCCAAATAATACTACAAAGGAACATTTACAGATGTTTTATAATTTAGGATTTCGTCGTGTGAGTTTTGGGGTTCAAGATTTTGATTTAAAAGTTCAAAAAGCTATTAACCGAATTCAGCCTTTTGAAAATGTGAAAAAAGTAACCGAATGGTCTCGTGAAATTGGGTATACCTCTATTTCACATGATTTAGTTTTTGGATTACCTTTTCAAAAAGTAAAAAGTATTCAAGATTCTATTACCAAAATACAACAATTAAACCCTGATCGTATCGCTTTTTATAGTTATGCTCATGTTCCTTGGATAAAAGGAGTAGGACAAAGAGGTTTTGATGAAAATGATTTACCTAATGGTGATGAAAAACGTCAATTATATGATATAGGAAAACAGATGTTGGAGGATTTTGGATACCATGAAATAGGAATGGATCATTTTGCCAAAGAAGATGATACTTTGTATCAATCTTTAATGAATAAAACAATTCACCGTAATTTTATGGGATACTCCTCTTCTAAAACACAGTTAATGATAGGTCTAGGTGTTTCTTCTATTAGTGATAGTTGGTATAGCTTTGCTCAAAATGTTAAAACAGTAGAAGAATATAACGAAAAGATTGATAACAATGAATTGCCCGTTTACCGAGGTCATTTATTGAACCAAGAAGACTTAATCATTCGAAGGCATATATTGAATTTGATGTGTACATTAGAAACATCTTGGGAAGATCACACTTTACAATTTCCAGAGTTACAAGATTCTTTACAACGTATGGAAGAATTAAAAAATGATGGATTATTGGAAATTTATGAAAATAAAATGATCGTAAAAGAAGAGGGACGTTCTTTTGTACGAAATATTTGCATGGCACTAGATTTAAGAATGATCCGAAATAAACCTGAAAGTAGAATATTTTCTATGACCATATAGCTTTATAACATAAAAATATGTTATATTAGAAAATAAAACCATAAAGAAAATGAGAATTGCAGACCGCCTGTTGGCATTTTTAAGAAAAAAAGAAAAAGGAGAAACGAAAGAGAATGAGGCCCCAGAAGGATTTTGTCCAAATTGTTGGGGGAAGCAAGAATATGGAGGAAAGTTCTATGAAGCAGTAAGAAATTATGATGTAGATATTAATTCTCATAATCCTAAAAAAGGATGGGTTGAACAATATGCAGAGAAAAGTTTACTTAATATAGAATTAAAACAAGAAGGTGAAGGATATGTATGTAAAACATGTAAATTAACTTATCGGCCAACTTGATACAATAATTGAGAGTATAAAAATTTGATCCTTTCAATAAAACCCGTATTTTTGAGTTTTGGAAACCAACATGAAAGAAATACAAATTCACGATAAAACATTTGTTCCTTATATCTCAAGGAATGAAATTCAAGCAACAATTAGAAAAATAGGACAAGAACTCTCAGAAGAATTTAAAGGTAAACAACCTGTTTTTATAGGTGTTTTAAATGGAGTAGTTCTCATGATGGGTGATTTGTTGAAAAACTTTGACGGAGAATGTGAAATGTCTTTTATTCGCTTAGCTTCATATGAAGGAACGGAATCGACAGGAGAAGTAAAAACCATGATCGATTTTCAAGAAGATTTTTCAGGAAAAGATATTATTCTAGTAGAAGATATCGTAGATACAGGAAACACTTTAAAAAAATTATATGAAATGGTGAGTCAGCAAGATATTTCCAGTTGCACCATTGTTTCTCTTTTTTTAAAGCCTGACGTTTATAAAAAAGATCTAAAAATACATAAAGTAGGTATGGAAATTCCTAATAAATTTGTTGTAGGCTATGGTTTAGACTACGATGGTTTAGGACGAAATTTACCCGATATCTATCAATTAAAACAATAAACAAACATGTTAAACATTGTATTGTTCGGCCCTCCAGGAGCTGGAAAAGGAACACAAGCTAAGTTTTTAATCGACAAATTTCAATTGGTTCATCTATCAACAGGAGACTTATTTCGAAAAAATATCGGAGAAGGTACGGAATTAGGAAAATTAGCCAAATCGTATATGGATAAAGGACAATTAGTTCCTGATCAAGTAACTGTTGATATGCTAAAAGATGCTGTTTTAGAAAATGTTAAAATAGGTGCAAAAGGATTTATTTTTGATGGATATCCTCGTAATACACACCAAGCAGAAGTTTTAGATACATTTTTAAATGAACAAAACATTCCAGTTTCTATAGCATTAGCATTAGAAGTTGAAGATGAGGTGTTGATTCAACGTATTTTGGAAAGAGGAAAAACTTCTGGAAGGGTAGATGATCAAAATGAAGAGACCATTCGTGAAAGAATATCTGTATATTATGCAAATACGGCTATTTTAAAAGATTTTTATCAAAAACAAGAAAAATTAACCGTTATCAATGGTTTAGGAACTATTGAAGAAATTGCAACGAGACTAGAAAAAGCAGTAGTTACAATTGCATAATAAAGGTTTACATTACTTTATATAATTTAAAAAATAGGAAACATAATGGTTTCCTATTTTTTATTGTAGTTTTGCAATAATATAATTCATCATTACTAATTTCTAATTAAAAAGAGGTGTCAGATAATAATTTTGTCGATTACGTAAAAATACATTGTAAAAGTGGAAACGGAGGAGCCGGTTCGGTAAGTTTACACCGTGAAAAATTTATTGATAAAGGAGGACCAGACGGTGGTGATGGAGGTCGTGGAGGCCATATAATTCTTCAAGGAGATCGAAATACATGGACATTGATTCATTTAAAATACAATCGACATGTAAGAGCTACACATGGTAAGTCAGGTGGAAAAAGTAGATCAACAGGAGCTGATGGAAGTGATGTGATTTTAAAAGTTCCAATTGGAACAGTAGCCAAAGATGAAAATGGAGACTTTTTATTTGAAGTGACAGAAGATGGAGAGCAAAAAATTTTATTAGAAGGTGGTATTGGAGGAAGAGGGAATTGGCATTTTAAATCTCCAACCAATCAAACTCCTCGATATGCTCAACCTGGTATAGAAGGCCAAGAAGGATGGTATGTTTTAGAATTAAAAGTACTGGCAGATGTAGGTCTAGTAGGTTTTCCAAATGCAGGGAAGTCCACTTTACTTTCAGTGGTGAGTGCAGCAAAACCTAAGATTGCTAATTATGCCTTTACAACTTTAACACCTAATTTGGGAATTGTTGAGTATCGAGATTTTCAATCTTTTGTTATGGCTGATATTCCTGGAATTATAGAAGGTGCAGCAGAAGGAAAAGGATTAGGACATCGTTTCTTACGTCATATTGAACGGAATTCTACATTATTATTTTTAATTCCGGCTGACTCTGAAGACCATGTAAAAGAATATGAAATTCTTTTAAAAGAATTGGTAGAATATAATCCAGAGTTGTTGGATAAAGATCGTGTTTTAGCTATTTCAAAAGCTGATATGTTAGATAATGAATTAAAAGAAGAGATTACAGCACAATTTCCTGCTGAACTAACACCACATTATTTTTCCTCGATAACACAAGAAGGTGTACAAGAATTGAAAGATTTATTGTGGAAAAAATTAAATGATTAAAATTGATTAAAATGGATGGAACAATTAGAGCAAATTTAACATTAGGTTGTAAAGTTAATATTGTATTGAAAGAAGATCAGCGAACGGGGAAACTAAATAGTGGGATCGTACAACGTATATTAACTAAATCTCCTAAACATCCTCACGGAATTAAAGTACGTTTGACGAATGGTATGGTGGGAAGAGTTAAAGAAATTATTGAAGAATAAATACTAGTATGTTACTAAACGAGTAATTGGTATATTAGGAGAATAGGTTAATATAAGTTTAAAATTTAATGTGCTATTATAAACTCTTTGATTTTTGTATTATAGAATCCAATCGACCAAAAATATTTAATAATTGTAAATTCTTCACTCTTTATTCTTTTTTCTAAAACTCTATAGTACTATTTTAGAATAAAATGTATATATTTACCGCTTAGGTTATCAAGAAAGGCAAGAGGGATTAGACCCAATGAGAGCCTTAGCAACCCTTTAGTCTTGTAAAGAAGGTGCTAAATTCTACCGGAAGGAGAGATAACAAGTGTCCATTTTCACTTCGCATTTCTTGATACAATTTACAATGAAAATATTGATAAAAGTGATTGAGAAAGAAATACAAAAACGAATTTTAATCTTAGATGGTGCTATGGGGACGATGATTCAGCAATATAATTTGTCTGAAGAAGACTATCGTGGTGAACGTTTTAAAGATTTTCATACTTCTTTGAAAGGAAATAATGACTTACTTTCTATAACACAGCCTGAAATTATTCAAGAAATTCATGAAGCTTATTTAAAAGTTGGGGCAGATATTATTGAAACCAATACATTTAATAGTAATTCGATTTCAATGCTTGATTATGATCAGGTAGATTTGGTTTATGAGTTGAATTATGAGTCAGCAAGAATAGCAAAAAAGGCCACTGAAAAATATTCTACAAAAGATCATCCAAGGTATGTAGCAGGTTCAATAGGTCCAACCAATAAAACAGCATCACTTTCTCCTAATGTGGAAGATCCTGCTTTTCGTGAAGTTTCCTTTCATGATTTAGCAAAAATATATGAAGAACAAACAGTTGCATTATTAGAGGGTGGAGTTGATTTGTTACTTGTAGAAACCGTTTTCGATACGTTAAATGCGAAGGCCTGTTTTTTTGGAATAGAAGATGCATTTGTCAAAACAGGTAAAAAAGTACCTTTAATGGTTTCAGGAACTATTACCGACGCTAGTGGAAGAACTTTAAGTGGTCAAACAGCTGAGGCATTTCTTATATCCATGGAGCATATTGATTTGTTATCAGTAGGTTTAAATTGTGCTTTGGGAGCCGATGCATTAACACCTTATATAAAAGTGATTTCTGATAAATCAAAATTTTATACCAGTGTACATCCTAATGCAGGGTTACCTAATGCTTTTGGACAGTATGATGAAACTCCTGAAATGATGGTAGCTCAAATGAAACGTTTTTTAGAAAATGGATGGCTCAATATTGTTGGAGGATGTTGTGGGACAACTCCAGAACATATAAAAGCGATTGCTGAAGAAGCAAAGAAACATCAGCCTAGAGGGCTGTTGGTTTAAGGTTGTTATTTGTTTAAAGCAATTAAGTTAAAGATAAAAGAACCAAAAGTATATGAAACTATCAGGTTTAGAACCTTTACATATAAATAAAGAAGCAAATTTTATTAATGTTGGTGAACGAACAAATGTAGCAGGTTCACGTAAGTTTTTACGATTAATAAAAGAAGAAAGCTACGATGAAGCACTTGAAATTGCACGTCATCAAGTAGAGAATGGTGCTCAGATTATCGATATTAATATGGATGATGGTATGTTAGATGGGAAAAATGCCATGGTGCAGTTTTTACGTCTAATTGCTTCAGAACCTGATATTGCTCGAGTTCCTATTATGATTGATTCCTCTAAATGGGAGATTATCGAGGCAGGGTTACAAAATGTTCAAGGTAAGGCGATTGTAAATTCAATTTCCTTAAAAGAAGGAGAAGAAAGTTTTGTAAATCAAGCCAAATTAATTCGAAAATATGGAGCTGCGACAGTGGTGATGGCTTTTGATGAGAAAGGACAGGCCGATTCGTATGAACGACGTATTGAGATTTGTGAAAGATCCTATAAAATTTTAGTAGAAAAAGTGGGATTTGATTCAAATGATATTGTTTTTGATGCGAATATATTTCCAGTTGCAACAGGAATGAAAGAACATGAACGTAATGCGTTAGATTATTTCTTAGCTTGTAAATGGATCAAAGAAAATCTTCCTAATGCACATCTTATTGGAGGAGTTAGTAATGTATCCTTCTCTTTTCGAGGAAATAATACAGTTCGAGAGGCCATGCATTCGGCTTTTTTATACCATGCAATTCAACATGGAATGGACATGGGAATTGTAAATCCTGCATTATTAGAAGTGTATGATGATATTGATAAAGAGCTTTTAGAATGTGTAGAAGATGTTTTGTTGTGTAGAAAGGAAAATGCAACTGAACGATTATTGGATTTTGCACAAGAAGTTAAAGGAATAAAAAGTAAAACAGAAGAACGTGATCTGAAGTGGAGAGAAAACCCAGTTGAAAAAAGATTGGAATATGCTTTAGTAAAGGGAATAGTGGAATTTATTGTAGAAGATGTAGAAGAAGCACGTATAAAATTAGAAAATCCTGTAGCAGTTATAGAACAACCTTTGATGGATGGAATGAATGTAGTAGGGGATTTATTTGCGACAGGTAAAATGTTTTTACCACAAGTAGTTAAATCAGCTCGAGTGATGAAACGAGCAGTAGCTTATTTACAACCGTTTATTGAAGCAACAAAATCTGGAGAAGCAACAACGGCTGGGAAAATTTTATTAGCAACGGTAAAAGGTGATGTACACGATATAGGGAAGAATATTGTAGCTGTTGTGTTAGCTTGTAATAATTTTGAAATTGTAGATTTAGGTGTTATGGTTCCTACTGAAAAAATTATTCAAACTGCTATAGAAGAAAAAGTAGATGCAATAGGTTTGAGTGGTCTAATAACACCATCGTTAGATGCTATGGTTGAGGTAGCACAGGAAATGAAACGTTTGGATATGAAAATACCTTTGTTGATTGGAGGAGCAACTACTTCACGAGCTCATACAGCAGTTAAAATCATTCCAGAATATGATCAGGGAGTAGTTCATGTGTTAGATGCTTCTCGAAGTGTTACGGTTACAAATAGCTTACTGGGTAGTGATCGTTTAGAATACATTAAAAATGTACAAGAAGAATACGAAGCTTTGCGTGAAGGTTATTTAAATCGTGGTTCAAAGAAAGAATATTTAACCATTGAAAAAGCACGTGAGAATAAATTTATGATAGATTGGAATACAAGCGAAATCATAAAACCTAATCAATTGGGAATTCACGAGTTATTAGATTTTCCTTTAGAAGTATTATTAAATTATATGGATTGGACACCGTTTTTCAAAACATGGCAATTGGCAGGACCATTCCCTCAAATTTTAGAAGATGAAGTTGTAGGAGAAGAAGCAACGAAAGTTTACCATGATGCTTTAGAAATGTTAGATGATATTGTTTCGAATAAAAAATTAAAAGCAAATGCTGTTTTAGGGTTGTTTAAAGCCAATTCTATAGCTAGTGATGATATTGTTTTACAGAATGAAGATGAAGAATTTGTATTTAGAACATTGCGTCAACAGACAAAAAAGAGAAAAGGTGCACCTAATATTGCATTAGCAGATTTTATTTGCCCAAAAGAAGAAGAAAGACAAGACTATATCGGAGTTTTTGCTGTAACAACAGGAATTGGAATTGAAAAATGGTTAAAGCAATATGAAGCAGATCATGATGATTATAAAAGTATTATGATGAAGGCCTTAGCTGATCGTTTAGCAGAAGCTTTTGCGGAATATTTACATGAAAAAGTACGAAAAGAAATTTGGGGTTATGCTCAAAATGAAACACTTTCAAATGAGGAATTAATTAAAGAACAATATAAAGGAATACGTCCAGCTCCAGGATATCCAGCCTGCCCTGATCATCTTGAAAAAGAAACGATTTGGAAGTTGTTAGAAGTAGAAAAACGAACAGGAATATCGTTAACAGAAAGCTTGGCAATGTATCCAGCAGCTTCTGTTTCAGGTTATTATTTTGGAAATAAAGAAGCCAAGTATTTTGGTGTAGGTAAAATAACAGAAGGTCAGGTGAAAGATTTTGCTGAGAGAAAAGAAATTACCCTAGAAAAAGCTATAAAATGGCTAAGACCTAATATGGCAGAATGAATTAGTAATCAATATCTAGCATACTAAAACACGATAAAAATGAAGATAACACAACATATAAAAAATGCTAATGAAACTTTGTTTTCATTTGAAATTTTACCTCCTAAGAAAGGAGAAAATATACAGAAGCTATTTCAAAATATTGATCCACTAATGGAGTTTAAACCTCCTTTTATTGATGTAACATATCATCGAGAGGAATTAGTGTTAAAACAAACCAAATCGGGGTTGAAAAAATTTTCAGTTCGTAAACGCCCTGGTACAGTGGGGATTTGCGCTTCTTTAATGAATAAATATAATGTAGATGCTGTTCCTCATGTGATTTGTGGAGGGTTTACAAAAAATCAAACTGAAGAAGCTTTAATTGATTTTGATTTTTTAGGAATTGATAATGTGTTGGTGTTAAGAGGGGATCCTATTAAAGGAGAATCAACTTTTGTTTCTAATAAAGAAGGACATAGTCATGCCACCGATTTATTAAAACAAATCAATAAATTAAATAAAGGGGTTTATTTAGATTCAGATCAAACCGATAATGCTCCAACTGATTTTTGTATGGGTGTTGCAGGTTATCCTGAAAAACATTTCGAAGCTCCTAATTTAGAAGAAGATTTAAAATATTTAAAGCAAAAAGTAGAGTTAGGAGCTGATTATATTGTGACACAAATGTTTTTTGATAATCAAAAATATTTTGATTTTGTAAAATTATGTAGAGAAAATGGTATTACAGTTCCTATTATACCTGGGATAAAACCTATCGCAATTCAAAGGCATTTAACTATTCTTCCACAGTTCTTTCATTTAAATTTACCACAAGAATTGGTTGATGAAGTAAAAAAATGTAAAAATAATCAAGAGGTTCGTCATGTAGGAGAGCAATGGGCTATTCAACAATGCAAAGAATTAATGGAATTTGGTGTGCCAGTCTTGCATTTTTATTCAATGGGTAAATCAGATAATATTTACAATATAGCCAAGGAACTATTTTAAGAGAAATGTAAAGTTTTTAAGAAGATTCAGTCTTTTTCTTCTTTTTATGATTTTCAAATTTATAAGTGAAACCAACACCTAAGGTTTCTTTTATTTGAACTTTTTCAATTTGATCCTCATCATAAAGGGTTTCAAATGTAATTTTAGTGCTCATAAAATTATTGATTTTCATATCTATCAATACACGGTAAGCTAAATCTAAATTTAAAGGTTTATTGCTATATTCTGAATAAATACCAAAAGTTTGATCCAACTTTACATTTTCTACAATTTTAAAACGATGTCTTCCTCCTAAAAACATACCAATAGAAGTTTGATAAGTTTTATTTTCATCAACATTAAAGCGTGAACGAAGCTCTTCATCTAATACAATAGTAGTTCTGGAAGATAATGGATGTAAACTTAGTTCTAATTTATCTTTTAAAACATAGTCTAATCCTGCCCCTACTGTAACATAACCTGGAGCTAGAAAATTAGAAATTTTGGTTTTTTCTGTATCATCAAACTCATATCCTTTAGAAAACTGTGATTTTGCATTTACAGAGCTTCCTAGGTACCAATTGTTCTTTAATTGGTAACGATAACTAGTTGTTAAGTCAATCACATCTTCTGTTTTTCTAGCTCCATGAACATCATTCTCTTCACTTTTTAGTCCATAAGCTGCAATAATTCGATTGTCCCAGCGATGTCGTTTTTTTGAGTAATAAAAATCATAATCTATTCGAGCCGTTCCTGAATAAGAGTTTACTCCACCAGCTGTCCAATTTTCTACCATCAATTGATTGAATAAAAGAGTATTGTTTAACTGTATTTTCCAGCTATGAAGTGTATCCTTTTTTTCTTTTTGATCAAAAGAAACATTTACTAAACGATTTCTACTATAAGGGTTTAGATTTCCATTGATAATTTCTTGCCCTTCTAATAAAGAAAGACAAAAACAAAAAAGTATACTTAGCCCTTTAAAGTATTTCATAAAAACAAAAATAAAGAATCTAAATTAGTGTGAAGCTAAAAAATAGAAAGTTTATAAAAATAAAAAAACGATGGAATTTAAATTCCATCGTTTTTTATCGAAATAGGTTCGATATATTTTTATTTTTCAAACGCGTAAGTTAAACCAATTCCTAAAGTTTGTTTTACTTGTAATTCACGTAATTGATCGTGATCATATAATAAATCTCCTGTTAATTGAGCAGAAATGTATTTGTTAATTTGCATATTCAACAAGGCTGAATATGAAATATCCACTCGCTCAGGATGATCAAAATAGTTAGAATACAATCCAATTTGATGATCTAATGTAATGTTTTTCATCAAATTCATTTTATGTCTTGCTCCAACAAACATACCCAATTCATAACGGAAACTATCCCCTGGGTCAACTCCAAATTTTTCTACTTCAGTATAAGTATTAGGATCAGAGTATTCTCTAAAAACCTTATCATCTGTAACGAAAGTCATTTTTGAAGTGATAGGATGAATATTTAATTCAAAATTTTCATTAGGAAGATAGTCAAATCCTGCACCGATTTGTAAATATCCCGGGGCCATGAAATTTGAAGTTACATATCTTTCATCAGTACCATCTCCATCAAGGTCACTGTATTCATAACCTTTTGTAAATTGTGTTTTGAAGTTCGCTGCAGCACCCACATACCATTTTGATTCATTAATTTGACGTCTATATTTAGATGTTAAATCAATAATATCATCAGTTTTTTTAGTGTCTTCACCTTCATTTGTTTGAAAACCATAACCTAAGATAAAGCGATTATCCCACATATGTTTTCCTTTTCTATAATTGAATTCATAATCCATATTAGCTAAAAGACCAGCAGAATTAACACCTCCTGCTACCCAATTACTAAAAGCTGCTTGGTTGAATAATAAAGAATTGGTTCCTTTTTTTGTCCATCCTTCTTTTTCAATTTCAGCCATTGTACCATCGTTTAGTTTACGATCTTTAGCGTCTTCTTGTGCATACATTCCTCCAAACAAAGTAAGGGTAAATGCGCAAATTAAAACCTTTTTCATATAATTAATATCTTTTTAACAGGTCAAATTTAATAAAATTTAATTAATATAATATTTTGAGGTAAAAATAGATCTTCTATCTGATGTTTAAATATTTGTGCGTCTGTGTTGAAATACTCCATGTAGGATTTTTCATAACATAATCGAGGATTTTGTTTTGAAATTGATCACGTTTGCTCCACTCGACCTGTAAGTATTTTTTACATGAAGGAGAAATTGAGTTGGCAAAATGCTCAGCAAATTTAAAATCATCTTGATTGTAGATAATCACTTTTAATTCATGCGCTTTTTCTAAAGAAGATTCTAAAGGAAGTTTTCTTTTTTTAGGTGATAAACAGATCCAGTCAAATGTTCCTTTAATTTCATAAGCACCACTAGTTTCTAAATTAGTTTGAATTCCTTTAGATTTTAGTTTAGAAGTTAAAAGGGTTAAATCATACATGCAAGGTTCCCCTCCTGTGATCACTACTAGTTTAACTTCTTTAGGGATTTCATTTATAATTTGATTGATAGACATTTTTGGATGTGCATTTTCATCCCAACTTTCTTTTACATCACACCAATGGCAACCTATATCACAACCTCCCAATCGAATAAAATAGGCAGGAGTACCTGCATAATTACCTTCTCCTTGGATGGTGTAAAATGATTCCATTATGGGTAGTTGTTGTGTCATATCCTTTGTAAAAACCGTACAAAGGTACGAAGTAAACTAAAACTAAAAAATTAAAAGAATTTTAGGGCTATAAAAAACGACCTTGTCAAGGTTTTATAATCTTGATAAGATCGTTTAAGTGTATTTTTTGTTTTCTAAATTCTTTATGCAAATCGTTCGTAGGCTAACAAAGTGTTTTTCATTAACATGGTAACCGTCATGGGGCCAACTCCTCCTGGAACGGGTGTAATCCATGAAGCTTTTGGAGCTACTTCTTCAAAGTCTACATCTCCAATTAAGCGAAAACCGTTTTTCTTTGTTTGATCTTCAACACGTGTAATTCCTACATCAACAATAACAGCACCTTCTTTAATCATATCACCCTTTAAAAAATTAGGAACCCCTAATGCTACTACAATAATATCTGCTTTTTTAGTGAATTCTGATAAATTTTCAGTTGCACTATGAGTTAGTGTAACAGTACTATTTCCTGGAGTATGACGTTGAGCTAATAAAATACTCATTGGAGAGCCAACAATTTTACTTCTACCTATTACGACAGTATGTTTCCCTTTAGTATCAACATTATTACGTTCTAATAACATCATAATTCCATAAGGAGTTGCAGGAAGAAAAGTAGGTAAATCTAAAGCCATTCTACCAAAATTTTCAGGATGAAAACCATCTACATCTTTTTTAGGGTTAATGGCACCAATTACTTTATCTTGGTCAATTTGTTTCGGTAAAGGTAATTGAACAATAAAACCATCAATTTTAGAGTTTTGATTTAATTTTTCAATTTCTGCTAACAATTCTTCTTCAGTAGTCTCTTCAGATAATCGTACTAAAGTAGATTCAAAACCAACTTGCTCACATGATTTTACTTTATGGTTAACATAGGTTTGACTAGCACCGTCATTTCCTACTAAAATAGCAGCCAAGTGTGGTGGGCGTTTTCCTTCTTTAACAATTTTTTGAACTGAAATTTTAATTTCTTCTTTAATTTCTTTTGAAAGTTTTTTACCGTCAAGTAATTGCATAGTGCTATAATGAATTTGATGAGTAACAAATATAAGTCATATAAAAGACTTTTTCTATTAAATTGGTTTGATTTTTCTCATTTGTGTAATTCTGATTTTTTTGTTTATAATTTTCCCTATCTTTGATAAAATTTAACCATAAATTCTACAATATAATGCCAGGATTTGAATTATTTGGAGATGCAGAACGTAAAGAAGTGAATGACGTTCTAGAAACAGGAGTTTTAATGCGTTACGGTTTTGACGGAATGCGTAATGGACACTGGAAAGCAAAAGAATTAGAAACAGAATTACAAAATAGATTAGGTGTAAAACATGCACAGTTAACAACAAGTGGAACAACAGCTTTGAATTTGGCCTTAGCTATCTTAGGTGTTGGAGCAGGTGATGAGGTGATTATGCCTACTTTTACTTTTGTAGCAAGTTTTGAATCTATTTTAGCAGCTGGGGCAACCCCTATTTTAGTTGAGATCGATGATACGTTAACCCTTGATCCAAAAGCAGTAGAAGCAGCTATAACTCCTAGAACAAAAGTGATTATGCCAGTACACATGTGTGGTTCTATGGCAGATTTAGACGCTTTAAAAGCAATTTGTGATAAACATAATATTTTCTTGTTGGAAGATGCTTGCCAAGCTTATGCTGGAACTTACAAAGGAAAATCATTAGGAACTATAGGTGATGTAGGATGTTTTTCTTTCGATTTTGTGAAGACCATCACTTGTGGAGAAGGAGGAGCTGTGATTACAGATAACGATGCATTTGCTAAAAATGCGGATCATTATTCTGATCATGGACATGATCATGTAGGAAATGATCGAGGAGCAGAAGATCATCCTTTTATTGGTTATAACTATCGAATTTCAGAACTTAATGCAGCAGTTGGATTAGCCCAGGTTCGTAGAACAGATGAATTTTTAGCTATTCAACGTAAAAATAAAAAGATTATAAAAGATGCCTTAGCGACCATTCCAGAAGTTCAATTTAGAAGAATTCCAGATGAGGCCGGAGATAGTGCAACATTTTTATCATTTTTTATGCCTACAGAAGTATTAACTAAGAAAGTAGTGGTAGCGTTTAAAGAAGCAGGGATTGATGGTTATTGGAATTATTATGAAAATAATTGGCATTACATTCGCAAATGGAATCATTTGAAAGATATGAAATCGTTATTCCCAATTTCGGATCAAATTAAAAAAGGAATGCAAGATTTGAATACAGCTTCTTTCCCTCAATCAGACGATTATATTGCACGAAATATATCGTGTTTAATTAAGTTGTCATGGACGGAAGAAGAGGTGAGAGAACGAGCACAAAAAATGGTGAAAGCAATTCAATCTGTATTATAAATTAAAACTTTTCTCTTTTAAGAGAGAATTAGGATAGGCTTATGAAAATTATAGCAATGATACCTGCTCGTTATGGAGCTACTCGTTTTCCAGGTAAGCTAATGGCTGATTTAGGTGGAAAGCCTGTTATTGTCCGTACTTATGAAGCAACAGTTGCAACCAATCTGTTTGATGAAGTTTACGTGGTAACAGATAGTGAGATTATAAAAAATGAGTTGGAAAAATATGGTGGGAAAGCTATCATGAGTATCAAAGAGCATGAATGTGGAAGTGATCGAATTGCAGAAGCCGTTGAAAATATGGATGTTGATATTGTAGTCAATGTACAAGGAGATGAACCTTTTGTGAAAAAAGAACCACTTGAAAAAGTCATATCTGTTTTTAAAGAAGAAGGAGCAGAAGAAATTGATTTAGCATCTTTAATGCAAGAAATGACCAATTGGAAAGATATTACCGATCCTAATTATGTGAAAGTAATTGTAGATCAGAATAACTTTGCTTTGTATTTTTCACGTTCACCGATACCTTATCCACGTGATAAAGAAGCGGGAGCTCGCTTTTTTGAACATATAGGAGTTTATGCCTTCAGAAAACAAGCCATTTTAGATTTTTATCATTTACCGATGCGTTCATTAGAAGCAACTGAAAAAATTGAATGTATTCGTTATTTAGAATACGGGAAAAAAATAAAAATGGTGGAAACCGACTTTATGGGAATTGAAATTGATACCCCAGAAGATTTAATAAAAGCCAAAGAATATTTAAATAAATAATAGTATATGCCCAGTTTTGTAACAAAACTTACTGAAGATCAAAAAGTAGATATTGCTCGTTATTTAATGAAGCAACATTGGGCAATAGATAAATCGGAAGAACAACTCATTAAATCATTAAATCATAGTGATAATTTTGCCTTGATAGAGGATGAAGTTATTGCTTATGTACGTGTTATAAATGATCGTTCAACTTTTGCTTATATTCGCGATGTTTTTGTGAAAGAAAAATATAGAGCTAATGGTCATGCTCAATTTTTATTTGAAAAGATTTTTTCAGATGATAGGTTTAAAACAATTGATAATTGGAATCTAAGAACGAAATATGCACATAAACTCTATGAAAAATTTGATTTTGAAGTAGTGTCTGATGAATATGCAAAACGTTTGATGGTTCGATTAAAAAGAATTAAAAATTAATATAGATATATAATAATTCAGTAATTATATTGATTATTGAATGATAAAAAAATAGAATATGAGTTTTAGAAATTTTCCAATGGTTCCTCGTGTTGTTTTTGGGCGAGGATGTTTTAATCAATTAGATGAAATTTTGACTCCAAAACGAAAAAGTGATAAGGCACCATTTATATTTATAGTAGATGATGTTTTTAAAGGAAATGATTTTATTGTAAAACGTATTCCGTTACATCATAATGATAAAATTATTTATGTAAGTGCTGAAGAAGAACCTAAAACCAAATATGTAGATCAATATCGTGATGAAATTGTAGCTGAATTTGATGAAATTCCTTCAGGAATTATAGGTATTGGAGGAGGTACCATGTTGGATTATGCCAAAGCCATTGCGTTGATGTTGACGAACCCAGGCTCTTCAGCTGATTATCAAGGATGGGATTTGGTTAAAAACCAAGGGGTTTACCATGTGGGAATTCCTACTATTTCAGGGACAGGAGCAGAAGTTTCAAGGACAACGGTTTTAACAGGTCCTGAACGTAAATTAGGAATGAATTCGGATTATACACCTTTTGATCAGGTTGTTTTAGATCCTGAATTAACACAAGGTGTACCTACGAATCAATGGTTTTATACAGGAATGGATTGTTATATTCACTGTATTGAATCTTTAACAGGAACCTATTTAAATGCTTTCTCTGAAAGTTATGGTGAAAAAGCATTAGATCTTTGTCGAGAAGTCTATTTAGAAAAAGATGAAATTGATGAAGACGCTCAAGATAAATTGATGATGGCTTCATGGCATGGAGGGATGAGTATTGCTTACTCACAAGTAGGAGTAGCACACGCAATGAGCTATGGACTATCGTATTTATTAGGAACAAAACATGGAATTGGAAATTGTATTGTTTTTGATCAATTAGAAGAATTTTACCCAGAAGGTGTAGCAGAATTTAAGAAAATGGTTAAAAAACATAATATTGATATTCCGACAGGTTTATGTAAAGATTTGACAGATGATCAATTTAACACTATGATTGATGTAGCATTAAGTCTAGTTCCGCTTTGGGAAAATGCATTAGGAAAAGAGTGGCAAAAAACCATTACTCGAGAAAAATTACGAGAAATGTATGAAAAAATGTAAATTTGGAAAGTGTAAACTCAAATTTAATAACTGACGATATGGCTTGGTTTAGAAGAAGTAAAAAAAATATACAGACACCTACTGAAGAGAAAAAAGATCTACCCAAAGGCTTATGGTATAAAACACCTAGTGGGAAGATAATTGACACAGAGGAGTTACAAAAGAATTTATATGTAAGTCCAGAAGATGGCTATCATGTAAAAATTGGAAGTAAAGAATATTTTGAAATTCTTTTTGATGATAATAAATTTAAAGAATTAAACCCAAAACTGGAGAGTAAGGATCCTTTAAAATTTGAGGATAAGAAAAAATATACAGATCGTTTAAAGGACGCTAAAAAGAAAACTGAATTAAAAGATGCCATTCGTACAGCTTACGGTAAAATTAATGGACATGAAACCGTAATTGCTTGTATGGATTTTTCATTTATTGGAGGGTCAATGGGATCAGTTGTAGGAGAAAAAATTGCACGTGCTATTGATTTTTGTATTGAAAATAAACTTCCTTTTTTATTAATTTCAAAATCAGGAGGAGCTCGTATGATGGAAGCCGCATTTTCTTTAATGCAGATGGCTAAAACTTCTGCTAAATTAGCATTACTTTCTGAAGCTAAGATCCCTTATATTTCATTATTGACGGATCCCACAACAGGAGGTGTAACAGCTTCTTATGCCATGTTAGGAGATATCAATATTGCAGAGCCAGGTGCTTTAATTGGTTTTGCTGGACCACGAGTTATTAAAGAAACAATTGGTAAAGATTTACCCGAAGGATTTCAAACTTCAGAATTTGTCTTAGAACATGGTTTTTTAGATAAAATTATACATCGAAGAGATTTGAAAAAAACCATTAGTGATTATTTAGAAATTACATTCTATCAATCATAAATATTATCGATTGAGATAAGAAAAAAGAATAAAGAGAAAAGACTTTTATTTATTGTTTGAAAAAGTCTTTTCTTTTTTTATAGTTTTAAAAGAAATCTTCTAATATCTTACATTATTAAATTAAAATTTCCTTTTAATTTATTTTTTCAGAATGTTTATTTCATTTGCCATTCCAAACTTGATTTGGAATCTTTTTATATTTTAGAATGTATTTTATTCAAAAACAATATTGTCAATATAGATTTCATGAGGGAACCCATTACTACTTGAAAATAGAACAAAACCTGATCGAATACAACTTAGGTCCAGTTTTTTAGTTTTGATGGTATATTTTTTCCATTTATCAGTTAAAATAATCTCTTTCGATTTTTTTGCAGTATCAGGGTAGGGTTTGTTTTTATCAATTAATCCAAATCCAACAGTTGCTTTTAAATGAGTTTGATTGGTTTTTGCCCAGAAACTAAATGTTTTAGCGTTTGAGATGTCATAACCACCCAAAATTGTTCCCCAATCATTTGCCGGATCTACAAAACCTACACCATACCAATCATGATTGTCTTTATAACTTATTTTGATTGCTGATTTTCCTGAATGTACCTCTTCTTGATTGTCTAAATTAACGTTAATCGCCTTATGATTTCCCATGTATGCAGTAGGGAGGTAAGGAAGGATAGTCGTATCATCTTTATAAATATAAAAAGGTAAGGTTGCCTCAGGTACAAGGTATTTTCTTTTTTTAGCTTCTTGATTTGTAACGACAATAGAAGTGGAAGCAATTCCAGCGTTATGATAAGAGTCTTTAGCTACAACATATATTTTTATAGGACCATCTTCATTGGGTAATTGAATTTCATATTTTCCAGTCTGGTTGATTTGAAATGAAAGAGGCTTGATTTGATTACGCCTTTTTCTGCTACCGGTTCGTTGGTTGTAATAAAAATTGAGTGTTAAATCATCTTGTTCAATATCAGAAATAGTTAAATCTACAGGAATCCACGAATCATTTTTTTCTTTCAATTTTAATAGTTCAAACTTTTTAATTGTAGGAACATAATTAAGCGGTTTTTTTCCTGTGTAAGCTTCTCGAATAGCCCAGTATTGGGGACGAAACATATTTTTATAGTGTGTATTTAACCAAATAGATATAAAATCATCTCCACTAGCATAATTAAAAACATATACACCAAGACATGAAGGTTTATTTTGAATCCAGTTATGGTAACCGTTTACAATAGTATTGTATTTTTGACTGTCAGTTGGTTCAACTTTAATCGTATTCTTTTTTTCTTTTATGTCCCATTCACCTGTTACTCCAAATTCAGTGATAATGTAAGGTTTATCAATTTTTCTTGAATTTAATTCTTCATTTAAAAAGTTTGCTCCAGGACCGTAACTGTTTAATCCATAGATATCTAGTGAAGGAACAAAATTTTCCCACCAATCTAACCCGAAAGTCCAAGCTTCAATTGAGGTAATAGGATGATAAGGATCCATTTTTTTTATAGTACTGCATATTTTTTCTAAGAATTTGGAATAAGCTTCTTTTTCAGAATCTGTAGCGATATTTAGGTATACTTCGTTTCCTATACCCCATGTTAATACTGCAGGATGATGTTGATAATTTTCCACTGTTTTAATAGCGTTATGAAACATTATGTCCATTCCTTCAGAATCATCTAAATAATTAAAATGATCATCATCTTCCATTCCAGGTTTTCCATGTCTCATCCATATTCCAACCATTACTTTTATATTATATTTTTGAGCTGTATCAAGTAGTTTTTTTGTGTTCTTGTTAGTTGCCCAAGTACGGATAGTATTGACACCAAGAGATTTTAGATCTTGAAAGTAATGATCATAATTCTGTATTTCTTGGTCATAACCAAAAGTGACACCTTTAATTTTAAAGGGTTTTTTATCAACGATAAGTTCCCAATTACCTTTTGTTTTTTTTACAAAAGTTTGAGCATTTAAATTGAATTCTAGTGTTGGAACTAGAAGAGCAAATAATAAAAATTGAAATAATTTTTTACTCATATTCATCAATATATTGTATCATAAGCATTTTTTCTTAGGGTTTAAAATTCTTCAAAGGCACTTAATCCAAATAAAGCATAATCATATTTAGCAGGATCTTGAGGATCCATTTTTCTTAAATGGACATCAATTTCTTCTAACGTTTTCCAATCGTTAGCTTTTCGTTTTATCAAGCCCAATGATCTAGCTACTTTTCCACTATGAACATCTAGTGGAATAGTTAATTTTGAAGGAGAAATATGTTCCCAAATTCCAAAATCAACACCACAATGATCTTGACGAACCATCCATCGTAAAAACATAATTAACCGTTTTGAAGCAGATCCTTTTAAAGCATTTGAAACATGTTTTTCAGTTCTTTTAGGATGTTCTATCGAGAAAAATGTTTCTCGAAAACGTCCTAAAGCTTCTTTCATGGTTTGCTCTTTTTCTTGAGTTTGAAAAAGAAATTCTAATCCATTATGATTTTGATATATGTTTTGTAAAGATTGAAGAAAGAACTTTATATCTTCCGAGTTAAATGTTCGATGAACAAAATGATTGAATACATCTAAATCTTTTTTCTTATGATTGATGATGAAGTCATAAGGAGCACGATCCATTAAATCAACCATTTGATTCGCATTTTTGATAATCATTTTCCGATTACCCCATGCAATGGTAGAAGCTAAAAAACCACTGATTTCTATATCCTCCTTTTTAGAAAAAGAATGAGGAATTTGAATCGGATCCGTTTCAATAAAGCTTATATTATTGTATTGAATTACTTTTTCGTTTAAAAAATCAGTACGTTCTTGGAAAGTCATTGTATTTAATTCTTAATTCCTTTCTGTGCTTCAACAGCTCGATCTGATGACAAAATATCAGCACCATTTTGTAAAAATTGTTTATAAATTTGATCTCCACGAGTGGCTGCACGTTTATCTAAGTTTCCAAGTGTTCCTAAAATGGTCATAATTCCTTTTTGATGTAAAAAATCATAATGCTCTTTTTTAGGTTCACGAACTCCTACAAATGCAATCATTTTTTCAGTAGGAATTCCTTTTTGTAAGTGTCTTTGATATTCATTTTGGTTTCTTAAAGATACAGATAACATCATATTAGGAGCTAACCTGTGTAATTTTTCTGCTTGATTTTGATTATAAGAAATTAATACAACATTTTTTTCAGCTCCCATTTTTTTAACTAAGTCAATAACTTGTTTATATGCTACTGATTTTTTGAAATCTAACATTAAAATTGCATCCTTTTCTTTGGCCAATTGTAATACATCTACCAATAAAGGGATTTTAAAATTAGTTGTCTTTTTATAATCATCTATTAAATGAATTTTTTCTAATTCTTTGTAAGTAAAATCATGTAAATTACCTTTTCCAGTAGTTGTTCTATTTAATTGATCGTCATGTAAAAGAACAAGTTTACCATCTTTGGTAGCAGCTAAATCAATTTCTAATATTTGTACTCCTTCGTTTAAAAGAAAATCAATGGTTTCTAAACAATTTTCTGGATATCCCATATAACCTTTTCCTCCACGATGAGCACTAATAAAATAATGTATCTCTTTTGGAGAGTAGACTAGGTCATAAGCAGATATAGTTTTCTTGCTAGAAACAGTGCTTTCAGTAGATAAGTCAGGTGCTTGTTTACATGAAAAAAAGGTTACTAATAATAAAATAAATACGGTAAGAGATCTAAACATAAAAATTAATTTTAATAATACAAATATAAGAGAATATAAATAGTAAAGGTTAGAGTGTAAATAAAGTGAAAAAAGATGTTTTCTGGTTTTGTAAATTTTGAATTTCAAAAAATAAACTGTAATTTAGTAACTTAAAACTACTTTAAGGTAGCTTTTTCATAATTTAAATTAGTTAGGTTTTCTCCACACGTTTTTACTTGTGGAGATTTTTTATGTGAAATTTCTCTTTTAAGAAAAGTACAGTTATTTTAAATTTTGAATTTCAAAAAATAAATTGTATATTAGAATATTAAAACTACTTTGATTTGGTAGCTTTTTCATAGTTTAAATTAATTAGGTTTAACCTCCAATTATGTGAATAGTTGGAGGTTTTTTTGTATTGATATATAATATATAAATGAGGTATAAGAATTATGTTATCTCTGAAGTTTAAAAAATATCATTATTTTTACGGAATGCAGTGGATAAAAACAACACTAATCTTATTATGGAAAGTATGGTTTCTGTTAATGAATGTGATTTCGTTACCTTTTATTGTGCCTACATGTGTTGTGTTGATTTTGTTAAATCAATATAAAGCGTTTTATCAGACGGAAAGGCTGTGGGCATTGTTTGTTTTTTATACTAGTGGATTTTACTTTAAAAAAGAGGGATTTTCTCAAAAATTAGATCCTACCAAACAATATATGGTTATTTCTAATCATACTTCTGTATTGGATATTATGATTATGTTTATACTGCATCCTCGAAATCCTATTGTTTTTGTTGGTAAATCGGAAGTTAAATATTACCCATTATTGGGTTATGTTTTTAAGAAAGCCCATATTTTGGTAGATCGAAAAGATCGGAACAGCAGAATGCAAGTATATGATGAAGTTAAAAAGAAAGTTCATCAAGGTTTAAGTATTTGTATTTTTCCAGAAGGAGGTGTTCCTGATGAATCGATACAATTAAATAAGTTTAAGGATGGTGCTTTTGGAATGGCAATAGAACATCAACTACCTATTGTTATCTATACTTTTGGGGATGTAAAAAAACGTTTCCCTTTTTCACTTTTAAGAGGAAATCCAGGAAGTATTCGAGTTAAAAAACATCCTATAATAGAAACAAAAGGATTAATAAAAAAAGATGTAAATAGAATTAAAGAAGAAATTTATACAGTTATTTCAAAACAATTAAAAGAATTTGATAATTAGAAATATGAGAACAAAAAATATAATTGCACTATTCACTTTATTATTGATTATTTTTTCTTGTAAAGAGAAAAAAGCAAAGAATGAAGAGGTAAATTCAGAAATCAAAGAAGAAATTATTCAATTTTCAAAAAAGAACCATACCTATGCTCAGGTGGATTCTGCAAAAATTACCCATATGGATTTGAATTTAACAGTTGATTTTGACCAGCACATATTAAAAGGGAAAGTGTTTTATACGATTGAATCTCAATCAGAAAATCTTTTTTTAGATACATATGATTTGAAAGTAGATTCGGTTTTAGTAGATGGTCAACTTACATCATTTTCATTTTCTAAAAAAGATGAGAATTTAGGGCAAGGTTTAGCAATTGATATAACACCAGAAACAAAAAATGTAACAATTTTCTACGAAACATCACCTTCAGCAGAAGCTTTACAATGGTTAAAATCTGAACAAACAGCTGATAAAAAGTTTCCTTTTTTATATACACAAGGACAATCTATTTATACCCGTTCTTGGATTCCTATTCAAGATACACCTCAAATTCGTTTGACATACGAAGCTAAAATAAAAGTGCCTGAAGGAATGATGGCGGTTATGAGTGCTGAAAATCCAAAAGAAAAAAATACTTCAGGAGAATATCATTTTAAAATGCGTCAACCTATTCCTCCTTATTTGATAGCGCTAGCGGCAGGAGATTTAGCTTATAAAGCATTTGATTCAATGTCAGGAATTTATGCAGAACCTTCAACATTACCAGCTGCTTATGATGAATTTTTAGAGACGCCAAAAATGATTCAGGCAGCAGAAAAATTATATGGAGCGTATGCATGGGGACAGTATGATTTGATTGTTATGCCACCTAGTTTTCCGTTTGGAGGAATGGAAAATCCTCGATTAACTTTTGTGACTCCAACTGTGATTGTAGGTGATCGGTCGTTAACATCTTTAATTGCACACGAGTTGGCTCATTCATGGTCAGGAAATTTAGTAACTAATGCTACTTGGGATGATTTCTGGCTAAATGAAGGCTTTACAGTGTATTTTGAGCGTCGTATTATGGAAGATTTATATGGTAAAGATGCAAAAGAAATGTTGGAATATAAAGGAAAATTGGATTATGATCGAAGTGTAGATTACTTGACAAAGAATGATCGAAAGCAAGATATTCAATTAAAATTGAATTTAGAAGGAAGACACCCTGATGAAGGTGTGACTGATATTCCTTATGAAAAAGGATATTTCTTTTTGAAAATGTTAGAAGAAAAATATGGACGTGATAAATTTGATTTATTTATTAATTCTTATTTTTCGAAATACCGCTTCAAAACAATTGATACCGATACTTTTATAACATATTTAAAGGAGAATTTAATTGGAAAAGATCCTGTTTTACTGGAAAATTGGATTTTTACAGATGAAACACCTGCTAATTTTCCAGAAATAAAAATGGATGTTTTTACTAATATTCCAAATGTAAAGGAAGTGGATCCTAATCAAACAATTAATTGGAATACACAACAATGGATTTACTTCATTCAAAGTTTAAAAAATGAAGATATAGAAACACTATTATTGGTTGATGAACTTTTTCATTTGTCAGAATCTAAAAATGCTGAAATTTTTTCAGCTTGGACCGAGATTACTATTCCAAAGAAATATGATAAGGTAATACCTTATGTGGAAGATTTCTTGCAACGAGTAGGGAGAACAAAATTTTTAGAAGTAATGTATCCATTATTGATGGAAAATGGTTACGAAAAAGAAGCGAGAGAAACGTATGGTAAGGCAAGACCTATGTATCATGCAGCATCGGTTGGGGTGATTGATAAAATTGTTACATAAATTAATGAGTAGATAAGAAATAGTGGTTGTCATATTTTTAATAATGGTTTCTTTTTTTCAATTTAGTCTTTATTGGTTAAAAGATTATTATGGTTTTATTATTTCAAATAGGATTATTTTATTATTAATCTTAATAGGATATTATTTTATTTTTCCTAGTTTTTTTGTGCCTGAATTAAATATTGAAAAAAAGTTTTATTGTGGACCTCCTCCATTGATTTCGACAACATTCTTTTTTGTTTGTTTTGGTACTTTGTCTGCAACAATAATTCATTTAACCTATTCCAGTTTTTCTAAAAAAAAGAATAATTAATGAAAATCCTTATTTATACAGATGGTTCATCACGAGGTAATCCAGGTCCGGGAGGTTATGGTATTTTGATGCAAGTTGAAGGGACTTCTTATATAAAGGAGTTTTCAGAAGGCTTTCGAAAAACAACTAATAATCGTATGGAACTTCTTGCTATTATTGTTGCTTTAGAGAAATTGACGAAAGAAAAACAACAAGTTTTAATTACGACAGATTCAAAATATGTTGTGAATGCTGTTGAGAAAAAATGGGTTTTAGGTTGGGAGAAGAAACAATTTAAAGGGAAAAAAAACCCTGATTTATGGGTACGTTTTTTAAAAGTATACCGAAAACATAAGGTGTCTTTTCAATGGGTAAAAGGACATAATCATCACCCTCAAAATGAACGTTGTGATTTTTTAGCTGTTCAAGCAAGTAAAAAAGAGGTGTTAAAGATCGATCATTATTATGAAAATTTAGAGAATTTAAATTCTCATACACTCGATTTATAAAAAATTGATACAATAAATTAGATTTTTTAGGGTTAACTAATAGATGTATGAGGCTAATTTTCATTACATTTGAATAGATGCGATTTTCAAAAGTTACATATACCTTTTTCTTCGTTTTTTTGATGACTCTTTTTTTAGGGGGACAAGAAAAAAATGATTCTATATGTCCTACTATAGGACTTGTATTAAGTGGTGGTGGAGCAAAAGGATATGCACATATTGGAGCACTTAAAGTATTGGAAAAAAATAATATTTATCCCGATCGAGTTGGAGGTACGAGTATGGGAGCTATTATTGGTGGACTATACGCGTCTGGGTACACTGCGGAAGAATTAGATAGTATTGTATACAATATTGATTTAGGAGAAGCAATTCTTTCTCCTCGTAAACGAAAAATGATTCCTTTTTTTGATAAAAAATATGCCGAGAAATATATTTTGCAATTACCTTTTGATAATTTTAAAATTAAAATGCCCCACGCTATTTCAAAAGGACAAGGAACCAATAAGGTTTTAACTACGTTAACACGGCATGTACATAGTGTAAATGATTTTGAACAGCTGTCTACACCTTTTTACTGTATTGCAACTGATTTAGAAACAGGAGATCAAGTAATTTTAGATAAAGGTTTTTTAGCACATGATATTTTAGCTAGTGGTGCTTTCCCAACTTTAGTTGCTCCTCAGGAAATTGGCGGGAGATTATTGGTAGATGGAGGAGTTGTGAATAATTTTCCTGTGAAAGAAATGCGTGATAAAGGAGCTGATTTAGTTATCGGAGTTGATGTTCAGGATGATAATGTTTCACGTGAAGAAATGAAAAGCATTACAAAAATTTTAGAACAAATTGCGACTTTAAAAAGTCAGGAAAATTTAGAGTTTCAAAAAAAACATACTGATATCTTCATTAATGCCAATGTAGAGGGCTATGGTGTGACCGATTTTGATGCGAAAAAGGATTTAATTGAAAGAGGTGTAACCGCTACTGAAAATAAACTAGATACTATTTTGAAGTTAATTCCAGAGCATTGTAGAAAGCCCAATACTTTTAGAACTATTAAACATGATATTCATAAACAAGATTCTTTAGTCGTAACCTCAATAGAATTGATTGGAGCAGAACATTATACATCAGATTATTTATTGGGTAAGATTGATATTGATGTGCCTCAAGAAATACCATACAATGAAATAGTTAATTCAATTGATCGACTCTATGCTACTGGTAATTTTTCACAAATTGATTTTTTAGTGCGAGATGATTTGTACGGGAAAAGAATTGTATATCAATTAGAAGAAGAAAAAAGTAGAATGTACCTGAAATTTGGACTTCATTATGACAATGTGTACAAAACGGGGTTTTTAACTAATTTAACTGTTAAAAATATTTTTTGGAAGAACTCTTTTTTGTCAACTGACGTTATTTTAGGAGATAAGTTACGATTTAATGTAAATTATTTAATTGATAATGGTGCAAAACCAAGTTTTGGAGTTAATTATTCGTATCGAGATGTAGAGTTTAATGGTATTTTTGACGAAGCAAAACTTTTTGATTTAGAATATGAGTTTAGAGTACATAATTTTCAAGCTTTTATTCAATCTACTTTATTTGATCGTTATGCTTTCGGTTTGGGGTTAGAATATGATAATATTAAGATAAAAAATAATAGCTTAGTTGTAGATTCTGATATTACAAATTTAGGTCGGAATAATTATTTTGGACCTTACCTATACACAAAGATTGATAATAGAGACCAACCTAATTTTGCAAAAAAAGGGGTGTTGGCTAGTGCAAAATACAAATGGATTGTAGCATCTAATGATGAGACAACATCTGAAACCAATTCATATTTTAAAGTAAACTCTGAATTTAATTTCCCAATCAATAAAAATTTCACATTTAAATTAAATGGTGGTCTAGGGTTGACATTATCGGATGAAGATTTGCCTTATGGACAACAATTTTACTTAGGAGGCTTTAATGAGCAATCTTTAGTGAATTATCAAAAGTTCTATGGGTATGATTTTATGGAAATTAGAACAAATAACTATATATTATTAGGAGGTAATCTACAATATAATTTGTTTAAAAATCATTATATTAATGGTTTTATGAATGTTTTAAGTTCAGGAAAAGAAATCAAAGATTTAAGTCGATATGATGATCATTTTGGGTTAGGAGTTCAGTATGGATATAACTCTCCTTTGGGACCTTTAATTTTTAATTATGCTTTTACTACTGAAACAGAAACTAGTACATTTAATATAGGTTTAGGTTTTTGGTTTTAAACCTTTTTGCTAGCTATTTAATTTAGTCTAAGACATCACAAAGTTTTTCAAATTCGCGTTTTGGATTTTTTTCTTTATATAAAATACGATAAACAGTCTCAGAAATAGGAGCGTTAATGTTTTTGCTTTTTACTATTTTATGAATCCCTTTAGAAGCATAATAACCTTCTGCAACCATACTCATTTCCAAAATAGCAGAACGAACAGTATAACCTTTTCCAAGCATATTTCCAAGCATTCTATTACGACTAAAGAAAGAATAACCTGTTACCAATAAATCTCCTAAATAAGCTGAATTATTGATGTTTCGGTCGATTGGATGAACTTGCTGTACAATGTTTTCCATTTCACGAATCGCATTAGACATTAAAATAGCTTGAAAATTATCTCCATAACCTAACCCATGTGCAATTCCTGCTGCAATAGCATAAATATTTTTTAAAACAGTACCGTATTCAGTTCCAAAAATATCATCTGAAATTTTGGTCTTAATAAAGTCAGAAGATAAAGCCTGAGCTATAAATTGTGCTTGACTTTCCTGTTTACATGCAATGGTTAAATATGATAAACGTTCCATAGCTACTTCTTCAGCATGACATGGACCTGAAATCACACCAATGTTTTTGTAATCAACATCATATTTTTTATGTAAAAAATCCCCTACAATCATGTTGTCTTCAGGGACAATACCTTTGATAGCTGAAAAAATGAATTTATTATCTAATGGAATAGTTAGTTTTTTAAAAGCATTGGTTACATAAATAGAAGGGACTGCCAAAATTAAATAATCACATTGAGAAACAATTTCGTTGATATCCGTTGTGACTTTAAGCATTTCTAAATCAAATTCAACAGAACTTAAATAATTAGGGTTATGTTCATTTTCTAATAGATATTTAGCAGAAGTTCTTGAACGAAACCACCAGTAAATTTCATCTTGAGTTTCCGTTAGCATTTTAACAATTGCCGTAGCCCAACTACCGTTCCCTATGACACCAATTTTTGAATTCATAAAGGCAAATATAAACAAAAGTTATTTTAATAAGAGTTAGGAATTCTATTTCAAATTATTTTAATGATAAAATATCTGTTACATTTGTAGTGGTTAAGTTTAACTTAAATCAAAAATAAAATTGTATAAAAAACTCATTAAAGATATTATCATTTATGGTGCAGGAACAGCTTTGCCACGTGCTATAAATTTAGTATTCACCTATTTTTTTACAAAGATTTTACCCAAAGAAGCCTTTGCTAATGTAAATGATGTGTTTTTGTTCGATTTTTTGATGATTCAAGTTTTAACATTTGGGTTTGAAACTGCAATCTTCCGTTTTGCATCACAAGAGAATAATAAACATACGGTTACTAAAACAGCTATTTATACGGTCGGAGTAGGAGTTATGATGTTTTTAATTCTAGGCTTTTCATTTTACCCCGAATTGGCTGCTTTTAGAAATTACCCTCCTGAATATGCTTTGTTTGCTATTTTAATTGTCACTTTTGATACCTTCTTGGCATTAGGTTATACTTATTTGAGATTAGAAGAGAAGTCCATTAAATTTTCAACACTAAAATTTTTAAATGTTGTTGTAAATACTTTAGCCTTAGTTTTATTGTTTAACTGGGATAATCCTCTTATAAATAGAATAAAAGAAAGTACAAATGAAGGAGGGATGATTGTTTTAGCTACATTGATAGCAAGTTTTTGTAGTTTTCTATTTATCAGCAGTGAGTTTGTAACCATTTTGAGAAAAGGAGTGTTTAATCTGTCTTTATCTAAAAAAATGTTTCGCTTTGGAGCTCCTATTGCATTAGCTTCGATAGCATATGCTTTAAATGAGACATTTGATAAAATCTTTATGAAAACAACACTAGGTGAAGAAATAACGGGAGCTTATGGAGCGTGTTATAAATTAGGGGTCTTTATCATGTTGTATGAAATGGCTTTTCGAATGGGGGTAGAGCCTTTTTTTTTCAAACAAATGGGAAATAAAGGAAAGGATCAAATTTATGCCAAGGCAATTACTGTATACACCATTTTAGGATGTGTCGTTTATATAGGGGTATTGGCCAATTTAGATTGGTTAAAAAATCTTGTAATTGGGAATCCAATTTATTTTACAGCAATAACAATTGTTCCCATTATCTTGTTAGCCAACTTGATATTGGGAATTTACCGTAATATGTCCATTTGGTATAAAGTAATTGATAAAACCTATTATGGAATGTTTTTTTCATTAGCAGGAGTTGTAATTACATTCATAGGAAATATGGGAGTTTTAGCTGTAACAAAAAATTTTGTTGTAGCGGCATGGACTACCTTGGTGGCCTATTCCATAATGTTGATTTTATCGTATATTTTAAGTCGAAAAAATAACCCAATACCATACGAAGTAAAGAGAATTCTAAGTTATTTATTAACAAGTTCTGCTTTAGCATATATTTTATTTAACTATGATTTAGGAATAATCATCAATAACATAATTTTGATAATCTATTTAATCGTTATATTTTTGGTAGAATTTAAAATGATAAAACAATTTATCAGAAGATAAAAGAGTGAAGAAATGAAAATTAATATTATAAATAAGTCCAAGCATGAATTACCATCTTATGAGACGATAGCTTCTGCTGGAATGGATTTGCGTGCGAATATAGAAGACGATATAGTTTTAAAACCATTAGAGAGGAAATTGATTCCAACAGGTCTTTTTATGGCTGTTCCAGTTGGTTTTGAGGCTCAAGTTCGCCCAAGAAGTGGTTTAGCTTTAAAAAAAGGAATTACATGCTTAAATTCTCCAGGAACGATCGATGCTGATTATCGTGGTGAAATTGGCGTGATTTTAGCTAATGTTTCAAATGAAGATTTTGTTGTAAAAGACGGAATGCGTGTAGCTCAAATGGTTATTGCAAAGCATGAGCGTGCTGAATGGGAAGAGGTTACCAATTTGGATGAAACAGAAAGAGGAGCTGGAGGATTTGGAAGTACAGGAGTATAACCTTCCCGTTCTTTGAATAAAAAAATGAAATGAAAAAATGAATACACTTTTAGATAATTAAAAAAGTCTAAAATAATAAAACTACTTAGAAAAGATGAAAATTATTGTTCCAATGGCAGGACGCGGATCTAGACTTCGTCCTCATACTTTAACCGTACCAAAACCATTAATTCCTATCGCAGGAAAACCAATTGTACAACGATTAGTTGAAGATATCACGGAGGTTTTAAATGAAAAAGTAGAAGAAATTGCTTTCATTATAGGAGATTTTGGAAAAGAAGTAGAAGATGATTTAATTACGATAGCAGAACGCCTTGGTGCAAAAGGGACTATCTACCAACAAGATCAGCCTCTAGGAACTGCACATGCGATTCATTGTGCAAAAGATTCTCTTGAAGGACCTGTTGTGGTGGCTTTTGCCGATACGTTATTTACAGCTGATTTTAAAATTGATGCTGATTCAGATGGTGTAATTTGGGTAAAGCAAGTAGATGATCCAAGTGCCTTTGGTGTAGTAAAATTAGATGATGATGGGTTTATTACAGAATTGATTGAAAAACCTCAAACACCTGTTTCTGATTTGGCTATTATTGGAATTTATTATTTTAAAGATGGGAATGCTTTAAAAAATGAATTACAATATTTAATTGATAATAAAGTTATTGTTAATGGAGAGTATCAATTAACAGATGCATTAGAAAATTTAAAAGAAAAAGGAACCCAATTTATTCCAGGAAAGGTAAATGAATGGATGGATTGTGGGAATAAAAAGGTAACGATTGAAACCAATTCAAAAACATTGAAATTAAAAGACGGTGTTGAACAATTGATTGATGAGTCTGCTTTAATTGAAGATACTTTGATTATTCCTCCTTGCTATATTGGAGAAGGAGCTGTAATTAAAAATTCAAAAATTGGACCGTATGTTTCTGTAGGAAAAAGAACGCGTATAGAAGATTGTAACATTACCGAATCTTTAATTCAAAAAGATACAGTTATTACCAATGCCAATTTAAATAAAGCCATGATTGGGAATAATGCAACTTATGTAGGTGTTGCTCGTAATGTAAGTTTGGGAGATTATTCGGTATTAGATTTTAAAGAAAATGATTAAAAAAATAGTTTATACAGTTTTTACTATTGCTTTATTTGTGAGTTGTGGAACTCATAAAAAAATAGTGGATAAAGAAAATCCTTCAAAAGACGTAGCCAATTTTACAGCAGTTTTGGACCAGGTTCAGAAAACCTATATTCAAGACTCTACTATTTCTTTTAATAGTCGGTTGCAATATATAAAAAATGGGAGTAGCCAACCTAAGGTAAGCATACAAACAAATATTCGTAATAATGAATTGATTTGGGCAAATGCTTCCATGATTGTCCCATTAGGAAGAGCTTTAATTACACCAGACGGAGCGAAAGGATATGCTAAATTTCCTAAAAAAGTATATTTTGACTCTGATTATTCTTTTATTGAAGATAAAATTCAATTAAAAGATTTAGAATATGAGCAAATTGAATCATTATTAACAGGAAGACCTCTTTTTAAACTGAATACTCAAGATTATGATTTTAAGAAGAATACGGCTGGTTATGTTTTTACATACAAGGATAATGATAAATTGATTAAAGATAAATCAAAAACGGATGTAGCCAGAACGATTGAGTTAAACCAAAATTTTGTAGTAACAAAGCAATCGTTTACTAAACCTGATACAGGCACAAAAGTAGAAGTTTTATATTCTGATTTCACATTAGTGGGAGGACAGTATTTTCCTAAAAAAATGCAAGTGAAAGTGTTTGATAAAAAAAATATAGAGGTCAATATGGAACATAAATCCATTAAAACCAATACAGCAATACAAACACCGTTTAAATTACCGACTAATTATAAGAAAATTAATTTTTGATGCGATATTTTTTTCGACTTAGTTTATTTGTAGCTGTTTTTTTATCAAGTTTTTTACTTGCACAAAGTAAGAAAACAAAATTACAGGCTGAAAATAAAAAGTTACGATCGGAAATAAAAAGTTTAAATACTAAATTAAGTCAAAATAAAAAAGAGGCTACTACTTTGTTGGATTATGTTCAAGATTTAGAACGTAAAATTAAAGCACGTGAAAAAATCATTCAAAACATAGCACAAGAGAAAAGTATCTTACAGTCTGAAATTCAAGAAAAACAAAAAGAAGTTCAACAATTACAAGATGAAGTAGCACAATTAAAAAAGCAATATAAACAGGTTCTAGTTAATTCTTACCAAAGAAAAAATGAAACTAATTCGTTGCTTTTTATATTGTCAGCAGATGATTTTTCACAAATGTACCGTCGTTACCAATACATAAAAACTTATGGTAATTATCGAAAAGAACAAGTAAGAGAAATCAAAGAAAAGGAAACGATCGTTCAAGAGAATATTGTAGTCTTAGAAAAAGATAAAAAAGAAAAAGAAAAACTCTTAGAAGAGCAAAAAAGAGAAAAAACAAAAGTAGCCTTAGAAAAGAAAGAACAACAACAATTACTTGTAAAGTTAGAATCTAAGAAAAAGGAAATTGTAGCTCAGATTAAGAAAAAAGAAGAGAGAGCTCGAAAAGTTCAAGTTCAAATAGAAGCAATTATAAAAGAAGAAATTCGAATTGCACGTGAAAAAGCAGAACGAGAAGCCCGTTTAGCCCGTGAAAAGGCAGAGAGAGAAGCGAGATTAGCAAGAGAAAAAGCAAAAAAAGAAGGGAAAAAAGTACCTCCTAAACCCAAAACTCCTGCTAAGGTGACTAGTATGCCTCTAACTAAAGAAGCAAAGGCATTAGCTTCTAGTTTTGTAGCCAATAAAGGAAAATTACCTTGGCCTGTCGCTAACGGACGTATTACACAAGGATATGGTAGACAAAAATATCCTGGGTTGAATGTTTATGTAAACAATAATGGAATAGATATTGGAACGAATAATGGAGCTTCAGCAAGAGCTGTTTTTAAAGGGAAAGTTTCGGCTATTATTTCTATTCCAGGTGGGAATAAAGCTGTTTTAGTTCAACATGGGAATTATTTCTCAGTTTATAATAATTTAGGGGAAATCTACGTTAGCAAAGGACAGACAGTAAAGACAAAACAATCATTAGGAAAAGTATATACAGATTCAAAAACAGGTAAAACAACATTGAATTTTCAAATATGGAAAAATTCAACAAAACAAAATCCTGCTTATTGGATTAACAATTAGACAAAAATCCATACCTTTGTTAGGTAGAAAAACACAATGTAA
This sequence comes from Flavobacteriaceae bacterium UJ101, assembly GCA_001880285.1. Lineage (NCBI taxonomy): Bacteria > Pseudomonadati > Bacteroidota > Flavobacteriia > Flavobacteriales > Flavobacteriaceae > Flavobacteriaceae bacterium UJ101. Next base: position 867,609 of record CP016269.1, on the reverse strand, counting down.
AAATGGAAACATTAACTATATTAGGCTGGTTTGGAGGTCAAGAGATTTTAATCATAGCCATTATCGTATTATTATTATTTGGAGGTAGAAAAATTCCTGAGTTAATGAAAGGACTAGGTTCTGGAATTAAGGAATTTAAAAATGCAACGAAAGAAGAGGCTGAAGAGCAAGAAAAAGTAGAGGAAAAAGAAACAAAATAATAACTAAATTATGATGAATATAAGCATTCCAAAAATAACTATGGAATGCTTTGTCATTCCATAGTATTACCTTATATGAGAAACACGATTCTATATTTATGTATTGTATACTCCGCTATCGCTATTGCGCAAGTTCCTAGTGCTAGTACCGGAGAAAATAGAATAACACCCCTTTCTGTAGAAAAAAAAGAAGCAAATCGTATTTATTTATCTAATGCTGATAGACAATATTTGGAAGGAGTAAACTCTCAATGGTCAGAACGCTTGAATCAAACCTTGTTATATAACGATTATGCAAGTAATAATGCTGATGTTATTAAAACAATTGATCCTGTATTATTAAAGAATCGATTAGAAAAGCTTAATAATGAAACGCCATTAGACATTGAATATAATGAAGTTGTACAAGCGTATGTTCAAAAGTATCTGAAAATGGGTCCTTGGATGGGAAAAGTGATGGGATTGGCAGAATACTATTTTCCTTTATTTGAAGATAAGTTAGCAAAATATAATATTCCTTTAGAAATTAAATATTTAGCTATTGTAGAATCTACGTTGAATCCAAGAGCAGGTTCCCATAAAGGAGCTATTGGATTATGGCAATTTATTCATTCTACAGGAAAAATGTATGATTTAGAAATCAATTCTTATGTAGATGAGCGAATGGATCCTTTGAAATCTACTGAAGCTGCCTGTCAATACTTAGAACGTCATTATAAAATATATGGAGATTGGGATTTAGTTTTAGCAGCTTATAATTCAGGAGCAGGGAACGTAAATAAAGCGATTAAAAGATCAGGAGGGTATAAGAATTATTGGAATATAAGAAGATACTTACCTCGTGAAACACAAGGGTATATTCCTTCTTTTATTGCGATGACGTATCTCTTTGAATATGCTAAAGAGCATAATTTAAAACCCAGTCGTCTAGATGTGTCGTTTTATGAAACAGATACGGTTTTAGTGAAAAATAAGTTGTCATTTTCAAATGTTTCAAAATTTACCGGTGTTCCATATGAAAAAATTGAATTTTTAAACCCTCAATATAAGAATGATTACATTCCGAGAAAATCGGGTAAGCAATATGCTTTAAGGTTGCCTCAAAGTGATATAAGTAAATTTGTAGGTCAAGAAAATTATATTTATTCAATGACGGCTCAAGCAGAAAGAGCTAAAGAGCAACCAATTGAAAAATCTTCCCCAAAGAAAGAAGAAGCTGGTACTTTTACATTGGTTGAAGTAGAGCGAACTCATCAAGTAAAGGAAAATGAAACGATGGCGATGATTGCAAATCAATATGGTGTAGGGATATCTGATATTATTGCTTGGAATGATTTATCAGGAGCTACAGTTTCTCCAGGTCAAGAATTAACACTTCGTACCAAAATAAAAAAATATAAGGAAACTCCTAAAGTAGTAGAGAATAGTACTTCTTCTAAAGCGACGACACCAACGGTTAAAAAGAAAGCAACATCTACTAAACCTAAAGGAAAAAAACAATATTATACGGTTAAAAAGGGGGATATTTTAGCAAAAATTGCAACTAAATATGGTGTTTCTCAATCAAATATTAAATCATGGAATAAGTTAAAATCCTCAAACTTATATGCAGGACAAAAATTAACGATTTATAGTAATAAAGTTGTAAAAGATAAAATTACACATAAAGTTCGAAAAGGGGAATCATTAGGACTTTTGGCAAGTAAGTATAATGTAAATGTATCCGATATTAAGAATTGGAATAAATTGAAATCCAGTACATTAAAAATTGGTCAAGCTTTAGTGATTTATCCAGGTAAAAAAGGTAAATCAAAATCTACAACTTCATCTAAAGGGAAGAAAACAACTCATACAGTTAAAAAAGGAGAGGTGTTAGGTACTATTGCCAATCGTTATAAGGTGTCTGTTTCCGATTTGAAAAAGTGGAATAATTTACGTTCAAATAATTTAAAAGTAGGTCAAAAATTAATAGTGTATGGAGGGAAATCATCCAGCACATCATCAAAAAAATCAAGTTCTAAAAATAAGAAGGGACCTATTTATCATACAGTAAAAAGTGGTGAGAGTTTGTATACCATTGCTAAGAAATTTCCAGGAATTTCAGCAGATAACATTAAAGCTTTAAATGGATTGAAATCTACTAATTTGAAAGTAGGACAAAAATTATTGATAAAAAAATAAAACCATTGTATCATGAAATATATCCTAAAATATTTTGTAAGTATTCTATTTAGTATTTTGATAATTGGATGTGGCGATTCAAAAGGTGAAAAAAAAGGACCTTTATTAAAAGTGCGAGCACCTTTAAATCAAATTATTGTTATTGCTTCTGAAAAAACATGGGATGCTGGTTTTAAAACTTTTGTATTAGACTCATTAATTCAGCCTCGAAAAGGAATGTTCTTTGCAGAACCAGAATTTAGTGTACGACAATTTCCAAGTCTAGCAACTGCTAAGAGTTATAAAAAATTCCCTAATTATATTGTTTTGGCAAAAGGAGATGAGAATATTCAATTTGAAGAAGATGTCTTAGCTAAAGGCCAGACTGTTGTAACGGTTTCAGGAGAGAGTTTACAATCTATAGAAAAGACGTTAATTGATAATAAACCTAAAATTTTTAAACAGTTTCATCAAAATGATGAAAAAATGTGGCTAGCTGATAATGCTGGAAAGTATCATGATTCTTATCCAGAGCTTGATAAAATGGGGATATTTTTTAGGGTACCATTATCATATATCAAAGTGAAAAGAGAAAAAGATTTTGTTCATTACCAATATGATGTTAGTGATAAAACACGAAACCGTAGTGCAAATTTAACGGTGATTACAAAACCTTATGGACTTGATTCTATTGAGCTAGAAGATATCATTGGCTTACGTGATTTAACAGGAAGAAAATACGTAAAAAGTAGTGCAGAAGGTAGTTTTATGGAAACTCACCGTTTATTAGATGATTATTTACATTCTGAAGTTATTAAAGATACTCCAGATGAAAAAGTGTATAAAACTGTTGGAATGTGGAGTATGCGAAATGATATTAAAGGAGGAGCTTTTGTAAACTATGTTATTATTGATAAGAAGCAAGATAAATTGTTTATGTTTGATGGGTTTACTTTTGTTTCTTCAAGTGGTAATACTAACACACCTTCCGTTTTTTATAGACGCGATTTACTAACCGAATTGGAATTTATCTTTGACAGTTATAAGATTTTAGGAGATTCAAAGTAAGAAATATTTTTATTTTGGTCCTTTTAGTAATTCAAATCTCATTATTTAATTGTAAAGGGTGATTTAATAAAAGGTTTTTGTTATCTTAAAAAGATGAATAAAACTGAAAATCCACTGTATAAAATGAAGTTCTCACCTATACAATGGATTTTACTAAATTACCATTTCCCCCTTGCTTATGCAATGTAATTCTTAAACTATCATTATATTAAACAATACATTAATTCATTTTTGATAATTCTATGTATGTGTTTATTTTGTTGATGTAAAAATACTTCAAAAATATGATAAATATCATGTTTTTTCGATTTTTTTCATGTTTTAATAGATCAAACATATTATCTGAAACGTTGAAAGGTGAATTTATAGAATAATGTAAAACTATCTATTAAAATGATTGTTTTGAAAAGGGAAAATGTGGTATGGTTATGTTTAGAACTAGATCACTTTATCTTATTTAGTTTGAATACGAATGCACACTATTTTTTATAAGTAAATAAAAAGTCATTCTATTTTTTAATGTTAGTAATCCTAACTATATTTGTATTGTAATTAAGATGGTTTTAGTTGTGGAAACGACAACCTTTATAAGATAATAAAGTCTAATAATTTAAAAAGAAATAGTATGAAGCGAATTGCAATAAATGGAATGGGACGAATAGGGCGTGCAGCTTTAAAAATAATAGTGAATACACCTGAACTTGAATTGATAGCGGTTAATGATATTGCTACAATTGAAAATATAGTATATCTTTTAAAATACGATAGTATCCATGGTGTTTTTGAAAATGAAGTAAAAGTAGAAAAAGAATATTTAATTATAGATGGTAAACGTATTCGATTTATAAATGAAAAAAATCCTGAGAATTTACCTTGGGAAGAATTAGAGATAGATATTGTAATTGAAAGCACTGGAATTTTTACTCATTATGAGGATTCAGTAAAACATATAAAAGCAGGAGCCAAAACGGTTGTTCTTTCTGGACCTTCAAAAAGTCCTGAGGTTCCTACAGTTGTACACGGTGTAAATTCTGAAGATGGTAAAACCAATATTTTTTCGTGTGCGAGTTGTACAACCAATAATATAAGTCCAGTAATAGAGATAATAGGAAGACGAATTGGAATTGAAAAAGCAATTATGACAACAGTTCATTCTGGGACAAGTTCTAATTCTATAGTAGATGCTCCCTCTAGAAATAACTTTAGAATGGGGCGATCAGGAATGAATAACCTTATTCCAACTACTACTGGAGCAGCAAAGGCAACCATAAAAGCTATGCCAGAATATGAAGGGAAATTTGATGGTATGGCTATCAGAGTTCCCATAACAGTAGGGTCAATTTCAGATATTACTATGGTTACTAGTCGAAACACTTCTGTTGGTGAAATAAATAATATTATAGAAGAGGAAGCTCAAACGAATCGTTATGTGAAAGTTCTAAAAGCTTCTTATGAACCTTTAGTATCAACAGATATTATTAAAAGTCCATACGGCGCTATAGCAGATTTATCATTGACTAAAGTTGTAGATGGTAATCTTATAAAAGTATTAACTTGGTATGATAATGAGTGGGGGTTTACCAATCAAATGATAAGAGAGATTATAAGTCTTTAATGGAAGGAAGTTTATTTGGTGATAAGATTTCCAATTTGTTCTCCCATTTTTATAGAGGTCTCTAATCCTTGTTGGGTATTGGTTAAAATGTCATCAGCTATCATTAATTTCTTTTTGTTCACTAATAATACGATAGTGGAGCCTCCAAAGCTAAAATATCCCATTTCATCCCCTTTTTTAATAGGTGAATTTGGAATATATGTATCAGAAATACTCCCAACCATGGTAGCACCAATAGGACAAATCAAAATATCATCAAGCCCTTTTGTAGAAAGAATAGTGTATTTTCTTTTGTTCTCACAAAATATTTTTGTCAAATTAGGGATTACGGCATAACGAGATACAGAATAATAATATCCTTTAATATTGGTAGATTTAGATGGGATTCCAGTATAAGGAAAATGAAAACGATGATAATCATCAGTTGCTAACCGAATAATTATAAATATTGACTCTTTAAATTTTTCAGCAAGCTGTTCATTTTTTAAAAAATTACTTAGATTAAATGGAAGCCCTTTGATATAGAAATTATGAAGCTCTTCAATAGTAGGATAGGCTAAAACTTTTCCATCGGCTGGTGAAACTAAGCCTTGTTGTATTTCTCTTGAATGAGATTTTAATTTTCTACAAAAAAAGTCATTAAACGAATTGAACTCATGTGTATTTTTCTCAAGTTCTTCAGTATTAATATTATAATTTTCTATGAATTTTAGAATAATACGTTTTGATAATTTAGATTTCATGAAGTGTCCATAAATTATCGTTAAAAACTTTCTTTTAACGATTAAATATAGAGGAAGTTTTCCTAAAGGAGAATAGTATAAAAATTGTAAGAACCATTCTCCTGGAGGTGTTTCTTTTTTAACTTTCTTCGATTCTCTTTCTATAAAAAATATGGGTTTCATGTACAATTTATATTATGAAAGGCTATTTTAAAATACATTATCTAATTTAAGTCTTTCAGCTATTTGTTCGTAGGGTACATGTCCAAACCAATTATTTAGTATTTCATATTTAGCGTTGAATAAAACAAAGCTAGGAGTACCTCTTAATTGATTAAGAGTGAATGTTAAAGCTATCTTATCCAATGATTCTAAATAATTTCGTACTTTGTTTTGGAGTGCCTCCTTTTCAAATTGTGACCAAAGTACATAATTTGGATTTATATTGCAAATAGCATGTACTGCATAATCTAAATCTTTAGAGTCATTGAACCTGAATTTATCCATTGCTATTGGGAAATCTAATGAATACGGTAGTTTAACAAATCCTTGATTATTCATGAATTTTTTTGTTTCTCCAATTAGAACTCCATTTTCAATCATTTTTTTTGTGTTTTCATTTGTATTCTTATCAAAATCTTCAAAAGCTGTTGATAATGCTAAAAATGAAACATCTTTATTAAATTGTTTATATAATTGATTGAAAAGAGGAAGTGCATAAGAGAAACATCCAGGGCAATTAACTTGAAAAACTAAGAGAAGATTGAGTTTACCTAATTCAAATCTTCCCTGTAGTTCTTGATTAAAATGTAATTCTAATTTTTTCATATGGTTTGAATATTCTTACATTTTGATTTATATTTTAGTGGCTATGATTAGTTGCAATTCTCCATCTCAATAATAAAGTATCCTGATTTTTTAATTTCTTTTTCAACCGTATCAGGAGCTGTTTCCATGTGACAAAAATTACATTCTTTAGTTGTTAATTGAAAATTAGGAATTCCTCTTTCCGATAAATATTTTTTTCCATAGTTGTATACGTCTTTTTCCGAAGTACCTTCTTCAACTAAGATATCAAAATGCATGGTTGTATGGTTGTCTTTTGGTACATAAGTATCGTAAACTGAAACTTTCATAATAAGGTGTTTTTAAAATTTAATTTTTTTATTTATGTTACTAACACTTAATCAATAAATGATTAAGTGTTAGTCTTTTTAAATTATTACTTTTTTTTGACTATATATGGAAGTGATAAATCACCACTTGCTATACTATATACATCATAAACACCAAGCATAGGTTTATTTTCTTTGCTGGTGTTAACAATCATATATGCGGCAACACCATCATAGTTAAAAGAAGTTTGATTATTAATTCTGTAATCAGGAATTACTACTTTAATACTTTTACCTTTTGTTGTTACAGAGAAACCAGGAGAATCCATATACATTGGCATACCAGGGTTTGTAGTAGGTAGTATTACATTATCTATTTTTTTGAATTGTTTTACTGCTAATCCACCTGGTACACGTTTGTCTTCGTGTAAGACTACCCAATGTGGATGCCAAAAAACACCATCTCCAATATTTTTAGGATCTCCGTTCATGTCTTCATCCCATAAAGGTGTATCATCAAAATCAGGGTGAGAAGTTAATGCCATGGCAAGGATACCTTTAGTATCACTAAAACCTACATCTGTTGGTTTTAATGATGTTGGGAATACATATCCTAAAACAGGAGCTCCATCTAATGCTCCATTAGGTATTGGCGTAGTTTTTCCAGCCTCTCCTTTAACCTTAATTTCCCAAACACTTACACTCAAATCAGGTAGATGTGAAACTTTTACTTTTATTATTTGAAAATCATTATTATTATATGATGTTTCTTTTTGAGCATATGATTTTGTCAAAAAACCAAAAGTTATGGCTAATGTTACTATGTATGCTTTCATTTGTTTACGTTTTTTGTTTAAAGATTAGTAATCCTAACTATATGAATTAAAAAAATATCTATCCTTTTACCTCTTCCATAGAAGCTCCAAAGTTAATATGTAATACATTTCCTGTTGGGGTTACTAATGCTGGTACGGATTTGATCCCAGCTTTTTCTGCTTCATTAATACGATCACGGACAACTCCAATATTTACAATTTCAACATGGTCTCTTCCTACTAGATCAACGATGTCATGTTCTGCACTAACACATACAGGGCATCCTGCATGATAAAAAATGGATTTACTCATAATTAATTATATTTTTAAGTTATTTAGGCATTATTGCCAATACAAATATAGTTAGGAATCCTAACTAAACAAATCTTTTTATGGATTATTTTTTAATGATTAAAATCTATGTGGTTTAAATAGTTGAAAATCAGTGTTTTTAAATGAGTTGTGAAATTGTTATATTACTCAAAGAATATGGAATTATTTTTATATTCTAAATTGATTAGGTGTTAATCCAGTCATTTGTTTAAAAAATTTGGTGAAATTAGTAGGTTCAGAAAATCCCATTTCAAAAGCTATTTCTGAGATACTTTTTTTACGTTGTTGTAGTAAACTTTTTGCCATAATCATTTTATGATTTAGTAAAATTTGTTTAGCATTTTTACCTGTTGACCTTTTTACAGATTCAGATAGATAATTAGGGCTAATATGTAGTCTTGAAGCATAATTTGCTATGGATGCTAGTTTTACTCCATCTTTAAATATCTCTTGTTCAAAAAGAGTAGCTATTCTATCATGTGATGTTAAAACAGTCTCATTTGTATTCAAACTTAAAATACGATTAAAGATATGTAAAAGTACATCTAAATACCCCATAATCATTTCACGAGCATATTTTTCGCTATTCATATATTCCTTATACATTACTTGTGTTAGATAATTCGTTGTATTGATTTGTTCAGAAGTTAATGTATAATGAGGAAATGTATAGGAGTTAAAAAATCGAAATCTGTTCATTATCTCAAAATCACCTCGTTCTTTAATCATAAAAGATGGTTTAAAAGCAATGACATAACCATCACCACTTTCTGCTTTTTTTCTATTATGAAAATCAATTGAAAATACCTGTCCCATTGAAGTAAACATTAAGTTATTGTCTATTCCAATAAACTTATTTAATCCTATAGTTACTTGTGGTGTGTTTGATTCTTTTTTCCCAATAGAAACTTCAAAGAAAGATCTTCTATGTGGTTTCTCATATTTTTCAATATCTTCTATAGTAAGAGAGTTTATTAAGTTTTCCAACCTCATAATTTTGAAATCTTCATAAATTATTTTTGGAGATTTTAAACTATTTGGATAATAACTATTGATATCATTATATACATTCATAAAACCAAAATAGTGAAAAAGTATCACTTTTACCCTAAAAACGATTGTAATTACCTTAGGCCGACATGTTAATTTTATACTTAATTTAATCTAAATGTTAAAATTATTTCAACAATCATGGGGGAGAAAGAAGAGTATACTAACAAAAAAGTTGTAATCAAACGTTATTCAGAAAGTAAAAAATTTTGGATGGCTGAAAAGGAATATACAGGAATTATTGTAGGTAAAGAGCAAACAAATTCTGAGTATGTTATTAGTGATGGAGTAATTCAATCAGGTGGTTTTATACCTGATCATTATCACAAATGGGAAGACCAAACATTTCATATAATCGAAGGTAACCTGAAAGCAAAGATTGGTGACACATGGTTTGATTTGAACGCTGGTGATTCGGTACATTGTCCACGAGGAATTTCTCACTATATGAAAAATGAAGGCAGTATGACTGCAAAATTAATAAGCTACATTTTCCCTGGCGACTGGGCTAAAGACTATTTTGAAGAAACTTCAAAACAAAGTCATTCAGGTAAAAAAGATTTAAAATTAATTGAAGAAAAATATGGTGTGGTGTATATCTAAAAAAATAAAATCTAGTGGAATGAAAAAATTATCAATATTAACTATGGTGATAATATTAGTTATAGTAATATTATCATGTAAAAAGAACAAAAGTGACTACTCCAACAAAGAGATAGTTACAGTTGAAAAAAAAGAGATTGATCAAAAAGAAGACCATGAAAAAGATGAACTTGGTTTTGATCCATCAAAACCTATGATGACAAAGCTTAAAGATGGAGTTTATCAATATTTTCAATTTTTCACAAATAGTTTAGTTGTCATTACCGATGAAGGTGTTCTTGTGGTAGATCCTGTAAACGAAAAACGTGCTGCAGATATGCGTGCAGAAATTAGAAAAATTACTGATAAACCTGTGGTGAAAGTAGTGTATACTCATGATCATTTTGATCATGCCAGAGGTGGACAAATATTTAAAGAAGAAGGAGCTGAGTTTATTACTCATCAACTTTGTGAGGATTTATTGAGTAGAGATTTAGAAAATAGAGTTGTGAAGCCAGATTTTATGTATGAAGGTGATTATCATAGAATCGAATTAGGTGGGAAATATATTGATTTACATTATTTAGGACCAAACGAAAGTTTCTGTATGAGTGTAGTTCATTTACCTCAAAATGGTGGTGTATTATTAGGTGCTGATTGGCATTTACCTGGAACAATGTTAGATTATCATCGTCAGTACGCACGTAATATGTTGGGGCAATTAAACACTTTTAAAGCTGTAAAAGAAAAAGGATTGAAATTTGATATAGTCGTAAGTGCGCATTCACCTCATTCTTCGCCTGAAGCATTTGATGAAGACTATCGTTTTCATCAAGCATTATTCGATGCTGTTTGGAAAGGGTTACAAGATGGAAAAAGTGTAGAAGTGTTAAGAGATAGTATAGAGCTTCCAGAATTTAAACATTGGAGAGGGTATGAGAATCTACCTGATAATGTAGATAGAATGGCATATTCAATTTGGCATGGAAATTAGCTTAAAGCCATGAATATTTACTATACAGCTAAAGCCGTTGTGCTTAAACAAAAAAGCTTCTCAATTTTGAGAAGCTTTTTATAAAAATATTTAACTTAAAAAAGTGCGGGTGAAGGGACTCGAACCCCCACGCCGTGAAGCACTAGATCCTAAGTCTAGCGTGTCTACCAATTCCACCACACCCGCTTGTGTTGTGCGAGGGCAAATATAGTTAACAATTTTTATATAGAAAATAAATTTTCCAGATTTTTATTTATAAATTTGCAGAGATAATAAAAGCAAGAAATGGAAGTATCAGGAAAAGTAAAAAAAGTATTTGAAACGCAAACATTTGATAGTGGATTTAGAAAAAGAGAATTAATTGTTACAACAGAGGAACAATATCCACAACACATCAGTATTGAGTTTCTTCAAGATAAGGTAGATTTGTTGAATGACATCATAGAAGGTGCAGCTGTAAAAGTATCAATTAATCTGCGTGGACGTGAGTGGACAAATCCTGAAGGAGTGACACGTTATTTCAATTCAATTGTAGGTTGGCGTTTAGAAAAAATGGATGGACAATCAGCTTCGGCTCCTGCAGATATGCCTTCTGTACCTCCAGTTGATATGAGTTCAGATTCAAAAGGAGAAGATTTTGACGATTTACCGTTTTAAAATATAAGAATGGTACCTTTTCTTATTGTTGGAATTAGTGTAATAGCTATTATTGTATTTATTCTAAAAAAGGAAACTAACCATTTTAAATCAAAACCTTTTCCAAAAGAATGGCGTGCTATTCTTTTGGAAAAGGTTTTCTTTTATACAATATTAAATGTAGATCAAAAAAAAATGTTTGAAATAGAGATTCAACGTTTTTTTCACTACATAGAAATTATAGGTTTAAAAGTAGAAGTAACAGAGGAAGATCGTCTTTTAGTTGCATCAAGTGCAATTATTCCTGTGTTTGGATCATTAAATACGTATTATGTTGAATTATCTCAAGTTTTTCTTACCGATAAAGCAGTACGTGATTTAGGTTCAAGTTTTACATTAGGAGAAGTACGGTTAGGAACAAAAACGACTTTATTTCTTTCCAAAAGAGCTTTACATCAAGGTTTTAAAAATCTTAATGATCGAAGTCATGTAGGAATACATGAATTTGCTCATATACTTGATTTAGCAGATGGATCGATTGATGGGATTCCTTCACTTTTCATGGATGAAGAACTCATAGAAGAGTGGGAGAAACGAATGCATTCTGAAATAGAGAGGATACAAAAAGGAAAATCAACTATTCGTGATTATGGTGCTACCAATACAAAAGAGTTTTTTGCTGTTGTGACTGAATATTTCTTTGAAAATCCAAATGAATTAAAAAAGAATCATCCCAAAATATATAAAATATTACAAACAGCTTTTAACCAAGACCTAGAAAATCATTACCTTAAACGAATAAAACGTGCATTTTCTTCTAGGAAGAAAATAAGAAGAAACGATTTATGTCCGTGTGGAAGTGGTGAGAAATTTAAAAATTGTTGTAAGAAAAATTCAAAAATATAATTTAGATAAATTTTAATGTACACCTTTCTTAAGAAAGATTATCTTTGCAAACATTATGAAAAGAATTATGGGAATAGATTTTGGAATGAAACGAACAGGAATTGCTGTTACGGATGAGTTACAAATCATTGCCTCAGGTTTAACTACAGTTGAAACACAAGATATATTTTCATTTTTAGATAAATATTTTAAAGAAGAAGAGGTGGAAACTGTAGTTGTTGGATTACCTAAACGGATGAATAATGATGATTCATTAGTTGAAGAGCATATTCAACAGTTTATAAACCGCTTTAAAAATTCTTTTCCACTGATACACTTAGAAAGACAAGATGAACGTTTTACATCTAAGTTGGCTGTTAAGACAATGATTGATAGTGGTTTAAATAAGAAGAAACGTCAAAATAAAGCATTGATTGATGAAATAAGTGCAACTATTATTTTACAATCCTATATGGAAAGAAGACGATTTATATAATATAAAGTTTGAAGAAATGATTTTACCGATAATCGCATACGGAGATCCTGTTTTGAAGGTAAAGTGTAAAGACATTACCCAAGATTATGCAGGTTTAGAGCAATTGTTAAGTGATATGCTGGAAACCATGCATGATTCGCAAGGTGTAGGTTTGGCAGCACCCCAAATAGGAAAAGCTATTCGAATTTTTTTAGTAGATACAACACCTTTTGGTGATGATGAAGAGTTTGGAAATGAAGAAGTGGCTAATTTTTCAAAAGTATTTATTAATGCTAAAATGATTTCTGAAACAGGTGAAGAATGGAAGTTTAATGAAGGTTGTTTAAGTATACCAGGTGTACGAGAAGATATTAAACGTCATGCGGATATTGAAATTGAGTATTATGATGAAAATTTTGAATTGAAACGTGAAAAATATAATGGAATTATAGCACGAGTTATTCAACATGAATATGATCATATAGAAGGGAAATTATTCACAGACTATTTATCAACATTTAAAAAGAAATTAATCAATAAAAAATTAACCAACATTTCTAAGGGAAAAGTAAAAGTAGATTATCGAATGAAATTCCCTTTGGTAAAAGGAAAACAATAAAATATATGGATTTAACAAAAATTATTTCGATTTCAGGAAAGCCAGGATTGTTTAATTTAATAAAACAATCAAGAACGGGATTTATCGTAGAATCTGTAGAAACAGGAAAGAAAACCTCTGTATCATCATCAAATAATGTAAGTTTATTAGCAAACGTTGCGATGTACACAGTAGATACTGAAATTCCTTTGGCTGAAGTATTTTATAAAATTGCTGAAAAAGAAAATTTAGGGCCTACAATTTCACATAAAGAATCAGGTTCAAAGTTACATGAGTATTTTGCGGAAGTACTACCTGATTATGATAAAGATCGAGTATACGACTCTGATTTGAAAAAACTATTTCAATGGTATAATGTATTGCAAAAGGCAGGGTTGGTTGATTTAGATCGCCCAGAAGAAGTTGAAGAAGAAAAAGTAACAGAAACAAAATAATTTAAATCCCGAGATGATTCGGGATTTTTTTATAAAAGAATTTTATAGCCAAATCATACATAAAAACATGAAGTCTAGAGAGAAAGAATTAAAAGCATTTAATCGTTTATTAGATATAATGGATGATTTAAGAGAAAAATGTCCTTGGGATAAGAAGCAAACTATAGAATCATTACGTCATCTAACAATTGAAGAAGTATATGAACTTTCGGATGCTATTATCGATTCTAATTTAGAAGAAGTTAAAAATGAATTAGGTGATCTTATGTTACATTTGGTATTTTATTCTAAAATTGGTTCTGAAAAGAAAGCTTTTGATATGGTAGACGTGCTAGATGGGATATGTGAAAAATTGATTTACCGTCATCCTCATATTTACGGAGATGTTGAGGTAGTAGATGAAGAAGAGGTAAAAAAAAATTGGGAAAAATTAAAACTTAAAGAAGGAAAAGGTGATAGATCTGTTTTAGGAGGTGTCCCTAAATCTCTTCCTTCTATGATTAAAGCTTTACGAATTCAAGAAAAAGTTAAAGGTGTTGGTTTTGAATTTGAAAGCAAGGAACAAGTTTGGGATAAAATTCAAGAGGAATTACAAGAATTTCAAGAGGCTAAATCATTTGAAGAACAAGAGCTGGAGTTTGGGGATGTTTTATTTTCGATTATTAATTATGCCCGTTTTGTTGATATAAATCCTGAATTAGCCTTAGAAAAAACAAACAAAAAATTTATTTATCGTTTTCAGAAAATGGAAAAATTAATTAAAGACCAAAAATTAGAAATAAGTGATCTTTCCATTGAAAAACTAGATAGTTATTGGGGAAAAGTAAAAGAATAACCTTAATCTATTAACTGAATAGTTTTTTGTTATAGATTTATTTTTAATTTTAAAATATTGATTATTAATGTTTTGTTTGTTTTTTGTGAATAAAAGTGTTTTTTTAACACTAAGTATTTTGTATATTTGTGGAAACCTTTCATCTTTGTACTACAAAACAAATGAAAGGGTATGAAAATTAGGAAGTTTATATACATAACATTGAATGATGTTATGGTTTCTTTGGGGAAATCGATGATGAGCCAAGGAGGTATTATTGAAGGTTCATATGATAAACGTATTCTAAATTTTGAAATGAATAAACAAAGTATAGAAAAAAACTTTGATCAAGTGATTGATGATAAAGTTCAAAAAATAACGGTGGTTAATACAACTCCGATTAGTATTAAATAAGACTATTTATTAGTTTTCTCATTTTTTTAAATGGTTTTGGTTGAGGGTAAATTATTAATTTACCCTTTTTTTATATCAATAAAAAAGGTGTCTTTTATAAGACACCTTTCTTTTACTAAAAGAACACTGTTTTTAGTTTTATTCTAACAAAGTGTTCACCCCTCTTTAATAAAATATCCTTAATATAAGAAATTCATATAATAGAGCTTCAAATATATAATTTTAAATGTAATAAAATATTGTTTTAACATTTATCTATCAAAATTTAACAGTGTTAAGCTCTAATGGATAACGAGATAGCTTTTCTGGATAAAGTTTTATTTAAGAAAAAATGGGGGATTATCTAATCTAAAATTTCTTGTAAAACAGTTCCATGACTTCCGTTGGGAATTGAAATATGAATTAATTGAGATAAGGTAGGAGCGATCTCTGTTATTTCTTTTCTCGCTGATGTATGTCCTTTTTTAATTCCCCAACCGTACCATATATTAGGAACATGAGTATCATATGAATAGGTAGTTCCGTGCGTTGTTCCTGTAGGATAGTATTCCATGAAAGCCGGATCTAATAAAATGACTAAATCTCCATTTTGTTTAGGATCATATCCTCGTTCTATCATTTGTAAATGATAATCAGTAGGAGATGAAGCTAAAATTTCTTTTCTTGTATACGCACGCTTTACAAATTTTTCTTTTTGAACAAAATGTTTTATATCATCTACAATAGCACTATAATCTAATTTTTTCTCACGAATTAAATCTTCATTTAAGAATATATTTTGATTAGAGTAGTTTTCTAATAAATCATATCCATATGAATTATTTAGATAGGTTTTGAGCTTTGTAGTAAATTCTTTAGAATTTAAGTTTTTTACATCATACTTCATACTATGTAAATGATTTGGATTTTCAGCTCCTGCATGATCTGCTGTTAAGAAAAGAACATATTCTCCCTTACCAACGGTTTTATCCAATTGTTTTAATAAAGTTGCAATATTTAAGTCCAATCGTAAATAAGTATCTTGAATCTCCATAGAACGAGGTCCAAAATAGTGTCCTACTTTATCTGTAGAAGAAAAACTGATAGCCAAAAAGTCCGTAATATTATCTTTTCCTAATTTCTCATTTTTCATAGCTTCTAAAGCAAAATCCAATACTAAATCATTTCCATAAGGTGTTGATTGAATTTTAGCAATACCTCCTTCTGCTACAACTTCCTTTAAGTTATAAGGAAAGGTAGGAGTAGTTTTAGGTTTGAAAATAAATTCATAAGGATTATTATCGGCTATACTTTCATTATAGGCTGAAGGATCTTTAAGTAAATCCCATCCTTTATTAATATATTCTTGAACTTTTCCTGATTGGTTAAATTGAGTAGCCCATTTTGGAAAAGACTTCATATAGTAAGTTGAAGTTAAAAAGTTTCCAGAACCACTCATCCAATAAGCAGCGTCAGCAAAATGACCTGCAGGCAAAATAGCCCCACGATCTTTTATACTAACACCTATAACTTTTCCTTTCTGATTAGTTGCTAATTTTAATTCATCTGTTACTGTGGTGGCTTTTAAGTTACGAGGAGACATTTTACCTTCTTTTCCTGAGTAACCTAATCCTGAAACAGAAGCGTCATCAGTACAATACATTTTCTTTTTTAATGACTTGTTATACCAACTATTTCCAACAATTCCATGAACAGCTGGGGTTGTACCTGTATAAACAGAGGAATGTCCTGGAGCAGTGAAGGTTGGCATATAATTAAAGTGAGTATTTCTAAAGTTGTACCCCTCATTTAATAAACGCTTAAAGCCATCATTACTAAAGTCATCATAATAACGATCTAGATATTCATAACGCATTTGATCTACAATGATTCCTACAACTAATTTGGGTCGTTTAACTTGTGCGGAAACACTATTTCCAATTACTATTAAAAGTATTAAAGAGATTATTCTTTTCATCTATAAAATGTTTTGTGCTTTGCAATTTAAGAAGAAAAGTTAAGTTTTAAATACAATTTAAATTTAAAAATCAATTTCAGTTTTGTTTAAAATAAGACCTGATGCAGGTGCAATATAAGGAAGTTTACTGTGGTCTTGATCATTATAAGATAAGGATTCTTTTAATTCATTTAATGTGATTTCATGGCGTCCTAAACGAACTAGTTGTCCCATCATTAATCGAACTTGGTAGCGTAAAAATCCTTTTGAATGAACATGAAATGCAAAGGTTTGCTTTGGAAAAAAGTTAGCTTGGTATAAATCGTTATCTTGAATTGTACTAAGAAGAATTTCACGTTCAAACTGTGTATGTTGAGAAGGTTTAGTACAATATTTTTTAAAATTATGTTTTCCTTGAAAAAGTAGAGCTCCTTTTTTCATTAATTCAAGATCTAAATCTTCAAGAAAAGTAGTAATTAAAGGTGCAGAAAATGGATGAGGTTTTTCTCCAAAAGCGAATAAGTAAATGTATTCTTTCTTTTTTGGTGTTTGTAGAATATTGAAGTTAGCAGTTGTTTGATTTATTTTAGTAGCTCGAATATCATTGGGAAGATTTTGATTGAAAACGTTTAAGAAATCATCTAAGTTTGGTAATTCATCTTTTAAAAAAAGTTCAAAAACCATATGGTTTGCAGAAACTTTAGCATCTGTTCTACTAGCACCCAATGTCTTAAATTTTTGTTGCTTTAAAATAAAAGTAAGTGTTTTATCTACCATGAATTGTACGGTTTTAACATCAGGTTGATGAAACCAACCATGATAGCGAAAACCTAAATATTGCAACTCGATGATATAACAAAAAGCATAATTCATTCCATCGTGAAATTACGATTTCAAAATCTTTTGGACAAATAAAGCAACCATTACGACAGTTAAAATAGCAAAAGGTAGTGAAGTAATGATCAAGAGTTTTGACATAGCATCTAAAACGTTGATTTCAGGGAAAATATTTCCTAGTAAAACTAATGAACATGCTACTATAGGGATGATTATTCCCCAAATGATACGATGTTTTTTACTAGGGGTTTGATTACCTCGGTCTGTAAACATACTTAGAACAAAAATAGCTGAATCGATAGAAGTTATTAAAAAAGTAATTAATAATATTACGGTAATGGTATTGATAAAGCCTTGAATAGGATAGGCTTTGAAAAAGATAAAAATAGAGGTAAAAACATTTCCAAATTCATTATGATAACGACCCCAGTTTTCAATTAACGTAAATGCAGATACTCCAAAAGTAGTAAACCATAAAAAAGTACCTAAAGAAGGAATTAATAAAATGCCTAATATGAACTGACGAACTGTTCTCCCTTTTGATATTCGGGCAATGAAAATTCCAGTAAAGGGAGCCCATGCTAACCAAAAAGCCCAGTAATAGTAAGTCCATCCTGTTAAGAATTCTTTACCAGGGTTGTATGGTTCAATAGCTAGACTCATTGGGATAAAATCGATTATATAATGATAAAGAGAAAGTCCAAATTGTTGAATGATCGTTAATACATCACTTTGGAAGAAAACAAAAGCTAATAAAAATAAGGTTATTAAAATATTTAATTTAGAGATGAGTTTAATACCTTTATTAACGCCTAATAACGCTGAAGTTAATGAAATGATAGAGATCAAAACAATGATAAGAAAGATAAAGTTTATACCTAATTTAGAATTGAATAAATGATTAACTCCCCCATTAATTTGAGTTGTTCCCAAAGCAATAGCAGCAACTACACCAAAAACAGTAGTTAAAATAGTTAAGATATCAATGCTATTATTCAAAAAAGGTTTATCAAAAGAACTTTTGATAACAGAACTCATCAAGACACTTTGATTTCGATTATATAAATAATATCCTATAATTAGTGCGAAAATGCCGTACATGGCCCAAGGAGTAAATCCCCATTGATAAAAAGTGTATTCTAAGGCAAGTGTTTCGTGAGAAAGAGTACTTTCAAAAGGAGGGTTTTGTTGCATGTAAACAGGTTCTTGAACTGCTCTTAGAAGAATTCCAGCTCCCATACCTGCACTATATAACATGGCAATCCATGACCATAAGGAATGTTCAGGTTGAGAAGATCCCAAACGTGTTTTTCCAAAAGGTGAAAAGGCTAATAGGATCATAAATAAAACACAGCCTAAACCTAGTACTAAATAAAAAGTTCCAAAGTATTCTCGTACAAATAAAGAAATTTCCTCAATGGTTTGCATAGCATATCCAGTATTACTAAAAATCCATAATGAGAAAAGACTTAGAATGAGGGTAGAAGATAGTAATAAGAGGTTTTTTTGAATCAAATTCATGAGACTGTACTAATATTTGTTGCAATATAAAATATTTAATGAGATGTAGTGTATAAAATAAACTATTTATATAAATAAAATATTGTATCGGTGTAGGAAATACACTATATTTGAGTTCTTATTTACTCATAAAACCGATACACAATGTTAGGTATACAAAAAAAATTATCCAAATCATTTTTAGCATTATTAAGTTTGCCCGCAACAGCTGTAGGTTTTGCGCTTTCTACTCAAATAGCTGCTTTAAGTTGGCTTTTAAGTACTCGGTTTGGATTAGATATTCATGATGTAGCGGTTGTTTGGTTAGCAGGACCTATGGCAGGTATTGTTGGGCAACCCATTGTAGGGGCAATAAGTGATAATGCTTGGTTCTTAGGAGGTAGAAGAAAAGGATTTATCATGATAGGTGGAATTTTAGGTGCTTTAATGTTCTTAACATTACCTCAGATTGGTATAATTAGTTCATCACTTGGTTTTGAAGGAGTAATTGTGGTTGCTACAGTTGTGGCTTTACTATTAGATTTATCAATTAATATTACATTTAATCCTGCACGTTCTATTATTGCAGATTTAACTCCTGAAGGGAAAAAACGTACTTCAGGCTTTACAATTATGCAATTAATTTCTGGAATATTTGGGTTATTAGCTTATTTTATATCCATTGTTTTAGGAAACATTACCTTAATTTATATCGCAGTTGTTTTAGTATTGTTGTTTTCAGTAGTTCCATGCTTTTTTATTAAAGAGGATCGAAATATGAGTGCTGATGACTTATCAGAGGAGGATAAAGCCGAAAAAACATCAGTTATACAAATTTTTAAGATTATTTATCCTTTGTCAGGATTTTTGTTATTTGCATTTTATTTAATCCTTGATAAACTAATTCTTCATGGTAAATGGGAAGCCTATCAAGTTAATATGATGTATTTAAGTGTAGCTATTACGATTATCCTAGGAATTATTATTGTATTTAAAGGAATGAAAAAACAGACCAATGAAAACGAATTTCATAAAATAATGGTAGCGCATTCGTTTTCATGGTTGGGTATACAGAGTATGTTTGTTATGAGTTTCTTTTTTGCTAAAGAAATTATAGTACCCAATTTGATTGATAATGATGCGTTTGCAAATTCATTTACTACGTTTTTTACAGGTAAAACTCCTTCTATAGATGACACAGCAGGTAATATTTTATCATTAGCCTTTTTGTTATTTAATGCAGTGGGGGCATTTTTCCCAGTTTTAGTTTTAGAACCCATTAGTAAAAAAATAGGTAGGGTTAGAACTTATTTCACTTCTATTTTGATTATGGCGATAGCGTATCTTTTTATTTGGAAGTTTGGGAATACCGAATTAACTTTTTATACAGGAATTTGTATAGCAGGAATAGGGTGGTCAGCTGTTATATCCATTGTATTTGCTATTATGAGTGAACGAGTAAATCAGTCTAAAATGGGGCTTTATATGGGGTTGTTTAATTATTCAGTGGTATTACCACAAATGATGACAGTTGGTATTGCAGCTTTGGTCAAAGAATCAAATGATTATTCGATGTTATATTTGATGTGTGGTATTTCTTTATTTGTTTCTTTTCTATTTTGGCTTTTTGTTAAAGAACCTAAAAGTTCTTCTAATTCCCATGTGCCAAGTGGTGGTGGACATTAAATTAAAAAGTGCTCCGAACTAAGGTCCGAAACACTTAAAAAGACAAATAAAGAACGACTGAATACAAATACTAATGCATATATTGTTTAATAGACTTTTTTAACGCTTTACGAAGCTGTTTCTCATCTAAATCTTTTTTCATTAACCCAAAAATTTCAGCGTATAAAGGTTTGTTATCTATTTTCTTTTGTAGTTTTATATTAGGTTTTTTTTCTAAAGTTTCAGCCCAAACATCACGTACTGTTGCCCAGAATGCAGCATTTTTTTTCCAATAGTCTTGTGCAGCTTTACATTGAGCATCTTCTACTTTTTCATAAGTATTCCACCCTTTTTCTTGTGCTATGGTTTTTTCTTCACCGTTTTGACGTAGAATTTTATCATTATCTTGTTCGTGTACCCATCCAAAATCCATTAGTTCTTGACGGTTGCGACGTTTCATGATATTATAATCATTACGTGTAGTGTGCTCTCGTCTTGGTAGTGGAGCATAAGTTGTATTTTCCCAATAGTGTCGCCCATCATAGTGAATCCAAGTGGCAGAACCTTCATAACGAGGGCTATCATCTACTTGATAAACTTTTTGAGTCCATTGCCCTTTTACATCATTGGGATTTAAATGAATGGATTTCCAGGAATTGTCTGCATCATAGTCTAATAGATTGGTGTTCTCATAAAGCCAATCTTGTCGCCAATGCTTTACAATATGGGGAGCATCAGGTTTACCCACAATTAATAAATGCTGAAGCATAATTTTATCATCGTTGTCTTCTACTACTTCAACCCATTCCAATCCTCCTGTTCTCTTGTTATCCTTAAATTGATATTCTTTGTCAGGAGAGAAAGTTTCCGCATAATTAAATGTTACATTATAACAACCTGCCATTGCTTTTATGGCTTCTTGATCTTGTTGTTTTTTCGTTTGGCTCATCATAAGTTGTGATAAAGCCAATCCCGTAAGTAGTATTAAATTTCTATTCATTGTAGTGTAATTATTTTCTGATGTCAAAAATAAAACAATTTAGATTGATTCCAAATAATTTACTATTTTTATTTGGAATAATTACAAATAATACGATATTTGCACTAATAAAATAGATGAAGATGAAAAATAAGCTAGGTATAGTGTTAATTATGATGTTTTCTATAAGTTGGTCACAAGAAAATGTGGAAAGCAAAGAAGACTATACTATAGACGAGGTAATCTATACTTCATCAAAGAATGTTATTAGAGAAAAAGAAAATACTTCAGTTGTTCAAACCATTACGCAAAAAGATATTGAAGAAAGTGGATTAAGGAGGTTAGATGATATATTACGTGAACAAACAGGACTCATTCTTACAGAAGATCATGGAACAGGAATTCAAATCCAAGGAATTGAATCAGATTATATCTTAATTTTATTAGATGGTCAACCACTTATAGGTAGAACAGCAGGTGTTTTTGATTTATCGAGAATTACAGTAAATGAAATTGAACGAATTGAAGTTTTGAAAGGCCCTGCATCTGCTTTATATGGTTCCGAAGCAATGGGTGGTGTAGTTAATATTATAACAAAAAAACCTAAATATGGTTTAAAAAACACATTGTTTTATCGATTAGAAACCAATAACACACATGACATTTTTTTAAATTCATCTTTTCGAAAAGATAAATTTTATGTTTTAGGAGATGCCAATTTTTTTACAACAGATGGATACGATTTTGCTCCAGATGTTGTTGGGCAAACGGTTTCAAAACACCATGATCAAACTTATCAATTAAAAGCTGGGTATGATTTTACTGATAAAACAAATTTAACTCTAATTGGCAAGTTCTATCAACAAGATAGTGAGAATAAAACAGATAGTGATGGTGATATTTTAGATTATGAAGGCCAAGTAAAAGAAAAGAATGTTGGAATTAAATTTAATTATGGAGAAATCAATAAGTTGAAATTATCTGTAGATCTATTTTATACATCATATGATACCAATGAGGATTATTTTAATGAAACACAACAAGAAGTATTTGATCGAACCTATTTAAAACAACGTTTTATTCAGCCTGAGATTAGAGCCTTGTATACATTCAATCCATCAAACAAAATAACATTAGGAGGAGGAATTCGTGATGAAAAAATAGAGGCAACTCGTTATGAAAATTCAGTGAGTATGGATGCTCAATATTTTTATGGGCAATATGAAAAAAAATGGTTTGATAAATTGTATAGTGTTGTAGGATTTCGTTTTGATCATAATGAAAATTATGCTTCTCAGTGGAGTCCTAAATTGGGTCTTCGATATAACTTTAATAAACATTTTGCTATTAAGGGGTCGGTAGGAAAAGGGTTTAAAGCTCCTGATTTTAGACAATTATATTTAAATTTTACCAATTCGACAGTAGGATATACGGTTTTAGGATATAATGAAGTAGTTGCGGGTATACAACGTTTACAAGATTTAGGAGAAATCAATACAATTGAACCTGCTTATGATGATTATTTAAATGAAGATGAGTTAAAATCAGAAAGTTCTGTGGGATATAATGTAGAATTTCAGTACCGAAATAATAGAATACAATCTAGTTTGAATTTTTTTAGAAATGATATTGAAGACTTGATTAATACCCAAGTCATTGCTACCAAAACAAATAATCAAAATATTTTTTCTTATTACAATGTTAACCGTTCTTATACACAAGGGCTTGAATTCAATACTTCATATAAAATTAATAGATCTTTTAAAATAAAAGGAGGCTATCAATTTTTAATGGCACGTGATAAGGATGTAGAGGAACGGATAGATAATGGAGAAGAATTTATTAGAGATACGGACACAGGTGAAGTACGAAGAGCTACATCAAGTGATTATCTAGGATTGATTAACCGATCTAAACATACATTTAATGTGAAATTGGATTACAATAGTGAAAGTCTAGGTTTGTTTGCCAATATTCGATGGATGTATCGAAGTAAATATGGTATAGGAGACCAAAATGGAAATGGTTTTTGGGATGTATACGATAAAAATGTGACAGTAGATGGTTATTCCTTAGTTAATTTAACTATAGGAAAAGATCTTTTCGATGCGAAAATACAATTACAAGGAGGTATTGAAAACGTAACAGACCATCAAGATGTAAACCTTCCTAATTTATACGGTAGAATTTTTTGGACAAGTTTGAAATTTAAATTATAAAATAAGTAAAATGATTATGAAAACACTAAAATTAACACTAGCTGCTTTAACAATAGGATTATTTGCCTCTTGTTCTTCAGATGACGATAATAATGGAACACCAACCGTTATTAAAGCTGAAACATATGAAAATTTGCATGCTCCAAATTCAAGTACAACTCCAGGGGAAATCTCAGGAGATTTTGTGAAGTTCAATTTTGAAACAGGTCAAATTGTTACAGATAACACTTGGGATGTAGGATTTAGATCCACTCAAATTATTGTAAATGGAGGAACAGCTGCTGAAGGAGGACCTGCAAGAACAGGCGATGGGGGAGTTTATATTGAAAGTGCTTTATATAATGAAGTGACTCAGGTAGGTACAGATACCTCTTTTTTACAAGATGATAATGGTACTTATGCAATCACTACAGGGAGTGGAAATGGATGGTATAATTATGATCGTACCACTCATATTATTTCTCCTATTCCAGGTAAAATATTAGTTTTTAAAACACATGATGGGAATTATGCGAAAATGGAAATTTTGAGTTATTATAAAGATTCGCCTACAAACCCTGATCCATTTACAGATCAAAGTTCAACTTATACATTCAATTATACCTATTCCAATACAGGAAGTTTTGAATAAAAAGTAAATGCTTGTTCTCAAATTTAACTTTGATTGTGTACGAACAGTTCTAAATGATGATTTAGAGCTGTTCGTTATTTTAGAGAAATATCTTTATCTGCTCGATACGCTTCAATAATTCGTTTTACCAATTTGTGACGTATGACATCTTTTTCGTCAAATTGAACAAAACCAATTCCTTTCACATCTTTTAAAACATGCATAGCATTTACAAGGCCTGAACGTTGTTTGGAAGGGAGGTCAATTTGTTCAGGGTCACCTGTAATTACAAAGTGAGCGTAACGACCCATACGTGTTAAAAACATTTTCATTTGAGCTAGAGTGGTGTTTTGAGCTTCATCCAAAATAACAAAAGCATTGTCTAAAGTCCTTCCTCTCATGAATGCTAGAGGAGCAATTTCAATAACTCCTTTCTCCATATATCCAACTAATTTTTCATAAGGAATCATATCACGAAGCGCATCATACAAAGGTTGTAAATAAGGGTCTAATTTATCCTTCAGATCACCTGGTAAAAAACCTAAATTTTCACCAGCTTCTACTGCTGGGCGTGTAATGATGATACGTTTCACCTCCTTATTCTTTAAGGCTTGAACGGCCAATGCTACTGCTGTATAGGTTTTTCCTGTACCAGCAGGTCCTAAAGCAAAAACCATATCATTTTTACTCATTTTAGCAACAAATTCTCGTTGTGTATCCGTTTGGGGTTTAATAATTCTTCCTGAAACACCATGAACAAGGACTCCATCGATATGTTGATGTTTTTTTACATTTTCAGTCATTACAATGTCTTCAATATCTCTTTCCGAGAGTTTATTATAATGACCTAAATGATCAATTAAATGTTTTACTTTTTCTTCAAAAACAGATAAAATCTCTTCAGGACCAAAGGCTTGTATAACACTATCTCTTCCTACAATTTTTATTTTTGGAAAATAGGTTTTTAATAATTTAAAGTTTCGATTGTGCTCCCCGTAAAATTCACTTAAACTAACATCATTAAGTTCTATGATTAATTCATTCAATATATTCAAATTTTAGATTACATTTGTACTAAGATATAACAAAAGTAAGCATTATTCAATTATCAGCTAATCTTTATGGCTATTATTACCTTAACAACAGACTTTGGACTGAAAGACCATTTTGTGGCTGTGGTAAAGGGAGCTATTTATACAGAGCTTCCCGATGCTAAGGTTGTTGATATAACCCATCAGATTAGTCCATTTAATATATCGCAAACAGCTTATATCTTAATTAATTCTTATAAACATTTTCCTGAAGGAACGGTTCATATTATTGGAGTAGATACAGAAGAAAATCCTCAAAAGAAACACATTATTGCTAAAGTAAATAATCATTATTTTGTTTGTAGTGATAACGGTGTATTGTCTCTTATTGCTCATGAAACAAAACCTGAAATGATTATTGAAATTAATTTTGACCGCTTTAAAGAAGTTGGAATTTTTCCTACAAAAGATGTTTTTGTGAAAACAGCGTGTCATATTGCAAGAGGAGGACAAATAGGAGTATTAGGTAGGAAGATTGAAAAGCATAATGAATTATCAGGTTTACAACCTATTGTCAAAGATAACACGATTATAGCAAATGTAATTTATATTGATAATGTTGGAAACGTTGTGGTCAATTTAAAAAAAGAACGTTTTCAAGAAATTGGAAAAGGAAGAAAATTTGAAATTTTGTTACCTAGAAGCTATAAGTTTACTAGAATATATGAGCGCTATTCTGATATAGAAGGAAACGATCATGGGAACACTATTCATCATGGAACAGGAATGGCATTGTTTAATTCTTCTGATTTTTTAGAAATAGCCATATATAAAAGTAATTTACAGACAGTCGGAGGAGCAAGTACTTTATTAGGATTAAATTATCGTGACAGTATTACTATAAATTTTTTATAATATGATTTCATACGGAGGAGAATTTTACAACATTATAAAAGCCATACATATTATTTTTATGGTAAGTTATTTTGCTGGAATATTTTATGTCGTTCGATTGTTTATTTATCATACTGATACACAATTAGAAGAAGAACCTAAAAAATCAATTTTGCAACAACAATTTATCAAAATGGAAGGATTGCTATGGAATATTATTACGGTTCCAGCTTTTATATTGATGTTGATTACAGGATTGATTATGTTACTAACCAATTGGGAAAGTATGTTCAAAACGGCTACATGGATGCATATTAAATTAGCCTTTTTAATTGTTCTATTTGTGTATCAATTCTTTTGTTGGAAGATTATTAAACAATTAAAACAAAACATTTTTAACTATACTTCATTACAACTACGTTTATGGAACGAAGTGGCCACTGTGATTTTATTTGCAGTAGTTTTTGCCGTAATTTTAAAGTATCAGTTTGTTGATAATTGGTATTGGGCATTAGGAGGTTTATTGTTTTTTGCTATACTAATTATGTTAATTGTTCGTTTAGTTAAAAAAATCAGAGGATAGATTTTGTACAGTCATAAGTATTAAATTAAGTGAATCAATTTCAACATACTTATGACTTAATAATTATAATTTAATAATTAAAAAGAATCATGTTTTCATTATATAAGAAAGAATTAAAACAGTTTTTTGGAAATACATCAGGTTATATAGTAATCAGTATTTTTATTGTTTTCTGTACATTGTACTTATTTTTCTTTGAAAGTGATTTTAATATTTTAGATGGTGAAATAGCATCTTTAGATAATTTCTTCACACTAGCACCATGGGCTTTGATTTTTATGATTCCAGCTCTTACAATGCGTTCTTTTGCAGAAGAAAAACAATCTGGAACAATTGAATTGTTATTTACACAACCTTTAACTAAAGGTAGAATAGTGATAGCAAAATATGGAGCTGTTTTAACTGTCGCTTTTTTTGCAGTAATTTTAACGTTGATTTTTAGTTATAGTATTCAACAATTAACTTATTTAGATCAATCCTTAGATCTAGGAGTTATTTTTTCAAGTTATGTAGGATTATTGTTGTTATCAGCTAGTTTTAGTGCTATTGGGATTTTCATTTCTTCATTAGTCAAAAATAATGTTACTGCATTTTTAATAGGAATTTTTAGCTGTTTTTTTATCTATTTTGGTTTTGCTAGCTTGGCTTCTTATAATCTTTTTGGATCGAATGATTATATAGTAGATCAATTAGGGTTTTATAACCATTATACAACATTTACAAAAGGTATTATTAGTCTAAAGAGTGTTGTATATTTCATATTGATCATACTATTTTTTTTAGGAAATACATATTTCTCGTTAAAAGGATCTAAGAAAAAGTATGGGATGATCATTTTTCCACTTTTAATTGTAGGGGGGGTGTTTTTTAATTTTGGGAGATTTGATATGACGCAAGATCAGCGTTATACCTTAACTGAAATTACAAAAAAAACAGTTGCAAAAATTCAAGAGCCAATAAAATTTGAAGTATATCTGGAAGGTGATTTCCCATCTGATTTAAGAGTATTTAAAAACGAAATTAAAAGACAATTACAAGAACTACAAAATCTTAATTCTAAAATTGAATTTGAATTTATTGATCCATTTAGTGATGAAAAAATTAATCAAAGATTAAATGATCAAAAAATCACTCCTATTGTAAAAAGAGTGAAGACAGACAAAGGAACACAAGAATTTTATGTTTACCCATATGCTAAAGCAATTTATAAAGGGAAGCAGTTGGTTTTTCCTCTTATAAAAAATATAAACTTACCTATTGAAAGTAATATTGAAAATTTAGAATTTAATTTTACAAAGGCTCTTTCAGAAATTATGAAAGATACTAAACAAAAAATAGGTGTTTTTGTTCATCATAAAGAGTTTGACCCAAAAACACATCAACTTTTTTATAAAATATTAAATAATAAATATGATGTTAAACCTTTTATTCCTAAATCAAAAGATGTTTTGACCTCTGAAGAAGCAAAAAGGTTAAATGATTTTGATGCTTTATTAATTGTAGATCCTCAAATTTCATTTTCTGATACAGATAGAGAAGCTATTGATCAATTTATCATGAATGGAGGGAAAACATTATGGTTAATTGACGGAGTTAATACCGAAATGGATAGTTTATATCAAACTGGAAAATCAACTGTTATTGGAAAAGATTTAGGTTTAACAAAATTACTTTTTAAGTATGGGGTTCGAGTAAATCCTAATTTAATTCGAGATTTTTCACAAAATGCACCTTTAAGTTTGATAACCGATGAATACAATGGGAAACCTGTTTTTACAGATTTTGATTGGTATTATAATCCCATAAGTAATTTTTCTCCTTCAAGACATCCTATTGTTGAAAATATTGCACCTGTTCGATTTGAATTTGTAAGTACGATCGATACCTTGAATGTTTCGGGTATAAAAAAAGAAGTATTATTAGCTACATCAGAATCAACCTCTGTTCAAGGAACATTATCGGAAGTGAATTTAGGATCTGTAGATGTGGAACCTAATTTATCAGAATTTGATAAAAAGAATCAAATTATGGCAGTTTTGTTAGAAGGTAAGTTTATTTCAGCATTTAAAAATCGTGTTCATTCATTTGATTTTAAATATAAAGATGAATCTCCTGAAAATAAAATGATTGTTGTGGCAGACGGTGATATAGCAAAAAATACCAATACAAAAGAAACTGCAATTATTGGAGGGGATCGAAGTGGTTTTTTATATGGGAATGAAGATTTTTTAATTAATTCTATCGAGTTCCTTTTAGATAATGACCAAGTTTTCTTACTTAAAAATAAAACATTAGATATTCAGTACTTAGACCCTGAAAAAATACAAAATTCTAAATCTTTTTGGAAATGGTTTAATTTTATAATTCCATTATTAATTATATGGATTTTATGCATCATTGTTTTTAAAATAAGACACAATAAGTATTGTAAATAGATTTTCATCTATGAAAAAATGAAATTTATCTATAACTTTGCGTCAAAAAAAGAAAACATAATAAAAAATATTTTTTTTGTTTAATCTTTAAGGTTATGGTTAAAGCATATAAGTTTCTTTTTACATTAAGTTTAGCAATAACACTATTTTTATTGGTGATTATTGTTCTTTTAAATAAGAAGCAAGTAGAACTTAATCAAAATGAAATTAAACAATATGAATCTTTTAAGTTATCAGAAGAACTTAGAATTAGTTCAGATGACTTAACACGTTATTGTAGAACATATGTAATAACAGGAGATCCTATATGGGAGAAAAAGTTTTGGAAGGTATTGGCCATTCGTAATGGTGAAATTCCAAGACCTGATGGAAAAACAATTTCTCTAAAAGATAGTATGGTGAAGATAGGTTTTTCTGATAAAGAAATGAAGCTGTTCAATCTATCAGAAGCAAATTCTAACAATTTAGTAAATACTGAGATTGCTGCATTTAATGCAGTAAAAGGGATATTTAGAGATAGTTTAGGGAATTTTACTGTAAAAAAAGAGCCAGACCCTGAATGGGCAAAAAAAATACTTTTTGATGACCAATACCATGTTGCTAAAAAAGCCATCATGTCTCCAATACATCAATTTAATGATCATGTAGATAAAAGAACTGTTGCGGATATCAAAAAGATTAAAAAAGAGGTGGGCCTTTTAACTTATGTATTGATTATTTTAATCATTAGCTTAATTGCTTTTTTAATTTTCTTTTTGGTTTTGATTCAAAATAAAATTCAGGAGCAAAGACAATACGAGAGAGATTTAAAAAGTGCTAAGAAAAAAGCAGAAGAAAGCGATGAGTTCAAGTCAGTTTTTTTAGCAAATATGAGCCACGAAATAAGAACACCTTTGAACGCTATAATAGGTTTTGCAAACCAATTGACTACATTTTATGAAAACGATACGATCTATCAAAAGTATATTAGAATCGTAAAAAATTCAGGAGAACATTTATTAAACTTAATAAATGATGTTTTAGAAATATCTAAAATTGAAGCGAATCAATTAACTATAACTCAGTCACCATTCTATATTAATGAATTAATGAATGAGATATATGAAATGTTCTTAGAGTATAAAAGTAATCTTGAGAAAAATGATGTAGAATTGGTTTTGAAAAAAGATGAAGAATATGATTTGATTATTTCTTCAGATGAGACAAAACTGAGGCAAGTATTGACCAACTTAGTAAATAATGCTATAAAATTTACTTTTGAAGGGTTTATAGAAATAGGGTATGAAGTAAATCAAAAAGAAAAAGAAATTCTTTTTTATGTAAAAGATACTGGAGTAGGAATTCCTGATAAACAAAAAGAGACAATTTTTAAACGATTTTTACAATCGGACCAGACCATTGATGAAAATGAAAAAGGAACAGGACTTGGTTTAGAAATTTCTCAGGCCATAATACATGCTTTAGGAGGTGAAATTTGGGTGGAATCTGAAATTAATATAGGAAGTACTTTTTATTTTACGATACCTCTAGTTGAAGTTGAAGGACTTTCTAAAAAAGATGCGAAGGAAAAAAAGAATGTGAAATTATCTCCTAAGAAAATTTTGATTGCAGAAGATAGTGATGTGAACTTTTTACTGTTAAAATTATACTTAACAGATGGAAATCATGAAATCATTCGAGTAACCAATGGTATTGATGCTATTGAAAAGATGAGAGAAGGTCATGATATAGAATTAATTTTAATGGATGTTCGAATGCCAAAATTAAATGGATGGGAAGCCATCAAAGAAATTAGAACATTTAATACTATAGTTCCTATCATTGTTCAAACAGCAAATAGTTTTGATAGTGATTTAGAAGAAAGTATGAAAGTAGGTGCCACTGATTTTATCTCAAAACCTATTATGAAAGAAGAATTGTTGAAAAAGTTGAATAAAGTATTTTAAAATACAAAAAATAAATAGCCTATTTTTGTGGTAAATACACTATAAATTGAAAGCAAAAACTGATATCGTTCAATTCTTCCAAGAAAAATTAGCCCATATTCAAATTGATTTTGATAAACATAGATTAAAAGAATATGGAAATGATTCATCTTCTTATTTTGAAGCAAATTCTTCTCTAATTGTTTATCCAAAGACAACACAAGAAGTAGTTGAAATCGTTCAATTAGCAAATCAAGAAAAGATCTTCATCGTTCCCTCAGGTGGTAGAACAGGACTTTCTGGTGGTGCAACAGCATTAAATAATGAGGTAATTCTTTCTTTAGAAAAATTAAACCGAGAAATTCAATTCAATGAAGAAGAACAGACTCTTGAAGTTGAAGCTGGAATGATAACACAAGTTCTACAAGAAAAAGCAAAAGAAAGAGATCTATATTTTCCAATTGATTTTGCAGCTGTAGGATCAAGTCAGATAGGAGGGAATATTGCAACCAATGCAGGAGGAATTCACGTAATTCATTATGGAATGATTCGTGATTGGATTACAGGTTTAAAAGTTGTGACAGGAAAGGGTGAGGTGCTAAATTTGAATAAAGGTTTGATTAAAAACAATACGGGTTATGATTTGAAAAATTTATTTATTGGAAGTGAAGGAACTCTAGGGGTTATCACTGAAGCAACCATTCAGTTGACACAAAAACCACAACAGCCTTGTACTTTTTTATTTAGTTTTGATAAGCTACAAACTGTTTTAGAGCTTTTTAAATGGTTTAAATCAGAAGTTGATTTGTTGGCTTTTGAATTTTTTACTGATGAAGCACTTCAATATGCTTTAAATGAAGGAGGAGTTGAGTTTGCTATGGAGAATAGAGCTCCGTTTTATGTGATTATAGAATTTGAAAAATTGAGAAATACATCCATTCACTTGAAAGAGGAAATGGAGCATTATATTATTAATAAAGTTTTTGATCTTAATCTAATTCAGGATGGTATTGTAGCATTGAGTGACGAAGATCGAATAAGAATATGGAAGCATAGAGAAAATATACCAGCTGCTATAAATCGTTTTAACCCTTATAAAAATGATATTTCGGTAAGAATTCATAAAGTTCCACAATTCATAAAAGAATTAGACGCTTTACTTAAAAAAGAATATCCAAATTTAGAAGTACTTTGGTTTGGTCATATCGGAGATGGAAATTTACATATTAACCTCCCAAAACCTGAAACACTTTTAATAGAAGATTTTAGAAAACAATGTGATCAAGCAAGTATGAAGATATATCAACTAATCGAAAAATTTAATGGAAGTATTAGTGCTGAACACGGTGTCGGTTTAATAAAAAAGAAGTATCTTCATTTTACAAGAAGTCAAGAAGAAATAGAATATATGAAGCAAATAAAGACTCTATTTGATCCCAATCATATATTAAATCCAGGGAAAATCTTTTAATGAACATTATTTTTAACAACTGTTAATAAAAAAAAGAGAATCTTTTACATAATTCTATCAAAAAAAGTATCTTTGCTAGATATCGAAAATATATTGTATGATGAAGTTTATTGTCTCTAGTTCCGAATTATTAAAACAATTACAGTTATTAAGCGGTGTTATTAATAGTAACAACACCTTACCTATATTAGATAATTTTTTATTTGATTTACAAGATTCAGAATTAACTATTACGGCTTCTGATTTAGAAACAACCGTAAGCTCAAAAATTACAGTGAACTCTGAGTCAAATGGAAAGATTTGTGTACCAGCAAAATTATTAACTGATACGATTAAAACTTTTCCAGAACAACCTTTAACGATTCGTACAAAAGAAGAAGAAAATCTTTTTGAAATTGTTTCTGAACAAGGAAATTATTCTTTCGGATTAGAAAGAGGAGATGAATTTCCAATGGCACCTGAATTAGAATCCCCTAGCACAGTTAAATTACAAGGTAATGTTTTAGCTGAAGCAATAGGGAAAACATTATTCGCAACAGGAAATGATGAATTACGTCCCGTGATGACAGGAGTCTTTTTCCAATTAGGTACCGATAAATGTATTTTTGTAGCGACAGATGCCCACAAATTAGTAAAATATACTCGTGATGATATTAAGGCAGATGAGACAGCTGAATTTATTATGCCTAAAAAGCCATTAAATCTGATTAAGAATATTTTAGGAAATAAAGATACAGAGATCACAATAGAGTATAATGAAGTAAATGCTAAGTTTATTTTTGAAGGAACAACCTTAGTTTGTAGATTAATTGATGGGAAATATCCTAATTATGAAGCAGTTATTCCAAAGGAGAATCCTAATACTTTAACGATTAATAGAAGTGCATTTTTAAGTTCTATAAAAAGAGTTTCTATTTTTTCTAATAAAACTACGTATCAAATTAAGTTAAAGTTAGCAGGAAATCAATTGCAACTTTCAGCTGAAGATATTGATTTTTCAAATAAGGCAGACGAACGCTTAACATGTGATTATAATGGAGGAGATTTAATGATTGGATTCAATTCGAAATTTTTAAGTGAGATGTTATCCAATTTAAATTCAGAAGATATTACCTTAGAAATGTCAGAACCTAACCGTGCTGGAATTATAAAACCAACAGATGGTGTTGAAGAAGGAGAAGAAGTTCTTATGTTGGTAATGCCTGTTATGTTGAATGCATAGAAAAACAACAATATAAAGAAACCCCGAATGTATTTCGGGGTTTTTATTTTTAAATGTTTTCCATCTTCCAAGAAAACAATTAAATTTGTCAATCATTTAGGAAAAGATTTAGAGAAAAATCATTCCTATTTTTAAATTCTTAAATAAAGTAATGAAAGTATCATATAATTGGATTAAGCAATTTATCCCCGTTAATTTAGAAGTAGAAAAAGCTGCAGAAATTTTAACCAGTACAGGTCTTGAAGTAGAAGGAATTGAACCTTTTGAATCGATTAAAGGAGGATTAAAAGGAATTGTAGTAGGACATGTTTTAACTTGTGAACAACATACCAATGCTGATAAATTAAAAGTTACTACTGTAGATTTAGGAGAAGGAGAACCCGTTCAAATTGTTTGTGGAGCACCTAATGTTGCCGTTGGTCAAAAAGTGCCTGTAGCAACTATTGGAACCATTTTATATGATGATAAAGGAGAAGAATTTAAAATAAAGAAAGGAAAGATTCGTGGAGAAGAATCTTTTGGGATGATTTGTGCTGAAGATGAGCTTGGTTTAGGGAAGAGTCATGATGGAATTATGATTTTAGACGAAAGTTTAAAGCCTGGTACTCCTGCTAGTGAAGTTTTCGCTGTAGAAAATGATTATATGATCGAAATAGGGCTAACACCCAATCGAGCAGATGCTATGGGGCATTTTGGTGTAGCCAGAGACTTAAAAGCCGCCTTATTACAGCAATTTCAACAAGACTTAGATATAAAAGATCCTACAAAAGAATCTTTAACAATTGATAACCAGAATAATATTGTAGAAGTAGTTGTAGAAGACTTTGAACTTTGCCCACGTTATACAGGTGTTACAATTGAAGGGTTAGAAGTAAAAGAATCTCCAGAATGGTTACAAAACCGTTTAAAAACGATAGGGTTATCACCTATAAATAATGTAGTAGATGCGACCAATTATATTCTACACGATTTAGGTCAGCCTTTGCATGCTTTTGATTTAGATCAGGTGAAAGGTAATAAAATTGTAGTTCGAAAAGGATTAGGAGGTGAAAAATTTACCACCCTAGATGAGGTAGAAAGAACTTTACATGAAGATGATCTAATGATTTGTAATGAAAGTGATCCTATGTGTATTGCAGGAACTTTTGGAGGATTAGAATCAGGTGTAAGTGATGTCACAACGAATATTTTCTTAGAGGCGGCTTACTTTAACCCTGTTTCCGTTCGTAAAACAGCAAAGAGACATGCCATTAATACCGATTCATCTTTCCGTTTTGAAAGAGGTGTAGATCCTAATATGACGTTGGTAGCTTTAAAGAAAACAGCCAATTTAATCAAAGAGCTAGCTGGAGGGCAAATTTCATCAGAAATTATTGATTTATATCCTAATCCTATTCCTGATTTTGAAGTAAGCTTAAAATTTAAAACAGTAGATAAATTATTGGGAGAAAAAATTCCACATGAAACCATTTTACGTATTTTAAAATCATTAGATATTACGGTAAAATCTGAGATTGAGGGAGGTGTAGTTTTAAACGTACCTGCTTATAGAGTAGATGTACAACGTGAAGCGGATATAGTAGAAGAAATATTACGTATTTATGGATACAATGAAATTGCCATTCCAACGAAGTTGAATACCTCTATTGTATTCTCTGAAAAATTTGATCCAAACCAGGTTCAAGAAAAAATTGCGAACCATTTGGCTTCTATTGGATTTAATGAAATGATGGCCAATTCATTAGGGAAAGCATCGTATAACGATTTATCTTCAACAATTAATAATGATTATACAGTTAATATTTTAAATCCTTTAAGCCAAGACTTAGGTGCAATGCGTCAATCGTTATTATGGGGTGGTTTAGAAGCTGTAGCTTATAATATTAATCGTAAAAATACAGATTTGAAATTATTCGAATTTGGAAAAACCTATCATAAATTTGAATCAGGGTTACAAGAGTTTCGATGTTTATCTTTATTGATGACAGGAAAACGTTTACCTGAAAACTGGATTTATAATGAGGCTACTTCTGATTTTTATTATGCCAAAGGTGTAGTGGAAAATGTTTTAGCAAAATTAAAACTGAAAAAGCTGAATTATAGTCCTGTAAAAAATGATGTTTTCTCAGAAGGAGTACAAATAAAAGTATTTAAAAAGCCTGTTGTAGAAATAGGTTTAGTGAAAAAAGCATTGTTGAAACAATTTGATATTGATCAATCTGTGGTTTATGTGAACTTTAATTGGGATAATGTATTAGCTTTAACTGAAACACAACGTACACAATTTCATGATATTCCTAAATTTCCAAGTTCACGAAAAGATTTAGCACTTTTAGTAGATGATACCGTTCAATTTAGTGATTTATATAACACAGCTTTTCAAACAGAACGTGGCTTGTTGAAAAACGTAAATCTATTTGATGTATATGAAGGAAAAAATTTGCCAGAAGGGAAAAAATCATATGCATTAAGTTTTGAATTACGTGATGATAACAAAACATTAAATGATAAACAAATTGATAAAGTAATGACGAAGTTAATCAGTACTTTTGAAAAACAGTTAGGAGCTGAATTGAGAAGTTAGATTTTTTAATTATAATATAGTATATAAAGCTCAGTATCTTATATAAAAAGGTACTGGGTTTTTTGCTATTATTAGGAATTGTTATATTAAACGTATTTTAATGTCTAAAGTTCTGATTAATAAAGGATAGTAATACCTTTTTCGTTTTTATTATAAGACTTTTTTTATTATATTTAATAAGAAATACAAGTAAAAAATGACGCTTTATAATAGAATAAAAAATATTGGATTAGAAACGAAAGATGATACCCTAATCAAAACTCGAAAGCAAATTATCAACTTAATTCATGCCGCTGTATTTATCTCCATAATGATCTTACTATTTGTCCGATTATTGAGGGGGGAATTTTATTTAGCATCGGTAAATTTTGGACTGTTGTTTCTTGTTGGAATTTCATTTGTAATCTGTTTTAAGAGGTTACACAATTTTGCATTTTTTCTAATACTTCATTATTCTATTTTTCTTGCGGGTTTATCTTTTTATCATGAATTAAAAGTCACGGGAATATTATATTTATCTATTGTTCCTATTGTAGCAATCTTTACACTTAATCATAGGTCTATAAGAATCTATTATATGATACTATCCGTACTAGTATATATAGGGAATAATTTAGATGATTGGAGTAACATTATACAATATACAAGTTTAACTGTTCCGGCTTTTATCTGTTGTTTCTTTTTAAATGATCTACTGGAACGGTTACATTCTGCTTTACGAACTTCAAATATTGAAAAAGGAAAATTACTTGAAAAATTAAAAGATCAAAATAAAGAGCTTATATTATTCAATAACATGATGGGCCACGATTTGAAAGCCCCATTGAGAGCAATAGATGGATTTTCGGAACTGTTACAACAAAATTTAGATACTACTAAAAAAGAAGATAAAGAGAATTTAGATTATATTATTCAAGGAGTAGCTGATATGAATAACTTAATAAATAATCTTTTATATCATTCAAAAATTAGTAATAGTGAATTAACTTTTAGTGAATTCAATTTTGAAGATCAAATTAATAGTTTAATATCAAATTTTCATTTCGATATAAAAAAACAGAACATTCAATTTATTAAAAATAATTTAGGATTAGTTTATGGAGATAAAAATTCACTTTATCATTTATTTCAAAACCTGATATCTAATTCAATAAAATTTCAACCTATTGATCAAAACCATCAACCGACTATTGAGATTAGTCAAATTAAGAACTCTGAATACAACATTATAATAGTAAAAGACAATGGAATTGGTATGAAGGAAAGTGATATTAAAATTATTTTTAAACCATTCAAAAGACTTCATTCATCAAGAAAATATAATGGGACTGGACTGGGTATGTCAATTGTAAATAGGATTGTAGAAAAACATCATGGTAATATTAAGGTTGAAAGTGAGATTAATGTTGGTTCTACCTTTACAATATCTTTGCCCGTTAAAAAACATAAAGAATTGGACTTGGATACTTAATTAATAAGTGGCAATATGATATGATTTCAGTTTTTATGTCAATCAGGTTGGGATTGACAAGTTCTCGTTATACATTTTGAATAGAAATGATTTATAAAGTGCTCCGAAAGCTTTCGGAGCATATCGAGAACTTATTCCCAAAACAAATTCAGGTGACAAACAGAGTCAAAATGTTACAGCCTTCCATTTTTATTATAAGACTTTTTTTAGTATATTTATTAAAAAGTACAAATAACCTTAATTATTAACCTTAAAAACAATTTAAAAATGGCAGCAACTTACACTGTAGTTGAACGATCAAATCCACGAGATCGAGAAGCTCCTAAAAAATTTTATGCGCAAGCGAAAAGTTCAGGAGAATTAACGTTTAAGAAATTAGCTACTGAAATAGCAGAAGGATCTACCACCGTGAGTGATACGGATGTATTAGCCGTATTAAATGATTTAACCAAATTATTGAACCGGCATTTATCAGAAGGGAAGATTGTGCGCTTTGGAGATTTTGGAAGTTTTCGACTTTCGCTTTCAAGCGAAGGAGCTGAAACCAAGGAGAAATTTCATCCTGCTTTAATTAAAAAAGCAAAAATTAATTTTAGACCTGGGGCATCCACTCAAAATATGCTTAAAACATTAAAGTATACGAAAATAAGCTAAGATAAAATGCAAGAAGAAAAAAGCTCAAGGCGATTGACTCAAAACGCCTTGAGCTTTTGAATAAAAGCCCTTGGGCTTTTATGTTTGATCTTTAGTTGAAGTTCTTAAATATCGATAGCTTCTTATAACAGTCCAGTTTGAATGGTTTGATAATTATAGTCCATTTTAAGTTAAAAAATATAATGATTGAACTAGTAAAAATATAGTTTGATTTAAGTATACTCTAATTGAACTGTTTTATTATTTACTTGAGTATTTTATTTATTATTGAC
Organism: Flavobacteriaceae bacterium UJ101; assembly: GCA_001880285.1. Lineage (NCBI taxonomy): Bacteria > Pseudomonadati > Bacteroidota > Flavobacteriia > Flavobacteriales > Flavobacteriaceae > Flavobacteriaceae bacterium UJ101. Next base: position 828,389 of record CP016269.1, on the reverse strand, counting down.
TGTTAATGCTTTAAAGAATTATATTTTATGATCTTTCTATAATCTTTATTATAAACTATAAATAATTTATTAGTATTCTTTTCAAGAAATGTACAAAATCCATAATCATAACAAAAATAGTAAGTTCGATTATTATTCATATAAATATGTGTAAAAAAAGAAGATGCAAACCCTAATTGATCTATTAATTCTTTTCTAACAATTGGGGGAACTACATAAATAATCCGAAACATAAATCAATTATCATGGTTATTTATAGTAGTGGATTAAGAATATCTGAGTGCATTAATTTACAAATAAAAGATATTGATTCAGATAATATGAGAATATGGATAAAACAATCAAAGGGAAACAAAGATCGATTAACTATTTTATCACTAAAAGTATTATTCCAATTAAGAAATTACTATAGACTTTATAAACCTAAAAAATGGTTATTTGAAAGTCCTAAGGGAAATCAATATAGCTCATCAAGTATCAGATCTATTTTTAAAAATGCTAAGATAAAAGTCAAAATAAATAGTCCCGCAACAGTGCATTCCTTAAGACATTCATTTGCTATACATTTGTTAGAAAACGGGACCAATCTAAGATATATACTCACGTATGTAACAGTGTGTTGATTAAAATAGAAAGGCCATTTGATTCAATAGATAATTAACATTATATTTGAAACTGAAATAAACGCAATTGTGTTTATACAATAGTTACCCAACATTTGAAAAAAAACTTTGAATATACAAACAAACTGATGAAAACCCTCTTGAGGGAGAACATCTACTTTGTTATTGGAACGATAATAATAACACCTATTTATTATTATATCAGAAAGGGAGAACCATTTGTTTTGGACTTCTTATTCGTTAAAATAATGTCTGTAATTTTCTTAATATTTAATTTGCCGAATATCATTATTTATCTTAACTACTACAGAGAAAACAGATATACCAAAATTAATATTGATACAAAAAATAATAGTATTGGAATTGTCAAAAACGGAATATCAAAACAATATAAAATAACGGAAGTAAAATCTTCAATTTATCATTTAGGGATTTATTACAAAAATCGGATTGACAATGCAATGCGTTGGAAAATGATAAACTCTGACCTTGCATATTGGGATTTGGAATTTAAAAATGGAGATAGATATTATATATCTAATCTGCTTGTGGACTTTTTACATGACAAACCATTTGTAGACAACACAAAGTATAGGTTTAGAATGTTTCAGTACATTAACAAGTCTGATTCCAAAGAAGCTTTGGGATTAAAACAAGTTCAAGAAAAAAATCGGACTGAGAAATTCGTTATGAAATTTCAATCCAAATCCGAAAGTGAACTGAATGAAATTTTGAATAACAAATCGAAGTATCAAAAAGAAGCCGTAAAAGCAGTTGAAATAATAATGAAAAATAAAAACGTTGGGTAACAATGTGTATAGTACATAGCCCCCTTCGGGATGCTACGGCACCATACATAAAACGTTGTACTGCATAAAAAAGACTAAACCATATGACAAGAATTAGACTACTATTCATTTTGACCATTTTCATTTCAAGCCTTGCTTTTGGACAGTCGGACAAGAAAAAAGAATTAAAAACTGAACTTATTGGAGCTTGGGAATTTGTTGAGTTAAGAGATGCTCAAGAAAATAAAATAGACACGATTTGGCACAATGTTCCAGTTCCAGGCGTGAATAAAAAGAGTTACGAAATTCCAAAAGGGCCTCTGTTAACCTATAAATCTGATGGGACTTATTCCAAGCAATTTACTCCTAAGAATACCGACACAGGAAAATGGTACTATGACAAAAATAAAAAAGCGATTATTCAGATGCTTTATTATTCAAAACCGTACGGTACAGCAGCTCAATATCTAATTGACAAAGGACATGCAAGTAAGGATGAAAATGGCGAATACTATGAAGTGATTACGGATGAAGTAATAGAGCTCACGGAAGACAAGTTGATAATTCTTGAACGAGAAGGAAGACAAAGAACTTTTAAGAAAAAGAAATAAAAAACGCAGCACAACAATGGCTATAATTAATACGGGTTTTAGTATTTAATCCAAAGTTTAGTGTATTTTTATAAGGTCGTCAAATCATTTTGATTTGACTTTTAAACAAGAAAAAATTAAAAAGCAAACAAAATACTTTGTCTTAGTGCTTAATCGGAAATCCTCCACTTTCCTATTCCTGCACTAATCATAGCCGAAGCCGTTCTAAAAAAAGCTATAATTTACTATATGTAAACTGGAATGTTTTTGAAATACTAATAAAATTTCAATTACGGATTATTAACACTTTGTTTAAGCTTAATATATAAAAAATTTCAGCAAACCAAGTTATAGAAACACTTATGAAAAGTTGTACTTTTGGTTAAATAATCCCAAGTAGTTCGTTGGCTTGCGCTTCAGCAGCTCTTGAAATAGTATCACCACTAATCATTTGAGCAATTTCTTGTACACGTTCGTTAGATGTTAGCTCTTTTACTTGTGTGTGAGTCGTTTGATGATCACTTAATTTAAAAACTTTAAAATGTTGATTTCCTTTTGCTGCAATTTGTGGAAGATGTGTTACCGAAATCATTTGGATGTTTTGTGCCATTTCTTGCATAACGACTCCCATTTGACTCGCTACTTTCCCAGAGACACCTGTATCAATTTCATCTAAAATTAAAGTAGGTAGTTGTTGTTTTTCAGCCATTACTTTTTTTATAGCTAGCATTAAACGAGAACGTTCTCCTCCTGAAGCTACTTTTTTAATGGAATTAAAAGAACTTCCTTTATTGGCACTAAAAAGTAATTCAACATCATCTTTTCCAGTTGAGGTGATTTCTTCTAATGCTAAAATATCCATTTTTAGTTGAGCATTAGGCATTTCGACTTGCGTTAAAATAGTTTCAATAGCTTTACAAAGTTGGCTAGCATGTTGTACTCTTCCTTGATGTAACGTTTCAGCATGCTTTTCTAATTCATTTAAAAGCTTCTTTTTTTGTAGCTCTTTTTTTTCAATTTTTTCTTCAATTGAAGTGTAGTCAGAAGCTTTTGAAGCCAATTGATCCATAATACTTAGTAAATCAGTAATCGTATCAACTTGATGTTTTTTTTGTAAAGTATAAAGTAATTGAAGTCGATCGTTAATTTCATCGATTCGAGTAGGATTGTATTCGATCGTTTCATTTAGATTTTCTATTTCAACTATAATATCTTCTGTTTCAATTGAAATACTTTCAACACGTTTCATTAACGTTTCAAATTTAGAATCAAAAGAAGCAATTTGTTGTAACGTATTTTTCAATTCACCTAATGTAGTTTGCAAACCTATTGGTTCATTTGAATGAATTTGTAGTGCTTTTGAAAGATTTAATTTAATATCTTCAGCATTAGATAATAATTCCAGTTCTTCCTCTAACAACAGTTGTTCCCCTTCTTGAAATTGTGCCTTTTGAAGCTCTTCCAATAAATAAGTATTATAATCTTGCGTATTTTTTAATTCTTGTAATGTATCTTTTAAAGAAGAAAGTTCTTGATTGAGTTGTGTATAGGTTGAAAATTTCTTTTCATATTGTTTTCGTGAATCCATTTGATTAGCAATATGATCCAATAAATCCAATTGAAAAGATTTTTGGATAATATCACTAGTGTCATGTTGTGAATGAATATCGATTAAACGTTTTCCTAATTGTTGTAAAATAGTTAAAGAGACAGGAGTGTCGTTAATAAAAGCTCTTGATTTTCCTGATGCTGAAATTTCTCTTCTGATAAGTGTTTCATTTTCATAATCTAAATCAAACTCTTCGAAGAAAGTGTGTAGTGTATAGTTTTGAATATCAAAAGTAGCTTCTACAGAACATTTTTTGTCTTTATTCAAAACAGCCTTTAAATCAGCACGATTTCCTATAATCATACCCAAAGCACCTAAAAGAATGGATTTTCCTGCACCCGTTTCCCCAGTAATAGTTAAGAAACCAGAATTTAGATTTAATTGTAAATCCTGAATTAAAGCGTAATTTTTAACATCTAACTTTGTTAACATTGATCGGTAGGGAAAATATTATTTAATTTGATTCCACTTTTCAGATTGTGCAGGCATTAAATCGTTTAAAACCTGTCTAACTTCTGCCATATTTTTATTAATTGGATCTCCTCCACTTAATATTTTAGGAATTTCGCTATCTTTTGTATTCAAAAAGATATCTAATGTATAAGAAAAAGCACTATTACCTTTATATTGTTTTAATAACAGAATATTGTTAGCAATAATATTTTTAGCTTCACGTTGATCTTGATACATTTTATCGAGTCCTAATCGATGATAGGTATACATGATTTTACGAATAGGCTTGTATTTTGTGTCAAATATATTATCGATTAAACGAAAACGGTTTTTTCCTAAATCATTACTATTCCAACCTTCATAACCTTGTTGTTGGGCATTTTTAACAATTTGATTGGCTTTTTCAAAATATTCTGTTCCCCCATATTGCTCAAAAGTATCGGCATCATAACCTAAAATAACATAAACATAATACGTTATAACGTCAACCAAATTACTGGTAAAACGTCTTTCATTAAATAGTAAAGGTTGAAATTGAGTATACTTAAAATCAAAATCAGTGTCTTGAATATTAATAATAGGAGAATAGTAAGCAGAATTATAAATAGGGCGTCGTGATTGAATCTGTAAAGTTGCTCCGTATGTATTCGTTCCTTTTTCCTCATTAATAATAATGCTGAAATTACATTCAATACGTTCTTGTACGGTGAATTTTTTTTTCGTCCATTTAGTAGTATTAATGTATTTTTTTAATTCTTTTTCAAGTGTTTTGAATACTTGATTGTTATTCGATTGAACTTGAGAATAATCGACTTTTACATTGGCGTTAAATTCTTGTGAGAAAAGAAATAAACTTCCAAAAAAGAATAGAGAACTTATGTAAATTAATTTTTTCATTGTTTTATAATGGTATTTAAAATATCCAATGCTACTTCTTGTTTGGATTTTAAATTAAATATTGTTTTTTTCTCTGAACGATCAAAGATAGTGATTTTGTTCGTATTTCCTTTAAAACCAGCTCCTTTGTCGTTTAAACTGTTTAAAACGATAAAGTCTAAATTTTTTCGTTTTAATTTTGATAGCGCATTTTGTTCCTCATCATTTGTTTCCAAAGCAAAACCTACTAATAGTTGATGCTCTTTTTTTTCTCCTAATGTTTTTAAGATATCAGTTGTACGCTCTAATTCTATAGAGAACGTGCCTTCTTGCTTTTTTATTTTCTTATCTGAAATATTTTTTGGACGATAATCAGCAACAGCTGCAGCCATAATGACAATATCTTGTTGTGTATAAAGAGTATCAATTGTCTCAAACATTTCTTTTGCAGAAGTGATATCTATTTTTTCAATATTTCGAGTAATGGATAAGGTTTCATTTGAGGGGCCTGAAACAAGGGTAACTTGTGCTCCCAATTGAGCAGCTTGTTCAGCCAAAGCATATCCCATCTTCCCCGTAGAATGATTTCCCAAAAATCGAACAGGATCTATTTTTTCATGAGTAGGCCCCGCAGAAATTAAGATCTTCTTATTTTTTAAAGGTAACTCAGGATTGAAGAATTGTTGTAGGGTTTCTAAAATATGCTCAGGTTCAGCCATACGACCTTTTCCTACTAATCCACTGGCCAATTCACCTTCTTCAGGTTCAATACAAAGAGCACCAAATTCTTTTAATTTTTCAATATTATTTGATGTAGTAGGATGTAAATACATATCTAAATCCATGGCTGGAGCAAATATAACAGGACATTTAGCTGATAAATAAGTAGCTAATAATAAATTATCACAAATACCATGTGCCATTTTTCCTAAAGTGTTGGCTGTCAAAGGTGCTATTATAAATACATCAGCCCACATACCTAATTCTACATGATTATTCCATGTGTCATTTGAAACAAGAACAGATTCTACTGGATTTTTTGAAAGGGTAGCTAATGTAAGGGGAGTGATAAACTCTTTAGCAGATTCTGTCATAATAACACGAACTTCTGCTTGTTCTTTTACTAGTAAACGAACCAAAAAAGCAGCTTTATAAGCTGCTATTCCTCCTGTTACTCCTAACAGTATTTTTTTTCCTTTCAAAGACATAGAATATTTATTCTTCGTTTGGACTTCTATAGTAAATTTCATCATCTAGCCACTCTTGCAAAGCAATTTGAGTAGGTTTAGGTAATTTTTCATAAAATTTTGAAACTTCGATTTGCTCTCTATTTTCAAAAATTTCATCTAGATTTTCATTATGAGCCGCGAATTCATTTAACTTTTGTAAAAGTTCTGATTTCATTTCGCTATTAATTTGCTGAGCACGTTTTGCCATGATCGCAATAGACTCATAAAGATTTCCTGTTTTTTCTTCAATCTCTAATCGATTTGCAGTAACTGTATTGTTAGGTGCTTTTGATTCTTTATAACTCATAATATTATTTATATTGTTCTAATTCTTCTAAAATTTCTTCGTTTAATTTGGTCGCTTCTTTTAAATATTCTGATTCAGGATATAATTTTGTTAAGCGTTTGTAAGCTGTGTTAGCCTCTATTAATCGTGCACGTTTTTTTTCTGGTATACTATTTAAAGCTACCTCATGACGAGATCTTAATAAATAGGCATAGGCATCTTCTCGATATTTAGAATCGGGATAATCTTCAATAAAAGTTTGAAAAGATACATCAGCAGATTTATAAAACCCTGTTTTATAATATGATTTGGCATTTTCGTATGCCTTCTTTTCTAATTTTTGACGTAATTCGATAATATAAGAATTGGCATCACTTACATTCTCAGAATTTGGATATCGGTTTACATAATCCTGAATAACAGAGATTGCTTCATTCGTATCCGATTGATCTAAATTATAAGCAGGAGAATTTAAATAATAAGACTTAGCAGCCATAAACAAAGCGTTTTCAGCTAAAGAATCTCGTCGATTTCCTTCTGCATAATTTTTAAATCGAGTAGCAGATAATAAATAATTTTCATCTTCAAATGAATTTTGAGCAGCCATATACAATACCTTTTTAGCATCAGGAGTTCCTAATACCATAGGTGTTGCACGGCGTAACAATTCACTTGCTTGACGGTATTTTCCTTTTTCATGAAAATCTTCTGCAGTCTTGATAATGAGATCTTTATCAGTACTCTTCATCGCTTTTTCAAACTCTTTGTTACAGCTTGATAAAGTGATTAATGAAAGTGCAAGTATGGTTAAATATTTTTTTGCCATTTTGCAAATTTACGTTTTTAATTGTTATGCGTCAATTTTTTCTGTTAAATTCAGTTTGCTATAGTCTAAAACATTCTGTCCTTCACGATTAGCACCATATGATTTAACAAATTTTTCATTTAGCACAACATCTTTTAAGATATAAGAAGTTTGTTGGTATAATTCTTGGGAAAAAGTATCATCAAAATAATTCATACGGACCAAAATTTCACCATCCAAAGCTTTGATTTCCTCATCTGTTTTTTCAAAAAGAGGATTATCCTTGTCAATTTTCATTACGATAGTCCATGTTAAGGATAAAAAATTAATATTATCACGTTCTAATTTCATTTGATAAGGTGTAACACCATAACTGCCATCTTCATTTTTGTTTCGAATAATCATGATAATATGCGTTTTTACATCAATTAGAGCATTGGTGTGTTCGTTTGTAATTCGAAACATAAGAGCTCTCCCGTCTTCATGAGGGCGTAAAATAATCTTATCTGAAAAAAGAATAGAAGGTTTGGGTTTTGAAAAGCGACCATAAAAAAGCCCTGTTGCAAAAGCAAAAGCCAGTAAACCAATAAAGGCTTCAATAGAAGCTACCAAACTAGTTATATCTCCTTTAGGAGAAAGTGTCCCATAACCAACGGTTGTAAAGGTTTGGGTACTAAAATAAAAACATTGAATATAGTTATGGAGCTCTGTTTTTGATTCAATTCCAATTGATTCAATTCCAATCGAATGATAAATTAAGGCAAAAAGTAGATTGATAATTAGGTAGCCTATGAAAATATAACAAAAAAAAGTAACCCAATTAATGTTGATTAAATGGTGATATAAATCACGAAAACTGGTTTTACGATTAATGTGTTTTACATTAAAGGAACCATCCTTATTAAGAATACGTGCAATTTTTTTTGAATCGAAAGATCCAAACCCTGGATCTTTTATTTTTTTGAATTGAAAAGGTTTTTTCATAACTATGACAAAAATAAGGAAAAGTAATTCAAAAAATGATTAATTTGTAAAAGGATTGGGAGTTTTGTTTAAAAAGAATAAAAAAGATATGAAAAAGAATTTTAGTATAGTGGTAATGGCTTTGGCACTTATTATTTCAGCAGTTATTATAGGGAATGCCTATAAAAATAGAGCTAAAAAAGAAGGAACAATTTCTACAACAGGTTTAGGCGAGAAGAATTTTAGTTCAGATCTTATTGTTTGGGAAGGAAGATTTGAATCAAATAATTTTAATTTAAAAGATGCTTATGCCAAATTAGAAGCTGATAAAGAAGGTGTATTGAACTATTTGACATCGAAAGGATTGAAAAAAGAAGATTTGATTTTTAGCGCTGTAAAAACTACTGAAAATAGAAAGCGTAATTATTCTCCAAACGGAGAATTTATGGGAGAAGTTTTTGATGGTTATAATTTGAGTCAGTCTGTACAAATTCAGTCAAAAGAAGTGGAGAAAATAGAACAGATTTCTAGAGAAATAACAGAGCTTTTAAATAAAGGGATACAATTTTATTCTAAGCCACCACGCTATTATTATACAAAGTTAGCAGATTTAAAAGTTGAAATGATTTCAAAAGCTACAGAAGATGCACGAATTAGAGCTGAAAAAATCTCGGAATTCTCAGGTGGTGAGTTAGGAGAATTAAAATCAGCAAAAATGGGAATCTTTCAAATTACAGGACAAAACTCGGATGAAGACTATTCTTGGGGAGGGACCTATAATACCAGTTCTAAAGAAAAAACAGCTTCAATTACCATGAAGTTGATTTATACGGTAGAAGATTAAACAGTGTTAGCTTTGATTTATGAAAAAAGAAAAAAGAATAATGAATATCGATTAATGATTGTGGTTTTTTTAGTGTGTTCAATAAAATACTAATAACCAATTTATCATAAACTACAAAAGAGAATAAAAAAGTCTTATCTATTTGTGAAAAAATGATTCATTCTTTTCTCTTTATTCTTTCGGTCTTTTTTTATTCGCTTTTCACTCTTACCTTACAAATCAAAACCCTTGACCAATTGAATACATTCCTTTGCCTCTTTTACATCATGAACTCGTAAAATAGAAGCACTTTTTTGTAATGCTATTGTATTTAAAATAGTAGTGCCATTTAAAGACTCTTGTGGGGTGCTGTTTAATGGTTTGTAAATCATAGATTTTCGTGAAATACCAACTAAAGTTGGAAGTGAATCAAAACCTATTGCATGATGATTTCTTAGAATTTCGTAATTATGATCGATTGTTTTTCCAAATCCAAAACCAGCATCTAAAATAATATCATGTACACCCAATTGTCTTAATTGAGATACTTTTTGAGCAAAATATTGGTTAATTTCTACTACAATATCTTCATAAGAAGGATTTTTTTGCATGTTTTGAGGTGTGCCTTTTATGTGCATTAAAATATAAGGTACTTGTAGTTGAGCTACTGTTTCAAACATTTTTGTATCTAATGTTCCTCCTGAAATATCATTGATAAGAGAAGCTCCAGAATTGATCGCTTTTTTGGCTACTTCTGAACGAAAAGTATCAATTGAAATGATTATTTCAGGAAAATGGTATCGTAATAATTCAATGATAGGAATGACCCGTTTTATTTCTTCTTCTTGAGTGATATGATCAGCACCAGGTCGTGATGAATAACCACCTATATCAATAAAAGTAGCTCCTTCTTGTAACATGTTCTCAACATGCTTTAAAAGAATGGTTTCATTTGTATATTTTCCTCCATCAAAGAAAGAATCTGGAGTTGTGTTTAGAATTCCCATGATTCTGGGAGTGCCAAGATCAATTAATTTTCCTTTACAGTTTATGGTCATAATTTTTGATTATCGAAGGAATTACTTTAATTTTGATCTTGTAATATTAAAAAAATATGTCTAAAACAGACCAACAGTTTGATAAAATAATTGAAAAATGTCAAAATCTTTTTGAGAAAAAGATGCAAGATTACGGTGCTGCATGGCGTATTTTGCGTTTACCTTCTTTAACCGATCAGATATTTATTAAGGCTAATCGGATACGAAGTATTCAAGAAAAGAAAGAAATGAAAGTTCAAGAAGCAATTGATGGTGAATTTGTAGCTATTATTAATTATTCTGCAATGGCCTTAACTCAATTGGAATTGGGGGTTGCTGATCAACCTGATTTGAATGCTGAAGAAGCCGTAAATTATTATAAAAAATATGTTTCAGAAGCTAAAAAACTAATGCAAAATAAAAATCATGACTATGGTGAAGCATGGCGTGATATGCGTGTGAGTAGTATTACAGATATGATTTTGCAAAAAATTCTTCGTATTAAACAAATTGAAGATAATCAAGGGAAAACACTTGTTTCAGAAGGTTTAGATGCCAATTATTTTGATATGTTGAATTATGCAGTTTTTGCTTTAATTTTATTAAAAGAACAAAAAGGAGAATTATGAAATATATAGTTCAAATAGTACGTGTTTTTGTAGGAGTTTTATTTATCCTTTCGGGATTTGTAAAACTAGTTGATCCAAAAGGGACATCATATAAATTGTATGATTATTTCGCTGAAGATGTGTTAAATCTTCCATTTTTACAAGAATATGTATTACCCTTGGCTTTTATTTTTGTAGTAGCTGAAGTGGTTTTGGGTATATTTTTATTATTGGGAGTATTTAAAAAATTCACATTATGGTCATTGTTTGGACTTATTGTGTTTTTTACGTTTCTAACATTCTACTCAGCCTATTTTGATAAAGTAAAAGATTGTGGATGTTTCGGTGATGCATTAAAATTAAAACCATGGGAAACATTTTCTAAAGATGTTGTATTGCTAATTGCAATTATCATTTTATTAATAGGACAAAAATATATAGGGCCTTTATTTTCTAAAAGAGTAAATCATATTATTGCATTAATAGGAACTATAGGAAGCATTGCTATTGCATATTGGGGAATAGAACGCTTACCTATTATTGATTTTAGACCTTATGCAGTAGGAGAAGATTTGAAAGAGAATATAAAAGATATAAAAGAACCTGTGGTTCAAATTAATTATACATTAAAAAATAAAACCACAGGGGAAACTAAAATAATAGATTCTGAAGCCTATATTAATGATGAGTGGTGGAAGAATAAAGAATGGGAAATGCAATCGGATTTGACAACAGAAGAAGTGGTTGATGAAGGAATTCCAGCTCGAATTCATGATTTTGTAATACGAGATGATGAATTTACCAATGAGATTTTAAATCAGGAAAATGTTTTTCTTATTATTAATTATGATCCTTTTACACTAGATGAGCAAATAGAAGTCAATGCTTTTATAAAGAATTTAAAAGAAGAAAAGAAAGCTTATTACATTCTTTCTTCAGAAAGTATGAAAGGATTTGACGATACTTATAGTTTAGATGGAACAGCCTTAAAAACCATTATTCGTTCAAGTCCAGGTGTTATTTTAGTAGATAAAGGCATCGTAAAAGCAAAGTGGCATTGGAAAGAATTGCCTAAATTAGAGGAGTTGAAATCTTTTAATTAAAGATTACATGCAACAAAAAGTTACAATTAAAAATAGAAAAGCACGATTTAATTATGAATTATTAGATCGTTATACCGCAGGAATACAACTAGGTGGTACGGAAATTAAATCAATACGAGCAGGTAAAGCAAGTATTGCCGAAAGTTTTTGTGAAATTAAAGAAGGAGAGGTATGGTGTGTTAATATGCATATTGACGAGTATCAGTATGGATCGTATTACAATCATAAACCCAAACGTGATAGAAAATTATTATTACAAAAAAAAGAAATAAAAAAACTGGAACGAAAATTGCAGGACAAAGGAATGACTGTGGTTCCTTTAGAGATCTTTATTAATGATAGAGGATTAGCAAAAATAAATATAGCTTTGGCGAAAGGGAAAAAGCTCTACGATAAGAGAGAAACCATCAAAACCAAGGATATTAACAGAGATTTACAAAGAAATTTAAGGATAAAATAAAAAATTATTATACATTTGTTTCATAAATTATCACAAACACGCTTAAATTGCAAGCTATGAAGAGATTTAAATTAACATTATTCGCTGCTGCATTTGCATTAACTGCAAGTTCAGTATTCGCGCAGAATTCCAATAACAAGTGGTTAATTGGAGTTGGGGCTCATGCTGTAGATCATTCTTCAGTAAGAGGTACATTTGATGGTTATTTTGATATGGAGGATGATTGGTCTTTTGTTCCACCTCTATCAAAGTTAACTATTGGTCGTTCAATAAACAAGTCATTTGCTGTTGATTTATCAGCATCTGTTGGAGAAGTAGACTACAATAGAGATTTACTTAATACAGGAGTAGATAAAGTAACAATGGCAGAAGATGAGTTTTTCATTAACGCAGGTTTAGGAGTTAAGTATAAATTTGCTAATGATTATTTATTAAGTGAGGAATCTTGGTTTGATCCTTATTTAAGAGCTGGAGTTAACTATACAAAGTATGATTACTCTGATGTTTATACTGCTGCTCAAGGTTCTGGTAGTGAAGCAGGACAATATGGGTCTGGTTTAAACGAAGAAGATTTCTTAGGTTTATCTGCAGGAGTTGGATTTAACATTTGGTTCGCTGAAAACTTCGGTTTAAATGTAGAATCAAACTACAACATGTTACCTACAGTATCTAGAGATTATGGAGATTTCTTCCAACACTCAGCTGGATTAGTATTCCGTTTCGGTGGAAAAGATACAGATGGAGATGGAATATCTGATAATAAAGATGCTTGTCCTGAGGTACCAGGTTTAAAAGAATTTGATGGTTGTCCTGATACAGATGGTGATAAAATCATCGATTCAGAAGATGCTTGTCCTGAGTTAGCAGGTCCAATCGAAAACAAAGGTTGTCCTGATACAGATGGTGACGGTGTATTTGATAACGTTGATAACTGTGTTGACGTTGCAGGTCCAGCTGAAAACAATGGTTGTCCTTGGAAAGATTCAGATAATGACGGTATCTTAGATAAAGATGATGCTTGTCCTTCTGAAGCAGGTCCAGCTGATAACAATGGTTGTCCAATTAGAGATCAAGATGGAGATGGTGTAGTTGACGCTGATGATAAGTGTCCAACAGTTGCTGGTCCAGCTTCTAATCAAGGATGTCCTCATACAACTGAGAAAGTTAACGCTGAATTAAGAAACTTAACATTTGAGTACAATTCAGATCAATTAACTTCTGAATCAGTAGGTAAAGTTCAAAGAGCTGCTGCTATCATGAACAATCAATTAAAAGGAAAAGATTTCTACGTTGATGGATATACAGATAGTAAAGGTTCTGCTGCTTACAACCAAAAATTATCTCTAAGAAGAGCTAAATCAGTAGTAGCTGGTTTAATCGGAAATGGAGTTAGTGGATCTAGATTATCTGCTAGAGGATTTGGTGAAGAAAACCCAGTTGCAACTAACGAAACAGCTGAAGGTAGAGCACAAAACAGACGTGTAGTTATTTCTTTCAAATAAGAAAAAAATACATTAAATAATAAAAAGCCGATCATTATGATCGGCTTTTTTTATACAATAAATTCTTTAAAAAAGGGTTATGTAAATAAATCTATAGGTTAAAAATTAATTTTTAAAGAGAATTAAGTATAGTTTTTTCTAATAATCGTATTTTAGTTTCAAATTTTATTTTCAATGTTAAAAAAGATCATCCTTTCTTTAGTTGTAATGTTTTTATTTTCATGTAAGAATGACAAACAAAATGATAATGTTACAAAAGATTTTACTTTAATTAATGCTGTTCCAATTGGGTCAACTATTATTATTGAAACACAATCATTAGATCAATTTAAAACAAGGTTATACGAATCAGAGGTATGGAAAACGACAAAGGATCTTCATTGGAATAAAAGTACACGTGCTTTCTTTGACCAAATATTAGAAATTGTTCCACAAAAAGATTACAATGAAAATTTTATTATAACCTCTACACTTTCAGGAGGGCATAGTTTTGATTATTTATTATTAAAATATGTAGATGCTGAAGAGGAAAAAGAATATGCTGACCGTTTAAAATCGAACTATAAAGTAAGTTCAATGGTTTACGATAAAGTAAACTTATATGCATTAGAAAAAGGTAAAGATCGATTGTATTTTGCCATTCATAATAATATTTTTTTATTGAGTGAAGAAAAATTGTTAGTAGAAGAAGGGATAAGACAATTGAATGCAGATTCTTCTATTTTATCTAATGAAGATTTTAAAAAAATATATGAAGCAACAGATTCTAATAAAGATGCGAACATTTTTATTCAATACACCGATTTTAATCAGTTAGCTAAAAATTATTTTAAGAATGCTAATACAAAGTGGATGAAATTTTTAGCAGATTGGTCTGCTATTGAAATTGATTTTTCATCTAATAATATAGAGTTAGAAGGAGTCACTATTGCTAATTTTGTAAAAGCATCTTATGGTTCTATTTTTAAAGATTTAAAAGCAAATAATAAAGAGATTCTGAACCAATTACCTAATACCGTTGCTGCGTTGGTTTATATTTCGATTGATGATTATACAACCTTTTCTCAAAATTATGAACGTTACTTGAATACCTCACAAATTTTATTTAAAAAACAGAAAAATTTAGAAACGTATAAAGAATACAATCCTATTAAAGAATTTACAAAGTGGATAGGAAAGGAAGTTGTTATTGCGTATTTATCTGAGGAAGATACAAAAGTATTCAACGAGCTTTTTATTGTTGAATCAATAGACGATATAGTTGCAAAAGAAGTGTTAGACAAGATTTCGAATACAGTAACAGATTATAGAGGTTTTAAAATTAATCAAATTCAATATGAAACTATTTTGCAAGATGTTTTTGGGAACTATGTAGAAGAGTTAAAAAAACCTGTTTATACATTAATTGATAACTATGTGGTTTTTGCAAATTCTGAAAATAGTTTAAAGAGTTATGTCAATGATGTATTGCTTCAAAACTACTTTGTGAAAAATAATTCAAATGCGGATTTTATAAAATCCTTTAATTCTAAAGGACATGTTTTTGCTATGGGAAATGGTTCTGAGGGTATTGGTTTGATAAAATCATTTTTAGATAAAGAAAAAGCTGCAGATTATTCAAAGAATAAAAAGGCATTGTCTAAAATTGATCATATGGGATTTCAGATTAATTTTGATGAGCATATAGGGTTTACGCAATGTCTTATTACTGTAAATAAAAATGATAGTGATTCAAATAGCTCAAAATCAGTAGCACAATTATGGAATCAATCTTTTTCAGGAAAGCTGAAGCAAATTGATTTAGTACGAAATCATAAAACTAAAGAAAAAGAATTAGCTATTCAAGATGATACTAATACGCTGTATTTAGTATCCAATTCAGGAAAAAAACTCTGGGAAAAGAAATTGGAAGAACCTATTTTAGGAAAAATCCATCAAATGGATATCTTCAAAAATGGAAGACTACAATTGGTTTTTAATACAAAGTCGAAATTACATGTTTTAGATCGAAATGGTAAAGAAGTAAAACCATTCCCTATAAAATTAAGTAAACCTGCTACAGCTGGTTGTGGATTGTTTGATTATGATAAAGCACGAAATTACCGAATTTTAATACCGCAAGGTGCTACTATGACAATGTATAATCAATCGGGAAAAGTAGTGACAGGTTTTAAATATGGAATGGGGAAAAGTGTGAATCGAATGCCAAAACATATTCGTATAGGTGGAAAGGATCATATTGTTACGACGGCTACTGATGGAAGTGTGATTATTTTAACACGAGTAGGAACCTCAAGAGCGAATGTTGCTGAAAAATTCTCTATGAAAGGAGATTTTAATTTTATAAAAGATCAGATTGTTTTTCAAACTGATGACGATAAAACTGTAAAAATTGATTTTAAAGGGAAAATTTCACAGTCAGCAAATGCTTCAAAAGATATAATGACGCGAAATTTTAAAAATGGGGTACTTCATTTACTTAACGATGAGGTTATTTTTAAAGGGAAGAATACTATTGAACATGATTTAGATGAGGTGAATGATTATACCGTAGATTTTTATGAAGACACCAATCATCAATTTTTAATAGTAATTGATAATACTTTGAAACAGCTACTTGTGATAGACGAGAATGAAAAGATATTGAATGGATTCCCGGTTTTTGGAGAGAGCAAAGCACAAATTTATAAAGAAAAAGGATCGTACTATTTGATTACACAATCTTCTATAGATAATAGTATCTTGTATTATAAATTAAGATAAAATTTAAAACCCTCCAAGGCAAGTTAATTTGCTTGAAAAGGAGAAAGTTTTAAATAAAATCATACTTAATTAGTATAAACCAAAATATTTATTTGTTTTAATTTATATTTTGTTTTTGTACCAATATTAGTTGTTTGTTATAGGTTTCAATTCTAGCATTAGCATTACTATCTACTAATAAGATAACAGTCATCATTGCAATGGTTGTAATACCTATTGCACGCCAAGTTGGATTATTGATGAAAATAATTAATAAAGCAGATATGGTTATAATTAGTGGAATTACTTTGAAAACAATAATTCTATATTCATTTAAAGATTTTTCGGTCCGAACAATTTCTGAGTCAACAAAAGCTATAGCGTCATTATTGTAATCTACACTGAAACTTGTAACTCTTGATTTGTTGGTGAAAAATATTCCAAGCCCAATAGCCAACAGTAAAATCCCTGCTACTAATGTAGGGAATATATAGGCTTTAGCCATACTGGTTTTTCCTAATTGCCAAAACCCTATACTTGCCAATGCAAACATAATTCCGAATAGGATAAAAAATGTAGATGAAAAAACTTCGGCTTTCGCCCAATCTGTTGCTGTTTTTAATATTTCCATGTCTTTAAAATTTTAAATATTCCATTTACAATGGGTTTCTTTTTCTGATAAATCCCATAGTCTACCTGCAATGGTCCTATCTAAAGCAAATGACTCTAATTTACATTCACCAACAGGTCCAACCCAATTACTTCTTCCTGTTGGTCCATAGTAAGCCTGTTGTTTTAGATTGTCCTCTGTGGCACACATTAGTTCAGGGTATGCTCCCTTTTCAGCTGATTGAACCATTGGGGTACTTGAGAGAATAGACCAAATAAATCTTGTTAAGAAAGGAGCATCTTTTCTGATGAGAGATGTTTTTGATGCACCAGGGTGACATACGTATACTTTAACATCCTTATTAGCATTTTTAATTTTATGTTGTAATTCATAAGCAAACATCATTTGAGCTAACTTGCTGTGAGAATATGTATTATTGGGGTGATAATTCTTGTCAAAGTTCATGTCTTCAAATTGAATTGTTCTCAAGCCCATTTTATATCCTTCACTTGCCACAACAACAATTCTTCCTTTTGATTGATTTAATTTATCAAATAGTAGATTGGCCAATAAGAAATGTCCATAATGGTTAATACCCAATTGACTTTCAAAACCATCAACTGTAAATTCTTGTTTACCTACTTGTGCTACAGCAGCATTACATATTAATGCATCAATTTTGGGTACATTTTTATTAACTTCTATAACAGCATTACGTATAGAAGAAAGTTGTGCTAAATCCATTTTAATGAACAAAACTTTAGCATTTATCCCAAATTGCTCCTTAAGATTATCGATGGCTATACTTGATTTTTTTTCATTTCGGTTAAGCATGATAACCTCGGCACCTTTGCTTAATAATATCTTAGTGGCTTCAAAACCGGCACCTGCGTTTGCACCTGTTATGATATAGGTTTTACCACTTAAATTTTCTAATCTTTCGGGAGTCCATCCTTGTTTGCCAAAATTCTTTTCATTAGTCATAATTCAAACTTTTTAATTTGTATATAAAGTTATTATGGTACAAAATTCGCTTATAATGGATGTTTTATACTTAAACATTTTGGCAGAAGATGTATACATTTTAGTAAAATTAGATAGAGTTATATAAAAAATATTAAAATGTCTTACTATTTGATCATTTTTATTTGTAACGACTACTAACTTATATAATTTAATCCTCCTGTTTTTTTGAAATTTGTATGACTATTAAATAATAGGATGTCAAGAATCATTGTGAGATGTCTTTTCTTAAGTAATAATGATTATAAGATTTCTACAATTTGTATATGGTTACCACAAGTATCATTAAAGACTGCAATTTTTGCTGTGCCCATTTCAGTTGGTTTGACAGTAAATGTAACATCTAAACTTATTAATCTATCATATTCTTTTTGAACATCTGAAACATTAAACTGAGTGTAGGGGATACCCGCATCAAAAAGAGCTTTTTGATAAGTTTTTGCAGGTTCAAAGTTTTTTGGTGAAGGCTCTAATAATAATTCAGGACCATCTTGCTCTTCATCTGAAACTAAAGTTAGCCATCTATTTCCATCACCAACAGGAATGTCAATTTTCTTTACAAAGTTTAACTTTTTAGTGTAAAATTCAAGTGCTTTATCTTGATTGTCTACTGGAATACTTACAATTTTAATTTTCATCTGTTTATAATTTTAATGTGATTTAATAATGCAAAGATTTAAAATTGAAATTAAATAAATTTATCGAAAATTGCTCTTTTGGTATGTACGAGGAGTAAATCCAGTTTTTCTTTTGAATAAAGAACTAAATGAACTTAAGCTTTCAAACCCTACTTCATAACAAGTTTCTGAAATGGTTAATCCATTTTTAATGTATTCTTTGGCCTTTTCAATTCTTTTGTCAATCAAATATTGATTAGGAGTTTGACCATAGTATTTTTTAAACAGCCTTAAGAGGTGATATTTTGAAACAAATCGAATACGGGAAAAGAGATCTAAATTTAAATTTTCTTGAAAGTTATTATCGATATAATTTTTTAATCCAATGACTGTGTCTATTTGCCATTGATTAGAATAACAGTCGTCTTTAATTCGTAATATCTCTTTCTTGTAAAAATTCATTCTATTGGTTATCAATATATAGATATACGTACTATATATATGAAGTACGTATATCTAGTTACTTATATTAACTTTATAATGAGTTGAACAAGACAAATTTTGTATACAATGGAATTATATCTTACTCAAAAGCAGAAATTCCCGTTAAATCCATTCCTGTAATTAATAGGTGAATGTCGTGAGTTCCTTCATAGGTAATCACCGATTCTAAATTCATCATATGTCGCATCATAGGGTAATCGCCTACAATTCCCATAGCACCTAATATTTGTCGTGATTCACGTGCAATTTTCAAGGCCATTTCTACGTTGTTTCGTTTAGCCATAGAAATTTGAGCAGGTGTAGCTTTGTCCTCATTTTTTAAAGTTCCTAAACGCCAAGAAAGTAATTGTGCTTTGGTGATTTCAGTCGAAAACTCTGCCAATTTTTTTTGTTGTAATTGATAAGAAGCAATGGGTTTACCAAATTGATTTCGTTGTTGGCTATATTCTAAAGCTACTTCTAAGCAATTAATAGCAGCTCCAATTACGCCCCAACTGATTCCATAACGAGCAGAATTTAAACATGAAAGAGGTCCACGAAGACTATTTACTTTAGGTAAAACATTTTCTTTTGGTATTTTAACATCCTCAAAAACCAATTCTCCTGTTTGAGAAGCACGTAAAGACCATTTGTTATGCGTTTCAGGAGTTGAAAATCCTTCCATATCACGTTCTACAATAACACCTCGAATTTTACCTTCTTCATCTTTAGCCCAAACTACTGCAATATCAGCAATAGGGGAATTGGTAATCCACATTTTAGCACCATTTAAGAGATAGTAATCTCCTTTATCTACAATGCGGGTTTCCATTCCGGAAGGATTAGAACCATGATTGGGCTCAGTCAATCCAAAGCAACCTACCATTTTTCCCGATGCTAGTTGAGGTAAGTACTTCATTTTTTGTTCCTCACTACCAAAAGTGTAAATAGGGTACATAACTAATGAAGATTGTACCGAAGCAGTAGAACGAATAGCAGAATCTCCTCGTTCTAACTCCTGCATAATGATACCATATGAAATTTGATCTAATCCTAATCCTCCGTATTGTTCAGGAATGTAACATCCTAAAGCTCCAATTTCACCTAGCTTTTCAAATAAACCATCGATAGGTTGATGTTTTTGGTTGGCTTCATCTATATAGGGAATGATTTCTTTATCTACCCACTCACGTGTGGACTGTTGAATTAATCGATGTTCTTCTGAAAGTAATTCACTAACTAAATAGTAATCGGTTTTAGACATAATAAATAAGTTAAAATATTATTTCCCTAAAAATACAGATTTTTTTTATTAAAAACATAATTAATAAGGCAGGTTTTTCAGGAATATTTAAAAATAATTTGTAAATTAAACCCGCGGAAAGTAAAAGAAAGTGGGCTTTCTTTTAATCTTTCATCTTTTTTCTAAATATTAAAAACATAATTTAACAATATGATACAAGAGGCATTAAGCCAACTAGGTTTAAAAGAAATAAATGAAGGAACTTCAACAGGTTCTGCTAATTTTTCAAATGGTGAAATTATTGAATCGTATTCACCTGTAGATGGTAAGTTAATTGGGAAAGTAAAATCTACAACCAAAGAAGATTACGAAAAAGTGATGGATGCAGCAACTGAAGCATTTAAAACGTGGCGTGTAATGCCAGCACCTCAGAGAGGTGAAATTGTACGTCAATTTGGAGAGAAATTACGTGAGTTGAAAGAGCCTTTAGGAAAGTTGGTTTCGTATGAAATGGGGAAGTCTTATCAAGAAGGATTAGGAGAAGTTCAAGAAATGATTGATATCTGTGATTTTGCAGTAGGCTTATCACGTCAATTGCATGGATTAACAATGCATTCTGAACGTCCAGGACATCGTATGTACGAGCAATATCATCCATTAGGAGTAGTAGGAATTATTTCGGCTTTTAATTTTCCAGTAGCTGTTTGGTCATGGAATACAGCCTTAGCATGGATTTGTGGTGATGTTTGTGTATGGAAGCCATCTGAAAAAGCACCTATGTGTGGAGTGGCTTGTCAAAATATAATAGCTGAAGTATTAAAAGAAAACAATTTACCTGAAGGAATTTCGTGTTTAATAAATGGAGATTATAAAGTAGGAGAGTTCATGACGAAGGACAGTAGAATTCCTTTAGTTTCTGCAACAGGTTCTACACGTATGGGTAAAATTGTAGCTCAGGAAGTAGCAGGGCGTTTAGGAAAGTCGTTGCTAGAGTTAGGAGGGAATAATGCGATTATTGTAACACCAGATGCAGATATAAAGATGACGGTTATTGGAGCAGTGTTTGGAGCGGTTGGAACAGCAGGACAACGTTGTACATCTACTCGTCGATTAATTATTCATGATTCTATTTATGATCAAGTAAAAAATGCAGTGGCTGATGCTTATAAACAATTGAAAATAGGTAACCCTTTAGATGAAAGTAATCATGTAGGACCGTTGATTGATAAAGATGCGGTTAAAATGTATGAGGCAGCATTGGAAAAGGTAGTAGCTGAAGGAGGGAATATCATTGTTGAAGGAGGTGTTTTAGAAGGAGAAGGTTATGAAAGTGGTTGTTATGTGAAACCCGCTATTGCAGAAGCTCAAAATCATTTTGAAATTGTTCAACATGAAACTTTTGCACCCGTATTGTATTTGTTAAAATATTCAGGAGGAATTGAAAATGCTATTGAATTGCAAAATGGAGTGGCTCAAGGATTATCTTCTGCTATTATGACAAATAATTTACGAGAAGCAGAGCGTTTCCTATCTCATGCAGGTTCTGATTGTGGAATTGCTAATGTTAATATAGGAACCTCAGGAGCTGAGATTGGGGGTGCTTTTGGAGGTGAAAAGGAAACAGGTGGTGGACGTGAATCGGGTTCAGATGCTTGGAAAGTATATATGCGTCGTCAAACGAATACAATTAATTATACAGCTGATTTACCATTAGCACAAGGAATAAAATTTGATTTGTAAAAAATAAAACTAAGATATAGTGGTGAACTTCTTTTAGCTAAAATTTAGTTAAAAGAAGTTTTATTTTTTAAGGAATTACATACCAAAAGACTGCAAAAAAATGACAAATACTCCCTCCTAAAACAAATACATGCCAAATAGCATGATTAAAAGGGAGTTTCTCCCAAACATAAAAAATAACACCTAGTGTATAGGTTAACCCACCTATTATTAATAACCATAACCCGTTAGTGTCTAAAGATTCAATCATAGGTTTTGCAGCTAAAACAACCAACCATCCCATTCCTAAATAGAGAATTAAAGAAAGTTTTTTATAACGATTTAGAGGGGTTAGTTTATAAATAATTCCAAATAAAGCTAATGCCCAGATGATACCAAAGATAGACCATCCCCAAGCGGTATCTTTTAAAGTAATTAATGTAAAAGGTGTATAAGAACCTGCTATTAAAAGATAAATGGCAATATGATCTAGTTTTCGAAAAAAAACTTTACGTTTTTCTGTTTGAAAAGTATGATATAGTGTAGAACAGGTATACATTATGATTAAAGTACTTCCAAAAATGATACTACCTGTGATATGTGAAATATCTCCATTTTGTATGGAATAAACAAGCATATAAACCAATCCTATAATGGAAAGGATAATTCCAATCCCATGAGTGATAGCGTTTGCAATTTCTTCTTTTTTAGAATAAAAGATGGCTTCCATATTACAAGTTTTTTAGAAAATTTATAGTGTCAATACCGTCTGCATACTGATTTAAAGCAGGTTTTTGAGTCTCTCCAAATTGAATTTCACTTTCAAAAATATTTCTTCCAACTACACATTGTAGTTTTTCAGTATCTTCTTTTAAACGATTTTGAATCGTATTTAAATCATTGTAACGTTCGTAAAATAGGGTGCCAATAGGGCTATGATAACCCTGATCTTCTTTTAAAATTAAGAATCCATTTTCAATAATAGGATCTTGATTCATTAGAAAAATAGCTTTATGGTAATCATAATTATTTTGATATTTATGACGGTTGATCACATCTTGAAAAGGAAAGACTCCTTTAAAAAAACGATCTAAATCAAAATCTTTAGGAATGAATAGTTTTGAAACATTACGACAGCCCATCCCAAAATAGCGTAAAACATCTTCTCCAAGACTTTCTAAATCTTTTTCAGACTCTTTACCCGTTAAAACGGCAACAGAAGTTCTATTTTTTCGAATAATATGAGGTTTTTTACCAAAATAATATTCAAAATAGCGAGCTGTATTGTTGCTACCGGTTGCAATAACCGCATCGAAATGTTCTAATTTTTGTTTAATTAAAGTAATTCGATTGTTAAATTCTGGGCTAATATGAATTAGGAGTTTAATAAAAAAAGGAATTAATTGATCATCATTAGATGATAGTTTAACCAAAGCATGATGTCCTGAAATAAGCACACTAATTAAATCGTGAAAACCAACCATAGGAATATTACCCGCCATGATAATTCCTATTTGTTTTTCTTCTATTTTATCTTTTAATTGATAAGGAGTAATCCAATTTAAAAGATTTTCTTGAGATAAACAATCTTTCCATTGTGATAGGGCATATAAAACATTTTCTTTAACAAACCAACCATTATGATGAACGGCTGTTTCTGTAATTTTTTCTAATTCCAAATAAAAGCTTTGAGGAAAGTGTAAGTCTGTATCTTCTTGAAAATTAAGGTTTAAAAATTCATTCAAGAAGATTTGAAATTGAGATAAGCTATGAATACGTTGTTCTAAATTCATTTGGTCTGATAAAAAAATTGTACTTTTGTTGCTTGATTAACAAACATACAAAGGTTTTAACGATTAAAAAAGAGAAGAATGGCAATTATTATAACAGACGAATGTATTAATTGCGGGGCATGTGAGCCAGAATGCCCTAATAACGCAATTTATGAAGGAGCAATGGAGTGGTCTTTCGCGGAAGGAACTGCTTTAAAAGGAATGATAACATCAAAAACAGGTATTACAGTTGATGCAGATGAAATGCAAGAACCTGTTTCAGATGATATTTATTTTATCGTAACAGATAAATGTACAGAATGTGTTGGTTTTCACGAAGAACCTCAATGTGCAGCGGTTTGTCCGGTAGATTGTTGTGTCCCAGATGAAGATCATGTAGAAGATGAAGAATCTTTAAAAGAAAAGAAGGCTTTTTTGCATAATGAATAAAAATAGCATAAGTTTAATATAAAGTCGTCTCTTTTGAACGACTTTTTTTATATATTGAGCCGAAATTGTAATTAATTGTAAAAATAACACTTATATATGAAGAAGTATAATTTTAGCGCAGGTCCATGTATTTTACCACAAGAAGTTTTGAGTAAAGCTTCTGATTCAGTGAAAGAATTGAATAATTCAGGTTTGTCTTTAATTGAAATATCACACAGAAGTAAAGATTTTGTGGAAGTTATGGAAAAAGCACGTTCATTAGTTAAAGAGCTTTTGAATGTACCTGAAGGATATAGTGTTTTGTTTTTACAGGGAGGAGCGAGTTTACAGTTTATTATGACACCTTATAATTTTTTAAAAATAGGAGGGAAAGCAAGTTATATTAATACTGGGACTTGGTCAGATAAAGCAGTTAAAGAAGCTAAAAAAATTGGAGAAGTAGTAGAAGTAGCCTCATCAAAAGATCAAAATTTTAATTACATTCCAAAAGAATATACAATTCCTGAAGATTCAGATTATATTCACATTACTTCTAATAACACTATTTTTGGAACACAGTTTAAAACTTTTCCAAAAACGGATAAAGTATTAATATGTGATATGTCATCTGATATTTTTAGTAGAAAAATTAACGTTTCAGATTTTGGGATGATTTATGCAGGAGCTCAAAAAAATATGGGGCCGGCAGGAGCAACTTTAGTTATTGTGAAAGATGAACTATTAGGTCATACAGGACGTGATATTCCTTCATATTTAGATTATAAAGTTCATATAGATAAAGACAGTATGTTTAATACACCGCCAGTTTTTTCAGTGTATACCTCTATGTTAACTTTAGAATGGTTAAAATCAAAAGGAGGAGTTGAAGCGATAGAGAAAATAAATAATGAGAAAGCAACCCTTTTATATGATGAAGTGGATCGAAACCCCCTTTTTGAAGGAGTTGCAGCAGTAGAAGATCGCTCTATGATGAATGTTACATTTGTCTTGAAAAATCAAGAACATCAAGCATTATTTGATTCAATTTGGGAAGCAAAAGGAGTAAGTGGTATTAAAGGACATCGATCTGTAGGAGGTTACCGTGCAAGTATTTATAATGGAATGCCACAAGAGGGAATAGAGGTATTGGTAGCAGCGATGAAAGAATTAGAATTAAATAGTTAGAAATCAGTATTCAGATAACAGTATTTAGGAAAAGATTTAATAAAAAATCATCTGAATTCTAATATCTGTTTTCTAAAATCTTAAAAATATGAAAATATTAGTAAACGATGGTATATCAAAAGTAGGAGAAGAAGCTTTAAATAAAGCAGGCTTTGAAGTGATTACCCACAAAGTAGCACAAGAACAATTAATTGATTTTATTAATGAAAATTCAGTTGAAGTTGTTTTAGTACGTAGTGCTACTAAAGTTAGAAAAGATATAATCGATGCATGTCCTACTTTAAAAGTAATTGGAAGAGGAGGTGTAGGAATGGATAATATTGATGTTGAATATGCTAGAGGAAAAGGTATAAAAGTGATTAATACGCCTGCTGCATCATCAAAATCGGTAGCAGAATTAGCATTTGCTCATATGTTTTCAATGGTTCGTTTTTTACACGATTCGAATCGAAATATGCCTTTGGAAGGAGAGTCTCAATTTAAAGCGTTGAAAAAACAGTATTCTGGAGGACAGGAATTGGCTGGAAAGACCTTAGGTGTTATTGGGTTTGGACGAATTGCTGTAGAAACAATCAAGATTGCTATAGGAATTGGTATGAAAGTGGTGGTAGCAGATATTGAAGAAATTACTCGAGATATTACCTTAGATTTTTTTGATGGACAAACCGTTACATTTAAAATTACGAGTGTATCATTAGATAAAATGTTACCTCAAGCTGATTTGATAACATTACATGTTCCTTCTCAAGGGAAACCTATTTTAGGGAAAGAACAATTTGATAAAATGAAAAAAGGAGTTGGAGTAGTAAATACAGCTCGTGGAGGAGTAATTGATGAAGATGCATTATTAGAAGCAATAGAAGAGGAAAAGGTAAAATATGCAGCTTTAGATGTTTTTGCAAATGAGCCATCTCCTGAAATTAGATTGTTAATGAATCCGGAGTTATCCTTGACACCTCATATTGGAGGATCAACTATTGAAGCACAAAATCGTATTGGATTAGAATTAGCAGATCAAATAAAAGAAATTTATAAAAAGTAAATATACTTTCTATAGAAAAGACAAAAAGAATAAAGACTTTTTTTATTCTTTTTGTGGTTTATAATGAATTGATTAGTATTACTTTATTGAATACAATAAAAAGCTCAAGACATTTTATTAAAAACGCCTTGAGCTTTTTTTAAATTTTATTGAAGAAAGATAGAAAGAGAAAAGAAAATTTAATTTCCAAACTTTTACATTACGAAATGTGTTTTTAAGATTCTTTATTCTTTCTGTCTTTTTTCTTTAATCTTTTTTAACGTAAAATTTGTTTTCTTTCTGCGTCTAAACGGATCATAATAAAAAGCATTAGGGTAAACCCCCATAAAGACGAACCTCCATAACTTAAAAAGGGTAAAGGAATTCCGATAGTAGGAAAAATTCCCATTACCATAGCTATATTGATAATAAAGTGTATAGTGAAAATACTGGCAATAGAATAACCAAAATAACTTGAAAATATAGAACGTTGTCTATGTGCTAACCAAAAAAGTCGTAGTAGAAATATTCCATAAGTTAAAATAAAAATAGAACTTCCTATAAAACCCCATTCTTCACCAATAACAGTGAAAATATAATCAGTTTCTTGTTCTGGTACAATATTTCCTTTTGGCATATCACCTTTTAAGTATCCTTTTCCATGTAATTCTCCGGAAGCAATAGCTGATTTGGCAGTATATAGATTGTAACCATTTTTTTCGTTTCGAATTTTTTTATCTGTATCATCTAAAAACAATATTTCAATACGGTCTTTTTGATGCGGTTTTAAACTGCTGAAAATAGCTTCTGAAGCAAAAATAGTTCCTATACAGAAAAATACACCTAGTATAGCAATAAGGTATAAGGTAGATTGTTTTATATAGAAAATGAATCTGAAAATAATAAAGATAATTAAAATGATACAGAGTGTAGTAATTAGTAAAATATATAAATTGTTATGGAGGTATTGAATAAGATCAGTGTAAGCAATACCTAAAATAAAAAGAGTTAAAAAGATGATTCCTATGATGAAAAGTTGTTTAACCATCCATACTCGATGGATTAATAAACCTACAAAAAATGCAGAGAAAACTAATACAGACCCATCGTCAGGTTGGAATTTGATTAAAAGTAAGGGTACTGCTAAATAAGCCACTGCAGTTAATAAAGTTGAAGGTTTATTCATTTCAAGTTTAGGGGTGGCTAAAAAGTTTCCAATCATTAAGGCAACACCTATTTTTGAAAATTCGGTAGGCTGAATACTGAAAGCACCAAAAGAATACCAAGCAGTAGCACCATTAATAGTTTTACCAAAAATAAATAATCCAGCAAGTAAAAGAACACTTATGATATAGAAAAGTCCTGAAAAACGTTCGTAAAAGGTTCTGTTTAGCGAACAAGTTACAATAATAAGCGGAAGACTTGCAGAGATCCATATTAATTGTTTTAATGCTTTAGAGCTGTCAACAGCATTGATAGATAGAACTCCAAATCCAACGATTAAAATATACAAAAGGATAATAAACCAGTCTATATTAAAGATGATATTTCTACTTTTAGTTTGCAAGGTATAGGCTATCGGTATTTAAAGGTTGTATTATTTTAAGAGAATCTACTAGATCAAACGTTTGGTTAATACTTTTTAAAACAGCTTCTATTCTGTTTTTTCTTTTATTAGCTTGTACTTTTTGATAATAATTTTCAGCTTGTTTTTTATATTCAGAATAAAAACTTTTACTTATCATTCGTTTTTCTAATCGAGTTCGTTTGATTGTATCAGTTAAATATTTTTCAGCAACCAAAGATGAGATTGGTCCAGCCCATGTTGCACCATAATGTCCATTCTCAACAATGGTAGCTATAGCAATCTTAGGGTTATCAACTGGAGCAAAAAGTGTGAAAATTGAGTGATCTTGTCCTTGAGGGTTTTGAGAAGTTCCCGTTTTTCCTGCCATTGGAATTTTATTGTAACGGAATCTTCTTGCTGTACCATAATCAAAAACACCTTGCATTCCTTTTATAATAACATCAAAATGCTTAGGATCAACTGTAGTGATCTTTTTTTGATGATAAATGGAGTCGGTTAATACTTTGTTATCAATAGCTTTTACAATGTGAGGAGTGTAATAGAAACCTTTATTAGCAATAGCAGCAGTGAAATTAGCCATTTGTAAAGGAGTTGCTTCTACTTCTCCTTGTCCAATACCATTTGAAACGGAAGCAATAACACCCCATTTCCCACTAGAATATGGACCATAATAACGGTTATAAGTATTTGCGGAAGGTATTTTTCCTTTACTTCCTTCGTGAATATCGTTACCAAACCATGTGTCGAGACCAAAACTTTGCATATGTTTTCTCCACTGATTAATTCCAATAGAGTCATTGTCATATTTTCGTACAATATCTCGATAAGAACTTGCAAAGAAATTATTGCATGATTTTGCAATGGCTTGATCTACTCGGATAGGTCGGTAATAATAACCACAATGGCACCCCATTTTTCGACCTCGCCCTAAAGGAAATCCGTGTTTACAAATGTATTTTGAAATAGAATCTTGAATAACATTTTCTTGTAAAGCAGCTAGACCTACTAACATTTTAAAAGGTGATCCAGGAGGATAACGTCCCGCAGCAGCTTTGTTATTTAACCGATTGTAAATAGTGTCATTATTATAGATGGAAAAATAATGATTGAAATTTTGGTCATTCATTTCCTTAGGATTGATATAAGGAGATGATACCAAGGCTAGGATTTCTCCATTATTAGGATCTATGGCTACAACAGCACCTCGTTTATTTTGCATTAATTTTTCAGCGTACTGTTGTAATTTAAAATCAATAGTTAAAGTAATGTCATGTCCTGCAATAGGTTTTTTGTTTTTTTCACCATTCTCATAATTTCCAATAATATTTCCTCTATTATCAACTCTAAAATATTCGACCCCTTTTTCTCCTCTTAAAACCTTTTCATAAGAGGCTTCAACTCCTGCTTTTCCAACACGGTCGTTTTGATTGTAATAATCTAGTGTATCTTTTTTTAATTGTTTTGGAGAAATTTTTCTTAAATAACCTAAAATATGGTATCCTGAGTTGACAAGGTATTCTCTTGAAATTCTATTGTCTATTTTTATATTCGGGTAGTGATGTATTTTTTCTTGAATGTAAGCTATTTCGTCTTGTGAAACATTTTCTCTTAAAGCATAAGGAGTATTGTATTTAAACTTGGCATCTTTTAAAATAACATTGAATTTTGCCGTATCAATCTTTATCAATTTACAAAGTTCAAGTGTGTCAAAATCTTCACCTAATCCTTTTCCATAAATAAGGTTTATATCATAAGATGGATTGTTTGCTACAAGTAATTTTCCTGTGCGATCGTATATAAATCCTCGTTCTGGAACGGTTATTTTTTTTCTAATGGATAAGTTGTTAGAAGACACAATATATTTATCATCCCATAATTGTAGTTGTGCCAATTTTAAAATGAAAATTGCTACAAAAATAATGATGACTCCAAAAAATATATATACGGTATTATTCTTCTCCATTTACAATTTTAATTCTGAAAATACTATAAAGCAATAAGATAATACTAAATGTAATAACACTGCTTAATAAAACTTTAAAGAGTAAGTAATGAATAGTTGCAAAATTAAAATTTTCAATTGAAAAAATAATTAAATGATGTATAAAAATTAAAATAAGAACACTAAAAAAGAAAGTATTGGTACTTCTTGTTCGTGTTGCAATAGAGTTTTTATCTTCTTTAATTAAAGAAAGACTTCTCCATAAAGGTTCTCGAATAAAAGCAATAAAAGTTAAAGCAAAAGCATTAATCCCTCCTGTATTAAATATGGTATCTAAACATAATCCTAAAATAAAGGAATAAATAATTAAATTCATCCGATTTTTAGTAGGGAATAAAAAGACAAAAAGGGAATATACTAATGGGTTTAACCAAGAAAATAGATTTGTATTACTAAAAATAAGTACTTGAGCTAATAAAATAAAAACTCCAGTAATAATAAATTGTATATGGTTTCTAAGGGTTAACATATAAACTATCGGTTTCAATTTTATCAAAATCAGTTACAATGTAAACATTTTCAATTTTTAAGAAGTTTTCAAAAAGTTCTACGTTTGCAATGTATTCATCGGTACCTTCTTTTAATTTAAAATCTTTAATAATTCCAATTGGAATTCCTGATGGAAATATATTAGAACGAATGTCAGTTACTACTGTGTCATTAATTTCAATTGTTAAATGCTTGGGTACATTGGTTAATTGAACGTAACGAAAATCTTCACCATTCCATTTTACAGTCCCAAAAATCCCTTTATTTTTTATATTACTGTTGATTTTGATATTTTCATTTAAAAGTGACATGACTCGAGTAAACTTATTGGTTGTAAAGTCTGTTATACCAATAACTCCTTTATTGGTAATCACCGCCATGTCTTTAGTTATGTGATCTCTTTTCCCTTTGTTAAGATTGATATAATTGTATTTTTTAGTAACAGAATTTGAAATAATACGTGCAGGTGTGTATTCATAGCGTTGGTATTGAGCTGAATCGGATACTTTTACGGAGCTATTAGAAGCTGCATTTACATTTTCAAGAAGTGATATTTTATTTTTTAAAGCAGCATTTTCTTCTAAAAGCTTTTGATTTTCATAATCTAATGTAAGATGTTTAGAAAATTTATTTTCAATAGAATAAAGAGTGCCTGCTATATAATTGGTAGAATTTAAAAAAAAGATATTATGAGTATAATAACTTTTAATGATTAATATAGAGGCTATTATTTCTAAGATAAGGAAGACAAAAAAATGCCTTCCTTTTTGTATGAATTGTATAATTTGAAACATTCTTAGAGTCTTAAGACATTAAGAAATTGAATTTATCAATATTTTTAAGTGCAATACCAGTACCTCTTACAATTGCTTTCAAAGGGTCTTCTGCAATGTAAACAGGTAAATCTGTTTTTTTAGAAATTCGTTCGTCTAATCCTCTTAATAAGGAACCTCCCCCGGCCATATAAATTCCTGTGTTATAAATATCAGCAGCTAATTCTGGTGGTGTAATAGAAAGTGTTTCCATAATAGCATCTTCGATTCGAAGAATGGATTTGTCTAATGCGCGAGCTATTTCTTTGTAACTCACGACAATTTCTTTAGGTTTACCTGTAAGTAAGTCACGCCCTTGAACAGCTAAATCTTCTGGTGGATGAGGTAAATCTTCTATAGCAGCTCCCACATCAATTTTAATTTCTTCTGCTGTTTTTTCTCCAACATATAAATTATGATGCGTACGCATATAGTAAGCGATGTCAGCTGTAAACACATCTCCCGCAACTTTTACAGATTTGTCACAAACAATTCCTCCTAAAGCAATTACAGCAATTTCAGTGGTTCCACCTCCAATGTCAATAATCATATTTCCTTTAGGTTGTTGTACATCAATTCCAACACCTAAAGCTGCTGCCATAGGCTCGTATATTAATTTTACATCTTTGGCATTAACATGACTTGCAGAATCTTTCACCGCTCTTTTTTCCACTTCAGTAATTCCTGAAGGGATACAAATAACCATTCTTAAAGAAGGTGAAAATAAGCGTTTTTTCAAAGCAGGAATACTACGAATTAGTTCTCTAATCATTCCTTCAGAGGCATCAAAGTCAGCAATTACACCATCTTTTAAAGGACGAATTGTTTTTATGTTTTCATGCGTTTTCCCTTGCATTTGCTTGGCTTTTTCTCCTACAGCAATTAGTTTTTCAGTTCTCCTGTCTATAGCGACAATGGAAGGACTGTTCACAACAATTTTATTGTTATGAATAATTAACGTGTTAGCTGTGCCTAAGTCAATCGCGATATCATGAGTCATGAAATCAAATAAACCCATATTTCTTTTTTTTCGGTAAAAATTAATAAATCACGTAAATTTATAGATATTTTTTGAGAAAATAAGTTTCTAAAAATAATTTATTTTAATTCGATGATATATGGAAGTTTGAGATGAATGGTTCCACTGTTTTTTAAATAATCAATTTCTTTATAAGAGTTATAGATTTCAGGACCCAGTTTTTCTCCAATAATAACTTCTATTTGCATTTCTTTCTCACCTCCAAATTTTTCCATAATCATTTCAATTTCAGATTTTTTCTTTGGAAGTTCAAGAAGATCGAATTTTTCTATACCTGCTTTTTTTGCTGCAAATGCAATAGCGGTATCTAGATCTCCTAAGACATCAACTAATCCGTTTTGTTTGGCTTTAATTCCTGACCAAACACGTCCTTGTGCTATAGAATCGATTTCTGCTTTTGAAACTTTACGATTCTGTGCTACATTTTCTAAAAAGAGATCATAAACATCTTCGATACTTTCATGAATTACTTCTTTAAATTTTGGAGAAGTTCCTGTTAGAGGAGAAAAAATATTAGAATTAGCATTGGTTTCTGTAATATCAGTGCTTACTCCAACTTTTTCAGCTAGTTTTTTAACATTAGGAATGGCACCATAAACACCTATAGATCCTGTAATAGTATTAGGAGAAGCTATAATGGTATCAGCAGCTCCTGCAATATAATAACCTCCTGAAGCTGCAACACCTCCAAATGAAACAATTAAAGGTTTTTCCTTTTGTAAAAGACGTAATTCATGTAGGATTCTCTCGGAAGCAGCAGCATCTCCACCAGGAGAGTTAATTCTTAAAACTACTGATTTTACAGAAGCATCTTTTTTGGCTTTTTGTATTTTTTTTATGATATTCTGATCTTGAATGCCATCAGATTTATTTCCAGAAGTTATAACTCCAGATGCATAAATAATAGCAATTTGATCTTTATTAAAAGGATTGTTCAATGAAGATAAATAGTTTGAAACAGAAACTATAGGATTCTCTTGATCTTTCGCTGTAGTGTCAATACCTAATAATTCTTTGTATTGATTTTCATATTTAATTCCGTCAATTAGCTTAACTTGTAAAGCGCTTTTAGCATTAAAGGCCTTTAAGCTATCCGTTAGAATATTGAATTGTTCCATTGGTAATTTTCTCGATTGTGCTATTTCAGATGAGATGTTTTTCCATATATCATCAATAAGAACTTGCGTTTGCTCCTTACTCTCAGGACTCATATGATCTAAAAAATAAGGTTCAACAGCCGATTTATATTTACCATGTTTGATAATTTCAAATTCAACCCCAATTTTATCAAAAAGTTTTTTATAAAAAGTAACTTCAGCACTAATACCTTTTAATTCAATATTTGATAAAGGAGAAACGAATATAGAATCAGCAACAGAGCCTATGTAATAATCTCTTTGAGATAAGTTATCCCCATAGGCATAAATAAATTTATTAGCAGATTTAAAATTGATTAAAGCATTTCGAATAGATTGTGATTGAGCATAGTCTGTAGTACTACCATTTAATTTTAAAGAAATTCCTTTAATATTATCATCATCTTTAGCTTTATTAATAGCGGTTAATATATTATAAAAGGTTAGATAGTTAGAAGATTCAAAATCAGTAAAATTGAATTCAATATCATCATAGCTTTCAATAATAGGTGTTTTAAAATCTATTTCGAGAATAGAATTTTTAGTAATATTGTAGCCTGTTTCATTAGAGCTTAATCCACTAAATAATCCTAAAAGCATTAGTGGTAAAAGAATGAAAATTGTTAACCCAAGAATAACCGCAAGTACAGTTTTAAAAAATGATTTCATGTTTGTATTTGATTTTGTGTAAAAGTATTTAAATTTATATAGTATTAGTATATGAATCGTAAAAATGTTACATATTTATCCTTAGGAAGTAATTTAGGAAATAAGAAAGAAAATATTGAAGAAGGGATTAAACTGATAAAGGAAAGTGTAGGAGAGATTATACAGATATCTAATTATTATATTTCTGAATCTTGGGGATTTAAATCAGAGGATTTTTTAAATAATATAATAGAAGTTGAGACTCGATTTGCACCATTGCAGTTGTTTAATCGTATTAAATTAATTGAAGAAAAATTAGGTGCATTTCATAATTCATATTTAGAAGGATATCAATCAAGAATCATTGATATAGATGTAATTTATTACAATAATTTTTTGTATAATCAAAAACTATTAAGTATTCCACATCTTAATATGCATAATAGAAAATTTGTATTATTGCCATTGTTAGAATTAAATTCAGATATAAAACACCCTATTTTTAATAAAGACGTCAAAGAATTATTAAAAGTGTGTACGGATAGAAGTGAAGTATTTTTGTATGAAGAATAATCTTATAGTAATAGAAGGAAATATAGGCTCAGGGAAAACAACATTGTCAAAAATGATTGCCGAAAAATATAATGCAAAATTAGTTTTAGAAAAATTTGATGAAAATCCTTTTCTTCCAAAATTTTATGAAGATCCAGAAAAATATGCTTTCCCTTTAGAGATGTCTTTTCTTGCAGAACGTTTTCAACAGTTGAACGAAACTCTCTTAAACAGAGACCTGTTCCAGCAATTGACCGTAGCAGATTATTACGTTTTTAAATCGCTTATTTTTTCAGAAGTAACTTTGACAGAAGATGAATATAAATTATACCGTAAGTTTTTTCATATTATGTACGCGGATTTAGTAAAACCTGATTTATATGTTTATTTATATCAAACGACAGATCGATTACTAAAAAATATAGAAAAAAGAGGACGCACATATGAACAAAATATTGATCGAAATTATTTAGATAAAATTAACCGTGCTTATATGAAGTATATTAAAGAACACTCTTATTTAAATGTCTTAATATTAGATATTTCAGATATTGATTTTGTCCAAAATTTTTCGATAAAAGAAAAAATAATATCAAAAATATTTGCTAGTATAAATAACAGTTATACTTTTGTAAAAGTTTAAGATAAATTCAAAAAAAATTGAAAAAAATAATATTAAAAAAGTTGGCTATGAAGAAAACTATATCAAGTTTACTAGCTTTAGGGTTTTTATTTAGTGCTACAGCACAGGAAAAAATAGAACAATACTATGGTAGTGAACAAGAATATGAAAATTATGTCAAGTTCAAGAAAGATCAAAGAAAATTTAATTCTTGGTCTGTATCTTTACATGGAGGTAGCTCTATGATGGCAAAAGGAGAATTAACTTCTTTGGGGTTATTTGGAGGTGAAGACTTCAATATTGGTTATGATGTGCAGTTAGGATTAACAAAGCATATTAACCATGCTTTTGGTATTCAATTATTAGGACAATTGGGACAAACTACTCAATCTGTTTTATTAGGAGGTACTAAATATGCTACTCAATCAGATTATCAAGCGGTATCATTAATTGGAGATATTAATTTATCATCAATTTTTAGAAGAGTAGATAATAAATCTCGTTATGCATGGGCTTTACATGGATATGGAGGTGTAGGTATCATTGGATATGAAACTAAAGCTGATGGAAATACAAATGCAGCTATTACTGATGGAACTACATTAGCTGATGTTGATATGGATTTTGAATCAATGTTTGCTCAAGTTGGTTGGGGATTACAATACAAATTGAACCAGAGTTTTGATTTAGAATTTAAGTCAATGTATGTAATGACAGGTGATGAGGAATATGATGGATCAACAGGATTAGGTTTAACAGGACCTGGTAGTACAGGAGGAGACAATGATGGTTCTGATAACTTCTGGACGAATTCATTAGGTATTATCTATAAAATAGGAAAACATAACGAACATGAAAAATGGTATGATCCATTCCAAGCATTATATTCTCAACAAGTATTGGATAAAGGAGGATTTGAATGTATCGACGAAGATAATGATGGAGTATGTGACGAATGGGATTGTGAGTTAGGAACATTAGCTGGTGCACGTGTTGACGGATGTGGTAAGGCTTTAGATGTTGATTTAGATGGATTTATTGATCTAGAAGATAAATGTGTTACTGTACCAGGTGTAGAAAATGGAACTTTAGGAAGAGGTTGTCCAATTGAAAAAGAAGAAGTGAAACCAGTTGATCCAGTTGTAATTACTACTGATGTAATTAACTTATCTGATGTTGAGTTTTACTATAACGAAGCAAGATGGTATCCTGAATACAATAACTTATTAAAGAAAGCTGCTAGAGCTATTAAAGCAAACCCAGATGCTAACTTTAAGTTAGAAGGACATACTGATGCTCGTGGATCTGATGCTTATAATCAAAAATTATCTCAACGTAGAGCTGATGCTATTAGAAAGTATTTAATCTCTCAAGGTGCAGATGCATCAAGAATATCAGCAATCGGTAAAGGTGAGTCTGAAATTCTTAACCACTGTGTTAACGGAGTTAAATGTTCTAACGATGAGCACAGAGTAAATCGTAGAGTATTATTAAGAGCAGACCGTAAATTGGTTATGCCAAACTAAGATTAAGAAATTAATCCAATATAAAAAACCCGTTCTGAATTTATTCGGAACGGGTTTTATAATTTGATAAAATAGATTTAAATGAAATATTAAGAAAACTGCTTAACGAAATCCCAAATAACAACTCCTGTACTAACAGCTATGTTTAAAGAGTGCTTAGTACCAAATTGAGGAATTTCGATGACTGTATCAGAATTGGAGACCACCTGTTGTTGAACTCCCTTTACTTCATTTCCAAAAATTAAAGCATAAGAAGTATTTTTATCAACAATAAAATCATGAAGCATAATACTTTTTTCAGCTTGTTCAATTGAAATAATTTGATACTTTTTTTCTTTTAATTGTTGAATAATATCTAATGTATCTTCAATATATTCCCATTCCACACTTTCAGTTGCCCCCAAAGCTGTTTTTTGAATTTCTTTATGAGGAGGTGTAGCGGTTATACCACACAAGTAGATTTTTTCAATTAAAAAAGCATCTGAAGTTCTAAAAACACTTCCTACATTATTCAGACTTCGAACGTTATCTAAAATAATGGTTATAGGTAGTTTGTTCTTTTTCTTAAATTCTTCAACACTTAAACGGTTTAATTCACTATTTTTTAATTTTCGCATTTTATTATCGAATTCGTTTCTTTAACTTAGCAAAGTTAAAAGAAAAATCGTACAATTTTGGCCAAGAAGAAAGTAACTCCGTTAATGCAGCAATATAATACCATCAAAACAAAGTATCCTGATGCGATGCTACTGTTTCGAGTGGGAGATTTCTATGAAACTTTTGGAAAAGATGCTATAAAGTGTTCTAAAATCTTAGGTATTGTTTTAACGAAACGATCTAATGGCTCTGATTCTGAAAATGAATTAGCTGGATTTCCACATCATTCATTAAATACGTATTTACCAAAATTAGTTCGTGCAGGATTGCGTGTAGCAATTTGTGATCAATTAGAAGATCCGAAAGCTACGAAAGGAATTGTAAAAAGAGGCGTTACAGAGCTAGTGACACCTGGTGTAACGTTGAATGATCAAGTTCTTAATTCAAAATCAAATAACTTCTTAGCCTCAATCCATTTTAATAAGAATCAATTAGGAATTTCATTTCTCGATATTTCAACAGGAGAATTTTTAGTAGCTGAAGGAAATGAAGAATATATTTTAAAATTGATTAATGGATTTCATCCTAGTGAAATTTTATATCAAAAGCAACATAAATCTCGATATGAACAATTGGTAGGAGATCGTTTTTACTCTTTTGGATTGGATGATTGGGTTTTTCAAGAAGATTATGCAGAAGAGAAATTAACACAACATTTTAATACCAATACTTTAAAAGGATTTGGAATTCAAGATTTAAATCTAGGTATTATTGCAGCAGGTGCTGTTCTAACATATTTAGCTGATACACATCATGAAAAATCCCAACATGTTTCTAATATAGCTCGAATAGAAGAAGATCGCTTTATTTGGATGGATGGCTTTACGATTCGAAATTTGGAATTATTATATTCATCAAATGATCAGGCTGTAACCTTGCTTGATGTGATAGATAAAACCATTTCTCCAATGGGAGGTCGTATGTTAAAACGTTGGATTGCCTTGCCTTTAAAAGATTTATCAACGATTCAGCAACGTCACAATATTGTAGCTCAATTTTTAAATAATGAAGAGAAAAGCTATGAAATTGTTACATTGATTGAACAAATTGCAGATTTAGAACGATTGGTTTCTAAAGTAGCTACAGGAAGGATTACACCACGTGAAGTATTGATTTTAAAACAATCATTAGATGTTGTTCCTAAGCTAAAAGAAGTACTAGGTTTTATAAAAGACGAAAGTGTTACGGTTTTATTAGATCAGTTACTTTCCCTCGATTCATTACGTCAAAAAATACAGGAAATAGTCCATGAAGAAGCCCCTCATAATATTTCTAAAGGAAAAGTGATTGCAGAAGGTTATAATGAAGAATTAGACAATTTGCGTGCGTTAGCTTTTTCAAGTAAAGATTATCTTGAACAAATAAAAGAACGTGAAGCCGAACGTACAGGGATTCCAAGTTTAAAAATTGCTTTTAATAATGTCTTTGGATATTATATTGAAGTACGTAATACCCACAAAGATAAAGTGCCTGAAGAATGGGTGCGTAAGCAAACATTGGTGAGTGCTGAACGTTATATCACAGAAGAGTTAAAAGAGTATGAAGCTAAAATTTTAGGAGCAGAAGGCCGAATTTTTGAACTGGAAACAGCTATTTTTAATGAATTACTGAATGGACTGATTGAATTTATTAAACCGATTCAATTAAATGCATCCATAATTTCTCAGATTGATTGTTTGATGTCTTTTGCTATTGCAGCACGTGAAAATAATTATGTTAAACCTGTTGTAAATGAAGGATTTGATTTAATTATTAAGGATGGACGTCATCCTGTAATTGAAAAACAATTACCTATTGGGGAACCTTATATTGCGAATGATTTGACGTTAAATAAGACTGAACAGCAAATGATTATGATTACAGGACCGAATATGTCCGGTAAGTCAGCTTTACTTCGTCAAACGGCTTTAATTGTATTGATGGCACAAATTGGTAGTTATGTGCCAGCCAAAAATGCTGAGATCGGTTTAGTAGACAAAATTTTTACTCGTGTAGGAGCTTCGGATAATATTTCACTAGGAGAATCGACCTTTATGGTAGAAATGAATGAAACATCCAGTATTTTGAATAATTTATCTGATCGAAGTTTAATTTTATTGGATGAAATCGGTCGTGGAACGAGTACTTATGACGGAATTTCCATTGCATGGGCTATTTCAGAATACATTCATGAACATTCCACAAAAGCCCGAACCCTTTTTGCAACGCATTATCACGAATTGAATGAAATGACACAATCATTCCCACGAATTCAAAATTATAATGTAAGCGTAAAAGAAATTGATCATGATATTATATTCTTGCGAAAATTAGTAAAAGGAGGAAGTAATCATAGTTTTGGAATTCATGTGGCTAAAATGGCAGGAATGCCAAGATTTGTGATTAAACGTTCAGAAGAAATTTTGAATACCTTAGAAGAAAAGCCTTCAAAAGGAACTGTGAAAGAAAAAACACAGAAAATTACAGAAGATAATTTACAGCTAAGTTTTTTCCAATTAGATGATCCTATTTTAGAGAATATAAGAGAAGAGATTTTGAACACGGATATTGATACTCTGACTCCTGTAGAAGCTTTAATGAAGTTAAATGAAATTAAAAAAATGTTGGGAAAATAAGTAAAAGTAGGAGAAAAGATATTTTTGATAGAAAAAAATACTAAAAAAAATAAAAAAAGGTTTGTAAGAACTAAAAACTAGTTTATATTTGCAACCGCTAAAGTATAGCAAACGTTCTTATACAAGTTGAATATTCATTAGAATTCAAAATATATTGGATGCTCGGATGGTGGAATTGGTAGACACGCTGGACTTAAAATCCAGTGGACATTGCGTCCGTGCGGGTTCAAGTCCCGCTCCGAGTACTAAAAAAAACTTCAATTGACATAATTAATTGGAGTTTTTTGTTTTTATAATATTTTGAGATGAGTTGTTAGTGTGTTATGTCATTCCAAACTTGTTTTGAAATCTTCTATTCTTCATGATTTCTTGTACTTAGATCCTGAAACAAGTTCAGGATGACAAAAGGTAATCAATAAGCTATTCAGAACCTGTCATCCCGAATTTATTTTGGGATCTATAACAACATTTTACCTAATAAAAATATAATGAAGAGGCACAAACACTATTCTAATTTTAGGATTACTGTTTGCACTTACTCATTACTAATTAAAAAAAATACCGGTTTTCAGGGATTGTTTTCTATTTCCTTCCATTGTACCTTTGATGTATGTCAGTGTGAGTCTCCGAAAGCTTTCGGGGGTATCGAAAACGATTAGTAGAAACTTAAATAATATATAATAATTAAAACAATTTAAATATGAAACGAATCATACTTACAGCCTTAACGGCTATTACTTTAGGAGGACTTGGGCTTGGACAAGATCAGACTATTTCAGGAAGATTAACTCTTGATTTAAGAGAAAGAAGTAGTAGTGGAGGTAGAGATGGATTTTATGGAAAAATAAGTGAAGATAATGAAGCGTTTACTTTTTTAGTTTCTAGGGAAGGAACAAATCAAGCAAAAGGATTTGGTTTTTGGAATTCTGATGAAAATAAGGTTATAGCAGCTTTAAAAAGTAATACATCATATGTTATTTCTGATAAGTTTGGTATAGGAATTAATAATCCACAAGCAAAGTTTGAAGTAATGGATGAGTTAAGAGTTAGGTTAGCTGAAACAGGGATTGAAAAGAATGTGGCAAGAATAATTCCTCTTGGTTATAGTGGACCTACTGGTGCTATAAATTGGGCTTTAAGGGGAGTTTATCAGTACCCTAGAGGGGTTAATTATAATGAAGTAGGAGGAGATTTAGATTTAATAAAGTCATTAGATGGTAATACTATATTAGCGACAAAGAGTGATAATACTTTATTGGGGAAAGTAGGAATAGGAACATCGTCTCCTGATGAACTTTTAACCGTTAAAGGTAAAATCCATGCAGAAGAGGTACGAGTGGACTTAAGTGTACCAGCAGATTATGTTTTTGAGAAATACTATACAGGAGAGTCTCAATTAAAAGCAGATTATGTAATGCCTACTTTAGAAGAAGTGGAAACATTTACAAAAGTGAATAATCATTTACCTAGCATTCCATCGGCACAAAAGATTCAAGAAGAAGGATTGCATTTAAAAGAAATGACAAATCTATTATTGCAAAAAATAGAAGAGTTAACACTTTATACTATTGAGCAACAAAAGGAAATTAAAAGTTTAAAAGCGAAAGTAACGCAACTTGAAAAAAGTAAGTTATGAAAAAGATATTGTCATTCTGAACTCGTTTCAGAATCTAAAAGTATGTAAAATAGATTCCAAAACGAGTTTGGAATGACATAAGGATAACATTTACTCATCTATACCTTGTCATCCTGAACTTGTTTCAGGATCTATTAGAACTGTAGCGCATAAAATTTGAAGTATATTACAACTTCATACTTACTAATTAATAACCCCCAAGTGCATGGCTTTTTTTATCATACCTGCAATATTTTTTACATTAAGTTTTAGAAAGATGTTTTTACGATGTGTTTCAACAGTATGACGACTGACAAACAATCGTTTGGCAATTTGATCAGAAGTAAGTTCTTCACTGATTAGCTGAATGATTTCCTTTTCACGAGGACTTAAAATATGTTCTTTAAAATCATAGATTTCGATAGATGATTCCTCAAAGTCATAATGGGTTTCATTGCGTAGTACAATTCCACGGACAACTTGTAAAACACGATCCATACTACTTTCTTTTAAAAGATAACCGTCAATATTTTGATACGAATGCATATTTTGAAACATGCTTACAACCAATATTTTGATAGAAGGATGAATTTCTTTAACGGCTTTAATAAATTCAATACCATTCATTTCAGGCATGGCAATATCCGTAATAATCAAATCAGGAGGTGTGTGTTGTACAAAATTTAAAGCTTCTTTAGCTGAGGTGGTGCTGTGTAAGACAGAAATATCGTCTTGTTGTGAAAAAACGGTGTTGAGTCCGTCTAAAAAGAGTTGATGATCATCAACAATCAAGGTTGAAATTTGAGTCATATTAGGTGGTTTTTAGTGAATCAATAATAATAGTGGTTCCTTTTTGAGGTTGTGAATCGAGGGTTAAGGTTCCATTTAGAGCCTTCACACGTTCTTGTATATTGTGTAATCCAATTCCTTTAGCTTTTGAAGAAGGATCAAATCCTTTCCCATTATCTTCATAGAGTAAATTTAAACTGTCTTCATGTTGCGTAAAAGACAAATGAACTTGTGTGGCGGCTGCATGTTTATACGTATTGTTTAGCAATTCTTGTACAATACGGTATAAATGGTGTTTGTCTGTTTGACTTAGCTTTCCGAGTAGATCAGGTGGAAAGATATAGAGTCCAATCGTAAAAGTAAGGTTCTTTTCATATTGTGCTTTTAAATCCAATAATAAAACATCCAAGGTTTTTTCCTCTAAATAATTGGTACTTAAATTATGTGAAATAGATCGAAGCTCTGTAAAGGCTTGTTCTAAGTCTTGTGTGATAAGGGCAAGATTCTCATTTTGAAGTCCTTGGTTGGTTTGTTCTAAATTTAATTTTAAACCAGCTAATTGTGCACCGACACCATCGTGAATTTCTTTGGCAATACGGTTACGTTCTTGATCTTGTCCTTCAATTAAAGCATTGGCATGCTCTAATTCATTTTCCTTTTCCAAACGTTGTTTTTCCGCTTCATACCGTTGTTGTTCTTTTTCTTGCAATAAACGTTGTGATTTTACTCGATTTCGATAAAAAAGAATGAGAAGTAACAAAGGAATCAAAATTCCGATACCAGCATAGAGTAATTGTCGTTTACGTAAAGCTTCTACCTCTTTTTCGGTTGTTAACAATTCAATTTGCTGGTTTTTATTTTCTACTTCATATTCCGTACGGATTTTATTAAATTCATTGGTTTTATCGATATTGAAAATACTGTCTTTTAAAGCTTGGTGCTTTTGTTGAAAAGTATAGGCTTTATCATATTGTTTTAAGTTGGCATATAGTTCTGCTATAGATTGGTAGACAATAGTTTTTTGCTTTGAGTCAACACCATGTTCTTTTTCATAAAGAAACATTTTTTCATAATTTTCTATAGCTTTTAAATACTGGTGTTGTTTTTCATATAGTTGTCCTAGGTAATAATAAGAGTAATATAAACTTTCAGATTGGTTATTCTTCGTAGCATATTTTTTAGCTTCTGATAAGAAATAATAGGCTGAGTCATATTTTTTATGAGATAGAGAAGTGAAACCAAGATTATTATAATAAGTAGCTTTGTAATATTCAGCTTTAAATTCATTAACTATTTTCAACCCTTCTTTAAAATAATAAGAAGCACTATCAAAATTATTTTCAATATAAAATTGCCCTATATTATTATATAGTGACATAAGAGTTTTTTTATTGTATTGCTTAGCTAAAGGTATTGTAGATTTATTTACTTCAATTCCTTTGATAGTATCGTTTAATTTATAATGTATATTTGCAATTTTAAGTTTAATAGAAGGTAGATAATTTGGAAAGTTATGATTAATAGATATTTTTTCTGCTTCAAATAGAAAGTTTAAAGCATTTGAATAAAGATTTTTTTTAATTTTTTCTTTCGAATAAGTCATTTTGCAAAGCATAATAATCATCCAATTAGAGTCTCTTTGCGCCTTATTGGATGCTTTATTTAAGTATTCGAGGAATAAAGTAGAATCTTTTTTTGTTTGGTAATCAAGACTTAAATTATAATAAATATGGGTAAGGATGGAGTCCTGTTGATACGTAATGGCTTTTTTTTCTGCCAAATGGTCATAATAAAGAGTAGAATCAATATTATAGGCAGCTAAATGATTAGCTTTTTTTATGAGTTTCTTTATTTCAAGAAGATTATTGGATTGACCTAATATAGAAATTGGTATAATAAAACAGGATAATAAGAGTTGTTTCATTTTTTT
Organism: Flavobacteriaceae bacterium UJ101; assembly: GCA_001880285.1. NCBI lineage: Bacteria > Pseudomonadati > Bacteroidota > Flavobacteriia > Flavobacteriales > Flavobacteriaceae > Flavobacteriaceae bacterium UJ101. Next base: position 783,770 of record CP016269.1, on the reverse strand, counting down.
GTTAAAAATACCGGATTTATGGGATAGAGTCAAAACTTATTTTATATTATTTTTGTTTTTAATAAAAATTCTAAGTAAACATGAACCTAAAAATTCTATTATCCTTCTATGTACTATTGGGATGTTATGCGAAAGCTCAAGAATCAAATTATTCTCCAGTACGAATTTATGAAACCAATACATACAATTATAGCGGAGCTTTAAAATATGATTTTCAGATAAAACCTTTATACCCTCATTATATAGAGGTAAGTGGTTTAATAAAGTCAGGTAAAGAATTCATCATAGTAGAACCTAAAACAGTTTTAAAAGAAATCGTAGTAGGAATTTTTATACCTCCTTGTGGTAAACTATGTGATGAATTACAAGGGAATGGAGGACAATCGCTTGATGGAGGTATAACAGATAGATCAAGTAGAGTAGTTGAAGGTGTACTATCACTTGTTTCTACAGAGAGTTCATTAAAAATGATTTCTAGTGAGGTAAACAGAAAAATTATACGTTATATCGTGTATGATAATAATGGAAATGAAGTTATGAAAGATTTTAATGTTCCAAAGTTACAAGAAGTTGAGGTTAATATTTCATGGTTGCCAGTGGGGATTTATCACGTATATACGGTCTTTGAAGATTATACTTATGAAGGAAAATCTTTCCAAAAGTAAAATATAAATAATCAATTGTATTATATTCTCTTATCAAGGTTTTAACCTTGATAAGAGAGTGTTTTTTGAAAAAGTTTCCTTGTATATGAGAGGTTTTCTGAAGTTGAGAAGCAGATGAATAAATACAATATATCTCTATTTAAGACTTAACTTAATATACTATTGTTCTCCTCTACGATAAACCGTTTTCACATTAACAAATTCAAACAAAGCATTTACAGCAAGTTCACGTCCATAGCCTGAATTTTTAATACCTCCAAAAGGTAAACGAGGGTCTGAAAGTACAATTTCATTAATGGCAACGGTTCCTGCTTCTATTTTTAAAGCTAATTCATGGGCTTTTTTAATATTTTGTGTCCAAATAGAAGCACCTAATCCATAAGTAGTGTCATTAGCAATGGAAAGTATTTCATGATCATTCTTAGCGGTTATAATAAGTGCAATAGGAGCAAAGATCTCTTCTTGTAAAATAGGATGGTCAGATGATACATGTAAAACAGTAGGCTCAATAAAATTCTCTTTACGTTTTCCTCCCAATAATAGCTTAGCACCTTGACTCAAGGCTTTTTGTATTTGTTTTTCAGCTTGAATGGCTAAATCTTCACGAGCCATAAGACTCAATTGTGTGGATTGAGCCATAGGATTTCCTATATGGAGCTCTTGTATTTTTGTAATAAATTGTTCAATAAAGGTTTCGGCAATTGTGTGATGAAGAATAAAACGTTTAGCAGCAATACAGACTTGTCCTGAATTTAAAAATCGGGATAGTACTCCTTTTGAAGTAGCAATGTCCAAATCAGCATCTTCAAAAACAATAAAAGGATCACTTCCCCCTAATTCTAATACCGATTTTTTTAAATATTTTCCTGCTAAGCTGGCAACAGAACTCCCTGCACGTTCACTTCCTGTTAAGGTGACCCCTTGTACAAAAGGATGGGCAATGACCGTTTCAACTTGAGGGATATCGAGTACTAAATTTTGAAAGATTCCGATAGGGAATCCTGCTTTAATGAATAATTCTTCAATTAAAATACCACATTGAATAGTATTGGGAGCATGTTTTAAAAGGGTAGTATTCCCCATTAATAGAGTAGGAACAGCATAACGTAAAACTTGCCAAAATGGAAAGTTCCAAGGCATAATACCTAAGATAATGCCAAGAGGCTGATAGATGGTTTGAGCTTCTTGATAATCGTCTAATTTATAGTTGATAACCGTAAGTGTTTCTATATCTAAATTTCCATAATAACGACATAAAAGCGCACATTTGCGAACTTCTGTAGTTGCTTCGGTAAGGGGTTTTCCCATTTCTTGTACAATGGTTGAAGCATATTCAGTAGCATGATTTTCTAATAAAATGCCTAATTGCAATATATAGTGTTGTCGTTCTATATAAGATTTGGCTTCCCATTTTTTAAAAGCTTGATGTGAAGATTCGATCTTATCAAGAAGTTCTTTCTCTGTTAGAAAAGAATAAGTGTTGAGGACTTCTTTTGTATACGGATTAATAGTTTGAATCATATGATGTGTATTATGATTAAAGTAGATCCTTGATTTTTTCTGGAGGTCTTCCTACTACTGCTTTATTTCCTACTACCACAATAGGACGTTCGATTAATTTAGGATATTGAACCATGGCCTCAATAATTTGTTCATCAGAAAGTTCTTTCCCCTTAAAATGCTCTTTCCAAATGGTTTCTTTTTGACGAATTAATTCAATAGGTTTATATTGTAGTTTTTTAAGAAGTTTTTGTATGTCTTCTTTTGAAAGGGGTGTGTCTAAATATTTAATTATTTGGAATTCTTGTCCAGATTGCTCCATAATTGCTAAGCCTTCTCTACTTTTTCCGCATCGTGGATTATGATAAATGGTTGTCATCTCTTTTTATTTTGTGATGATAAAGTTAATGATTAATTCATAATTTAGAGTTATGAGTTATGAGTTATGAGTTATGAGTTATGAGTTATGAGTTATGAAGTTGTTAGTTGTGCGGTTTGATATTCTGAACTTGACAAAACTGTCATGCTGAACTTGTTTCAGTATCTAAGTATAAAGAATTATAATAAAATGGATTCCGAAATAAATTCGGAATGACAGATTATGTCCTATAATTGAGAAGAACACTTTCTAAAACCAATTTTTTACTTTATTATAATCTAAGTAATAGCGTAAACGGATAGAAAAATTATGGGTCATAGGTTCGTTAAAGAGTTGAGATAGGTTTTCATTGTAATCTTTAATGGTTTCTTCTTTATCATTGAAAACAGCATTTCGATATAAAAAGGAAAGTTCACTACCTGGGGCAAACCACCAACTATAACCTAGATCGACATTCCAAGAGTTAAAGGTGAAATCTTGATTGGAGTCATAAGTAGGATGAGATTCTAGACTTCCATCTTCTTGTAATGCGTAAAAAGCATCATGTTCACCATAGGTCCAATAATGGCGAAAAGTTAAATTGACTGTCATGGTATTACTGATAGAGTACTTTCCTGTAATATTATTCGTAAAGGTATTTCGATCACGATTGGCAATGATAATGGTATCATCGTCTAATTCATCTACCCATCCTTTTCCATTTTGGCTGTTTTGATAACGAAAACGATAGGTAAGAAGGAGCTTATCACTAAAACGGTATCGAGGTCTTATGCTCATTCCAATCCATCCACGCCCTTTTTCATTCATAATTCCAGCAAAAGGATTTAAATCAATTGCAAAACGATTGTTATAATTAGTGGAAATATAGGTCCAGAAACTATAGGATTCGGGTGTCTTCAAGTAACGATTTTCTTGTCGAGGTTCATAAAAATCATAAGTCTTAAAGGGGTTGATATTAATACCATAACCTATATAATGAAATTTTTTGTTAGTTGAATTTACAAATACATTAAAATTGGTTGCCATTAATTTTCCAGAAGTTTTGTTAAATTGTGTATAAATTCCAGAGCCAAGGCGAAAAGAGTTGAACGTTTCATTGGCTTTTAAAATACGGTAATTACCATATAGGTTAAAGTCATAATAATCAGTTTCAAAATTGATTCCTAAATCATTGTTGTCAAAATCTTTAGAAACCATTTGAAAACCTGCTCCATAACGGTATTTTCCACTGGTTTCATTAAAATTTAAGGAAGTATTGTAACCTGTTTTATTTTCTGTATCATTGATGTAACTGTATTTGAAATCTCCTGAAAGGTTGTAGGTATTTTCTTTTGTATTGAGATCAAATAATAATCCTGTTACGTTGGCATCTCTGAAATGACCATTTCGAGTTACATTTGTATTGACAAGGGTTACGGAAGAATTTTTGCGAAAACGTTGATCTAATACTAAAACATTGTAATTGGATAAAGGTTCTATTAATTCTTTTCGGGTTTGTTGGGTTATAGTATCGGTTAGCGTTGCATATGTTTTTTTAGTTACACCATTAAAAATTCCAATTCCCAATCCTTTCTCTGTTCTACCCGATATTTTTAAAGCATTGATTAAATCTACGGTACTAGGAGAATCAGTTTCTTCTTCATTTTCTAATATTTCGGCATCACCAGTTGGGGCATTTCCGACTCTTCGTGTGTAAAATAAATTACCTTTTTCAAAAAGATCCAATCCTTCCGTGAAGAAGGGACGATTTTCATCAAAACGTTGTTCGAAAGGTCCTAAATTGAGAATGATGTCATCAAAAGCAGTTTGTCCAAAATCAGGAACTAAAACAGCGTCTAGTGTGAAACTTTCATTAATTCCATATTTGATATCAGCACTTAGTTTTACATCTGTTTCATCTTCTCCGTCTTTTGTAGTATAGTAAGTAGAAGCATAGGGGTAAAGAGCCAAGCGTACAGGTGGTTTGATATGTTGAATTCCTTTTAAAATTCCAGCATATTGAGTAATTTGTCCTTGGTTGTTATCAATATAGTTCCAAGAATAGCGTGTACGGTTTCTTTTCACTTCTCTAAAAAAGTTAATACCCCATTCTTGTACTTCATTTTTAGGAAAGCGTAAAGCAGAGTAAGGGATTTTCATTTCCACTACCCAACCATCATCATTAATGGAAACTTTACTATTCCAAACACCATCCCAACTAAAATCTTCATTTGATGTAGCTACAGCATCTAGTTGGACACCAGCAGCCGTTACAAAGAAACGAAACTCTTGTTGTCCATCATTGTAACCATTAATGAAAACCCCAAAAAGATCAGCAGTTACAAAACGATCACGGTTTCCCATTTCACGTAATATTTTTTTTGGATCATCATCATATAAAATGGCTCCTATGTAAATGGCTTCATTATCGTATAGTAATCGAACATCAGTTTTGAATTTTTTAGGTGCTTTTTCTCCATTGTTAGGTCTGAATTCTGTAAAATCGGTAGCAATATTGGCGGATAACCAACTGTCTTCGTTTAAAATACCATCAATTTTTGGTGCTGCTTGAATTAGATTTGCCTGTAGTGTTTTTTTTTCTTGTGCTGAAAAAAATAAGCCACTCATAACAAGAAAAAAGGTTAAGTAAGTTCTCATGTATTAAAAAGTTTTATTTCGTATCCATATAAAAGACGCGTTAAAACATCTTTTGTGACACTCTAATAAAATTAATACAAAAAAGAATTACTTTACTTCTAAATCGACAAATTTGAAAGAATTACCACTAAATAAGCCTTTATCGGATAGTTTTAAATCAGGAATAACCAATAAAGCCATAAAAGATAAAGTCATATAAGGAGCTTGTAGGGTAGAACCTAGCTCTTTAGCCATTTGGTCAATTTCTTCATAGCGTTTTCCTGCAGTCCAACCGTCATATTGACTCATAATGCCTGCAATAGGTAACGGTAATACCTTTTGATTTTCTCCTTCAACAGCACAAATACCACCTTTATTTTCAATCAATAGATTAACAGCTTGGCAAATTTCTTCATCTGAGGTACCTACTGCAATAATATTATGGGAATCATGCCCAACAGAACTGGCAATAGCACCTCTTTTTAAGCCAAAGTTTTTTATAAAGGCTAGAGCAGGAGGAGCATCATGATAACGATTGACAACAGTCATTTTTAAAATATCATGCTTTATATCTGAAATAAGGTTCTCATTTTTAATGAAAGCGTTCTCTTGTAATTCATGTGTGATTAATTGTCCTTCTAAGGCTTCTATTACACGAATTTGAGAAGCATTTGATGTAATTTCAAAGTCTTCTACGTTTTTTGTTGTAGTATTAAAGTTGTTAGGTTGTGAAAAAGGAACTGTTTTAATGAGTGTTTGACCTTTATCGGCAACTAATTTTCCATCAATATAGGTTTGTAATACTTCAAAGTTTTTTAAATCTTTTACCACAATAAAATCAGCCGGATCACCTTCTTGTAATAATCCAATATCTAAATTATAGTGTTTTACAGGATTAATACAAGCAGCTTGTAGTACTTTAAAAACGTCCATTCCTTTGGCAACTGCTCGTGCACATAGTTGATTTAGATGTCCTAGAATTAAATCATCAGGATGCTTGTCGTCAGAGCAAAACATTATATTTTCATAATGTTTAGGTAATAAATCAATAAGAGCTTCAAAATTTTTAGCAGCACTTCCTTCTCGAATTTGAATTTTCATACCATAATTCAACTTTTCTAAAGCTTCATTATAGGTAAAACATTCATGATCCGTTGTAATACCAGCTTCTATGTATTTTTTTACAGTTTTTCCTCGTAAACCAGGTGCATGACCATCTACCGGTTTGTTAAAATGCTTAGCCCAAGCTATTTTTTTTAGTACTTCTTTATCTTGGTGAATTACACCAGGGTAGTTCATCATTTCAGCTAAATACTTGATTTGAGGATGTTGCAAAAGTTCTTTAACATCATTTGAATCGATAATAGCTCCGGCTGTTTCAAAAGAGGTTGCTGGAACACATGAAGGAGCTCCAAAGTTGAATTTAAATGGAACTTGATTCCCATTTTCGATCATGTAATAAACACCTTCTTTTCCTAACACATTAGCAATTTCATGAGGATCGGAAATAGAACCCACAGAACCGTGTAGTACAGCTAGCTTCGCAAATTCTGAAGGTACTAACATCGAACTTTCAATATGAATATGCGCATCAACAAATCCGGGAAGAATAAACGTATTATTCGTATGTTCTTTTTTACGAATGGAAATAATTTTATTATCTTGTATGGTGATTTCTCCTTTAAAGATTTGTCTATGAAGGATATCCACGATTTGTCCCTGAATTTGCATGGTTAGCGTTTTGTGAGTTGGGCAAAGATACTGCAATTTTTTTTATATTTGTATACACCAATAAATCAAAATCATGAGTGTTTTAGGTAAAGAGTTTCCGTTAAATATAAAGTTGAGTTTTCATAAGATCATTCAAGAATATGAAGATTATATTGAAAATACAACGGATTATGATTGTACAACGGAGAAGGAAATGTTGGAGGAAATTAAATCTATTTCTGCATTGAAAGAAGGGTTTGAATATGAAGATCAATTACTTAAAAAATATGAAAAACCAATTCAAAAAATTTTAGATCCTCTTTTTCCTTTTGCATTAGAAAAGAACGAAATCAAAGCAGCAGGGATTCCTTTAAATAATAAATTTATACGCTTGAGTACTCGATTGAAAAAGATTTTGGATCGTGCAGGTAAAAATTTTAATTTAGAGATGCGTGATATCCCAGATGATGAATTTTATATAATGGGATGCTGTATTATTTTAGCTATGGTTTATGGTAAAAATGTTGATTTTAAGCGAAGCTTTTTCTATGATATACCAGATGAAAATGGTTTAGTACGCTATTACAGTGTTTTATATAATATTGATTATTGTGATATTGTTAAAACTGATAAAGCGATTGATATTACAGATGAAGATTTTGAGTTATTAGTAGATCAATTTGATAATGTGGAAATTTGGAAGGAGAAATTCCCTCCAGGAAGTTGGGAGTTAAAAGGGTTTGTTATTTTAAATTTATTTGATTCTACTATAGATGCTTCTGTTTCAGAGTTGAAAACGATTTTATTAGGAGAGGAAAATCAAGAAGATGCTATTAAGTTTCAAACTATTTTTCGTTCGATTTTTGATCTTCCAAATTTAGAGATTGGGTATACGGATTTCTATGAAAAAGGGAAGATGCTTCGAGTAGATCGTTTGAAAAAAGTAAAGAGTTATTTATTAAATAATGAGAATGAATATGCAGCTAATGAATTGTTTTGTGAACATTCTTTTGAAAAAGTAATTAATAAAGGGAAACCATTTATTATTTCAAATGTAGATAAAATGGTAGCTTCAGGAAAAGATGTTCCGAAATTTTTAGAACATTTACATGAACAAAACATTCAAAGTATCATTATTGCACCGGTGATAAGTGATGGTGAGATATTAGGAGTAGCAGAAGTGGTGTCGTATAAAAAGTATGAATTGAATTCAATCAATGCAAATAAGTTGGATGAAATCATGCCATATATTATCAGTTCCCTTCAAAAATCTAAAAGTTTAGAAGAGAGTCATATAACAGAAATTGTTAAAAGAGAATGTACTTCGATTCATGAAAGTTTATATTGGCGTTTTGAAGATGAAGCGCGTGAATTTTATCAAAAAGAATTGTTAGGAGAAGATCCAAATTTTAAAGATATTGTTTTTGATAATGTGATTCCACTTTATGGACAAATTGATATTAAGAATTCCTCTGTAACTCGAAATCAAACGGTTCAAACAGATTTGATGGATCAATTGGAGAAAGTAACCCAAATTTTAATTCAATCAAATGAGAAAGAAGCATTACCCGTTTATGAAGAATTGCTTTATAGAAGTCAACGTTTTATAAAAGAACTAAAAAAAGGAATTAACTCTGTAATAGAACAAGATATTACTGATTTTCTTCATTATGAAGTATTAGATTGTTTTCAACATTTAGCTACTTTAGGAACAACTATTTCAAGTGAAATTAATGCGTATAATGAAGAAATAAAAGAACATAAAGGGGTGTATTATCGTGAGCGTAAAAAATATGATGATTCTGTAGGAATGATTAATAAAAAAATGGCTTCTATTATAGATGATAAGCAAGAAGAAGCTCAGGAAATGTATCCCCATTTTTTTGAACGATATAAGACAGATGGAATTGAACACAGTATGTACATTGGAGAGTCATTAGTTCAAAATAAACCATACCATAAGTTATATTTAGACAATTTACGTTTATGGCAATTGCAAACTATGTGTGAAATGGAACAAGAATATGAGCAATATCGCCCTAATCTTCCAATTCCATTAAAAGTAGCGTCTTTAATTTTGGTTTATAGTGTTCCAATGTCGATTCGTTTTAGAACAGATGAAAAACGATTTGATGTCGATGGAGCTTATAATGCACGTTATGAAATTATAAAGAAACGAGTTGATAAAGCTCATATTAAAGGTACTGATGAGCGAATTACACAAGATGGAAAATTAACGATTGTATATTCTCATAAAACAGATGAAGAAGAATATTTACGCTATGTGCGATTTTTACAAGTGAAGAATTATTTACACGATGAAATTGAAATTGTGGAATTAGAAGATTTGCAAGGTGTTTCCGGTTTAAAAGCTATTCGGGTAAAAATTAATTATGATGTGAAGAAGAATCAAAAAACCTTTACATACAAACAATTAATGGAAGAACTTGAGTAAAGTTATAATGATATAGATAATGTTAGATTCTGAAATAAGTTCAGAATGACAAAATATATGATAATGATAATTACTTAAATCTAAAAATCACTAAATTGATTAACCAACAACAGTTGTTTCCCTAAAACTAAAGGCTAAAATGTATGCGATGACGGTTATAATTAATCCAATGGTGAAAATTAAATAAGTAAAGCGTAGTATTTTGTATTTTTTATGTAGAACTAATCCTAAAAAATACAAATCTTTGATCATGGAGTCATATAAATATTCTTTATCTTTCATTAATTCTCCCATGGCCCATCGGTACTCGTTTAAAGGAACTTGATGAAAATTTCCAAAGAATAACAAATTCACCTTTTTTTCTTCAATATCTTTTCTTGTGAATTTACCTTCTGTAACATTAGGCCTTGTAGCCATAATGGCCAAAACCATGGTAACCAAACAAACAATCATTAAGGTGATGGTTGGTAAAATTAAATGACTATTGTGTATATTATCTAGTTTAGGCAAAATACTCGATAAAGCCAATGAAAGTATGATGGCATTGACACTCAGTAAGATATTAGCTTTGGTGTCAGCAATAGAACTTAAACTAATATGATTTTTTAAAGAAACACGAAACATGGTTTCTATACCACGATCAGGGGTGTTTTCTTTTTTCTTTTTCTTAGATTCTTTTTCTTTTATGTTTTTTATAGTATCAATTTTATTAAGTAAAGTGGCTAGATGTTTTTCTTTTCTTGGTAACCAATTTTCTAAGGCATACAGTGTATAAAATTGATGTTTTTTGAAAAAATCAACATTCATCTCATTCCATTCCAAATCATCAAATGTTTTACCAAGATAAGCAAGCTCTTCTCGTATTAAATTACAATAATCAAAATAGGTTTTTTTACCTAAGTGTGAGCAGTCTGCGTCTCGAATAATCTTTTGTAATAAATTTTGAGGTTGTGCTCCTATTTTAGTGGCTAAAATTAATTCTTCTATTAAACTTAATTGTTCTTCAGAAAGATCTTCTTTAAGAAATGCTCTTGCTACTTTTACTCCTTCTTCTTCATGATTTTCAGGTCCATTAATATGCCCAATATCATGTAGCCAAGCAGCAATTTCTATAATAAAACGTTCTTCATTACTCAAATTTTCACTCTCTCCAATTTGACCTACTGCTTTAACTACATTTAAAGTATGCTTTAAATTGTGATATACTAAATTAGGATCTAGTTTAGTATTTAAAGTATCCAAAGCAAATTTTTTAGTCTTGATAAGAATATTTTCCATACGAAAAGATTAATATTGAGTGATTTAGAATTTTGTGTAATTTTTTTTGTTTCAAAACTAACGCAATTTTGGTATATTTATTTGCATTTTTGTTAAAATTAAAGAAAATAATTCAAACTACTATGCTTTACAAAAACTTACTTACGATCCTTACTGTATTTTTTATAGTGATGCTAGAATCATGCGCTACCTATACAACTCAATATAAAAATATAGAGGCATTTGTAGATGATTCTTCAAAAGAGAAAGAGCACACCTTTTTTTTATTAGGCGATGGAGGAAACGCTCCTGAAGGAGGTTCTTTAAGTACATTGCTTAATCTTCAAAAACGGTTACAAAAAGCAAATGAAAATAGTACCTTAATTTTTTTAGGAGATAATTTATATCCTGAGGGAATGCCTGATAAGAATAGTGAAAATAGAAAATTGGCAGAACATCGTTTGGATGTACAGATGGATCTTGCAGATGATTTTAAAGGAACTACTTTTTTTATACCAGGGAATCATGATTGGTATGATAATGGGTTGAAAGGGTTGGAACGTCAGGAAAAATATATAACGAAACGTTTAGGAAAAGATGCATATTTACCTAGTGGAGGTTGTCCTTTGAAAAAAGTAGATATTAGTGATGATATTGTAGTCATTGTAATTGATTCAGAATGGTATTTAACTAATTGGGATAAACATCCTACAATGAATGATCGTTGTCCAATTATCAAAACTCGAGATAAATTTTTCGAAGAAGTACGAGGATTAATTAAAAAGAATGCAGAGAAAACAACTTTGATTGCGGTGCATCATCCTATGATGAGTAATGGTCCACATGGAGGACAATTTTCATTAAAACAACAATTATATCCTTTTGGAAATAAAGTGCCATTACCGGTTATAGGTTCATTAGCTAATTTAGTACGTAAAACAGGTGGAATTTCTTCACAAGATCTTCAAAATAAACGTTACAATGAATTTAGACAACGTTTGATGACATTGGCACAAGAATCAGACAACATTATTTTTGTGTCTGGGCACGAGCATAATTTACAATATCTAGTAGAAGGGAATAAACCTCAAATTATTAGTGGATCGGGATCTAAAGAAAATCCTGCACGAGCAATTGGTGCTGGAAAATTTTCACATGGAGGATTAGGTTATGCAGAGTTAATTGTGTACAAAGATGGATCTTCTGAGGTGAAATTCTATGCAATCGAAAATGAGAAGGAAAAACTGGTTTTTGAAACGAATGTTTTACAAGCAAAAGAAAATTATGAACCAAAAGAATTTCAACCGTATCCAGATGAGATGAAATCTTCTATTTATACCAAAGAAGAGACCAAAAAAAGTGGTTTATATAAAACACTGTTAGGGAAACATCATCGAGAGTTATTTAGTAAAGAAATAACGGCACCGACTGTAAATTTGGATACTTTGTATGGAGGATTAACACCTGTACGAAGAGGAGGGGGGAATCAATCACGTTCATTACGTTTAGTAGATAAAGAGGGAAGAGAATATGTTATGAGAGCCTTACGGAAAAGTGCAACTCAATACTTACAAGCAGTACTGTTTAAGGATATTTATTTGAAGAATGATTTAAAAAATACGACAGCATCTAATGTTTTACAAGATGCGTTTACTTCAGCCTATCCTTACGCTCCTTTTACAATTCCTACACTTTCAGAAGCGATTGGTGTGTATTATACCAATCCAAAGTTATTCTATATTCCAAAACAAAAAGCTTTACAGCAGTATAATGAAGATTATGGTGATGAGCTATACATGATTGAAGAGCGTGCGGCTAATGGTAGAGAAGATGTTGCTTCGTTTGGTTATGCTAAAAAGATTATTTCAACAGATGACTTGTTAAAAAAAATACGAAAAGATGAAGAGTATACAGTAGATGAAAAGAAATATATTAGAGCACGTTTATTTGATATGTTAATTGGAGATTGGGATCGACATGAGGATCAGTGGCGTTGGGCAGAATTTGATGACCAAGGAGGTAAACGCTATATTCCGGTACCACGTGATCGTGATCAAGCCTTTTCAAAATATGATGGACTTCTTTTGGGTATTTCAAGAAAACTATTACCTATGGCTAGTTTACTACAAGTATACGACGAAGATTTGAAAAATGTAAAATGGATGAATGTAGAACCGTATCCTTTGGATGTTGCATTATTAGATCATTTAGAATTAGAAGACTGGTTAAAACAAGCAGAATATATTCAAACACATTTAGATGCGGAAATATTTGAAAAAGCATTTCAAAATGTTCCGAAAGAAATGGATCAGGAAACCATTCAAGATATTCAACATAAATTCTTAGAACGTAAAAAACGATTAAAAGATATTGCCAAAACCTATTTTAAAGTGGTAAACAAATACGCTATTGTAAAAGGAACTGATAAAGATGATATTTTTGATATTGTTCGATTGCCAGAAGGAAAAACGGAAGTAACAGCTTACCGCAATAAGAAAGGGAAAAGAGGAGAAAAAATTCATCATAGAGTATATGATAGAAAGAATACTAAAGAAATTTGGGTTTATGGTTTGGATGATGAAGATCGCTTTGAAATAAAGGGGAAAGGTAATCGCCCAATCAAAATTCGTGTGATTGGAGGACAGAACCATGACGAATACACTGTTGAAAATAGTAAGAAAATAAAAGTATATGATTTTAAATCCAAAAAGAATACGATTACTTCAAATCAGCATGTAGCCCAACGTTTAACAAACGATTATGAAACTAATTTGTATAATTATAAAAAACCAAAATACAATAGCAATCGTTTTATGCCTGCCATTGGAGCTAATCCAGATGATGGATTTAGAATAGGTTTTAAAGATGTTTATACCATAAATGGTTTTGAACGAAATCCTTTTACACAACAACACACGTTTTCAGCACAATATTATTTCGAAACAAATGGTTTCGATTTAGGTTATCAATTTGAACAAGCTAATGTAATAGGAAACTGGAATTTTGTTTTAGATACGCATTACGCAAGTCCTAATTACAGTATTAATTATTTTGGATTTGGAAATGAAACGGCATATGATGAAGATACTGTAGACGATGATTATAATCGAGTGAAGATTAGTGCTTTTTATGCAAAGCCAGCTTTAAAATGGAGAGGGCAAACAGGAGGTTCTTTTGATATTATTACAGGATATGAAACCTATAAAGTAGATGAAACTGAAGGTCGTTATATAACACAGGTAATGCCCACTGAAACCTTTGAAAGAGATCAGTTTGTGGGTGTAGAAGCACGTTATACCTTTGAAAATTATGATCGTCCTACCTTACCAACATTGGGAATGAAATTTCAATTGAGTAGCGCTTGGAAACAAAATCTTGAGAATTCTAATAGTATAGGGATTATAAAACCTGAAATTTCTTTTGATTATAAAATAGTTCCAAGTGGGAGATTAGTCTTGGCAACCAAATTAGATGGTAGAATTTTAATTGGAGATGATTATGAATTTTATCAAGCAAGTAGCATAGGAGCTAATAATGGTTTGCGAGGATTTAGAAATCAACGTTTTACAGGAAAGCATTCTTTTTATCAAAGTTCTGATTTAAGATGGACTATCGCTTCGGCTAAGACAGCTGTAATTCCTATTAGTTGGGGGATTTTAGGAGGCTTTGATTATGGACGTGTTTGGGCAGATGATGTGGAAGATTCTGATAAATGGCACAATTCATATGGAGGAGGTTTATACATCAATGCAGCGCAAGTTATGACAGGTAAAATAACCTATTTTCAATCAGATGATGGAAGTCGTATAGCTTTTGGTGTAGGGTTTGGATTTTAATTGTAATATCCAAAACAAGCTAGTTTAGAAATAATAAAAAGGTATGATTTTAGGCTCAATGTTTCCTATGATCATACCTTTTCTTTCTAAGAATAATATTGGTCATGAGATTCTAATCAATCTCTTTGAAATAGGGTCAGATGGAGTTCTTCACCAAATTCAGGCTTTTGATCAGATGAATGATAAATAGACTTTAATCCACATTTCTCAAACGATTTGATATATTGGGAATTTAATAACCAAGGAGGTCCTTTTTCAAAAGTTCTTTCCTCTTTATTAATCTCTGTAATAATCATTAACATTCCTTTTTCAGAAACAAAATCTGAAATGTTTTGAATAAGTATGTTTTCATATTTTGGAGGAAGTGCTTGTATAGTAAAAATTTCCAATACAAAATCGAATTTTCGGTGCCATTCGGGTATTCCTTTGAGTAAATCAGCTTGAAGAAAGGTTACATTTGAATTGGGAAATCGTTTTTTACAAAGTTCAATAGCACTACTAGAAACATCAAAAGCAGTTACATTAAAACCTTGAGACTCTAATTCAATAGCATCGTCTCCTAATCCGCAACCAATTACTAAAGCTGTTTTACCATCCCCTAAATGGGTCTTTTTATCAATCCATTGTTTAAAAATAGGATGGGGAGCCATATTAGCCCATGGAATACCTTCACCTTTTTGATCTGTTTCAGAATAGAGTGTTTCAAACCATTCTGTTGGTTTATTTTCATCTACTCCAAATCTTTTCTTTGTTTGATCACTCATTTTTATCTAGTATCAATTCTTTAAATTACATTATTTAGAAATATTTTTCAATGCTATCTTATATGCTACATCCAATGCATCATCAGATTGGACTTTTATATCAGGTTTAACTCCTTTACCTTCCCAATTAGTGTTTGTAATAGGGTTAATAGCTCTTCCTGTAGGTATCCAGACTATAAAATTCCCTTTAGCGATAAATTCTTCTCCAAAATTGGCCGCTCCTGCAGATTTTTCTCCAATTATAGTTCCTCTTTTTAGATTTTTTAAATCATAAGCAAATTCTTCTCCAGCTGATATAGTTTGATTGCTGATAAGTACATAAACAGGGATGTTAGGCATCCTTTTTCCTTGTACATAAGGTAGTGTCCAAGATTGTGTGATTTCATCTTTTTTTCGATGGTAAAAATCATTTAAATGCACAGGTTCTTCTGAAAATAAATAACTAAGTAAAAGTTGAATCATGGAACTATCGCCTCCATAATTGATTCGTAAATCGAATATTAAAGCATCACAATTTGAGAGAAACTGCATGGCAATTGAAGCAGTTTTTCCTCCATATTGGGTTGGTGAAAAACCTGTAAGTTTCATATAGCCTACATTACCTTTCATTATTTTTAATTCTTCAAATCCATAGTTGAATTTTCTTGCTCGCTCATTTACTTGATTAAATTTTTCAGTTGAATTTTCTTTTATTTTAGGCTTCCTTAGTTGAGAAGCTGTTTCTTTATTAAAGGAAACACCAACATGTTTGTCTTGGCTGATTAAGAATAGATGGTTTTTTAAAGAGTCTGCAAATGTAGATTGATCCTTAATTGTATTATAATCTCCGTTTTTTAACCTTTTTAATAAATCCTTTTCAATTAAGTCTGCAACTTCAGGAAAAACATATTGATTTTTAAATTGAAAAATAATAGAATCGATAATCTCTTTTTTTTCAGCTTTATTAAGAGAATGTATTTGGGATGATACTTTTGCTGATGCAAAAGTGATGAAGAGTAGAATAATTGTAATTTTCATTTTTTTAGGTTAATAGTTTATAGGTAATGTATGACTGTTGGTATGTCAAGTATTTTTTATTGTAATTATTTACTCATTATTATTAGTTTTTGATTTGTTGTGAATTTCGATTTTTGCTTTTTTTACTATTGCATCTCTATGAGAAAAATGAATAGCCGCTTTTCTGTGAACAAATGCAAGTATAAATGATAAAATTAACAGCAATCCAGCAATTTCTTTTCGATCATCTTTTCCATAGATTATATCAGGTATCCAATAGAGTTGAATGAGTCCATAAGTTAAATAAATATAATAAGTATATCCGGTGATTTTGGCGGCAGTTGATTTCAGTCTAGGTAAGAAAATAAGGCGATAGTACCAAGGTTTTTCTTTATAACTAAATTTTACAAAATCATCATCTTTTAGCTCTGAAATAACTAGATCATTGGTTATACGATTTATTTTTTCTACTATTTCTTTTTTTTCCTCTTCTGAATTTAAATAGTTTTTTAATTTTTCCAATAATTCTACTTTCTTGAGTTTAAACTCAAGTTCTTTGGTTTTATTTTCAATACCAAATTTTGAAAAAACAACTCCAATAATTGCGGTTATAAGTGGAGCTGCTAATATTGGAAATAGGGTTTCAAATGTCATGATAGTGTACTTTGTTCGTAATGGTATAAATATCCATATAAACTAAATTCAGTATAATACATATCTACTAAATAAAAGGATAATTAGAATAGTTTTTTGTTATAGTATAAATATACTACATATTTAGTGATTAAACCAAGATTACTACTTTTATAACTTTATTAGATATAAGTTTCCCCCTTCATTCTTCTTTTTCTCATCTGCAATTAAAAGGGTTTGATTATTTAAGAAACATAAAGATTCTTTCTGAGAATTGTGTTCAAGTTCTATTATTTTTAAAGACCCATTAAAAAAATGATCTTGTTGAAAATTGTGAAATAACCAAACTTTATCATGACCTAACAAAGCGATTTGTTTTTGATCAGGACTTATGGCAGCTGCTGTTATTTGACAAGTCTTGATTTCATCACAAGTTTTAAAACTAGCAAGATATTGTGCTGCATGTTTCCCTTTCTGAGCTGGAATTTTATACAGTTTAGCAATACCATCAAATTTTGATGAACGATTCTTAGTGATTAAATAGAGATAACCTTCAAAATAGAAAGTAGCTTCTACATCAAATAAATATTTCTTTTTCTTGGGTGGGAATTTTTCTTGCTCAGGGAAATAATATTGTATGATTTCTGCTTCTATTTTATCTTCTTTAAAAGTGGAAGGATTTGGAATTTTATAAAAAGCCAAATTCTTTCGATCTTGATGGTTGTTCCCTGTATCAGCTATAAATAAATTTCCTTCTAAATCAGAAGCAAGATCTTCCCAATCATGATTCTGAACATTCGTTATCTCAATTTTTCGTTCAATCTTTCCCTTTTTGTTTATTCCGAAAAGATGATTAGTATTTCCAGAATCATTAACCATCCAGTATAAGTTAGATTGTGGAATAATTTCTATAGCTGAGATTTCTTTCAAATCAGAAGGAAGATCGAGTAGTACTTTTAATTGGGTTTGATGAGTAGTAGAACAACTTAGTATGAAAAAACTTATAAGAAAAAGACGTATCATAATTAAATCGAAAATAAAATTTATTCAAATGTATAAAATATTATAAATAGAGCTATATACATTTATTCTTTTAAATAAGATTTAATTTTATTTCTATGATTTATTATTAAAAATAAAGTTATTTCATAAAAAGATACGATATGGTATTTTAATGCAAAAAAATCAAAAAATTTCCTTTTTGGAATATTGCGTTATACTTTTATATAAAAAAATAAATCAATATATTTTGAAAAAGAATAAATTACTTCTTTTTTGGGTACTCTTTTTAGGAATGTACATATCCTATGCCCAAAAAAAACCGAACATTGTGTTTATGTTGACGGACAATCTGGGTTATGGTGATATAGGTGTTTATGGAGGAGGTGAGGTGCGTGGAGCACCAACACCTAATATTGATCAATTAGCAACAGAAGGTTTACAACTTACTAATTTTAATGTAGAACCGGAATGTACTCCAACACGGTCTGCTTTAATGACAGGACGTATGCCTATACGTAGTGGAACCTCAAAAGTTCCATTGCCAGGATTACCTCAAGGACTGATACCTTGGGAATATACAATAGCAGAATTATTAAGAGATTCAGGGTACCAAAGTGCATTGTATGGGAAGTGGCATTTAGGTGATGTAGAAGACCGTTATCCAACTGGACAAGGATTTGATGAATGGTTTGGCTTTCCTCACAGTAGTGCAGAATCTGCATGGGATAATTCA
Source organism: Flavobacteriaceae bacterium UJ101 (assembly GCA_001880285.1). Classification (NCBI taxonomy): domain Bacteria; kingdom Pseudomonadati; phylum Bacteroidota; class Flavobacteriia; order Flavobacteriales; family Flavobacteriaceae; species Flavobacteriaceae bacterium UJ101. The sequence goes on along the minus strand of CP016269.1, from coordinate 765,224 downwards.
GCAGGATTTGATAGCGCATTGGTTCCTAATCAAGGATTATGGGAAGGTAAAAAAGGTGAAAAATCAAAAAGAATTGGAGATTATAATTCTAATAATAGAGGGTTAGTAGATGAGATGATAACGGATAGATCGGTAGCATACATAGAGAAGCATGCAAAAGATGATAAACCTTTCTTCCTATATGTTCCTTTTTCATTGCCTCATTCACCACCTTTACCGAACCCTAAATATGCAAAAAAAGGAAAATCGAATTATCAGAATGTATTGATGGAAATTGACTACAATACAGGAAGAATTATAGATGCGATTGAGAAAATGGGTATTACAGATAATACAATTATTGTTTGGGCAAGTGATAATGGACCTGAAACATTGATGACATCTGATAATGTTATAGGAGGACAGTCTGATTCTGGTCCATTCAGAGGAGAATTTCCTTCAGGATGGGAAGGAGCTATTCGTACACCTTGCATAATTAAATGGAAAGGTAATATACCTGAAGGACGAAAGTCGAATGAAATAGTGAGTATGCTTGATTTTTATTCAACATTTGCTCATATCGTGGATGCCGAAGATAAAATACCAACAGATCGAGCGATGGATAGTTTTAATATGCTCAATTTCTTCACAGGTAGAGTGGATAAGTCTCCTAGAGAATTTGCTCTTTATTTTCATGGGGATGATTTGTTATCTGTAAAATGGAGAAATTATAAAGTTCATAATACTGTGGTAGTTAATCCTTCAGGTCCTGTATATATGGCGGGGCAGAGTACTCTAAACTCATTACGAGTGAAAGTGAATTATGATTGGATTTTTGATATTGAAAATGATCCTAAAGAGCTTTGGAATGTGAATGCAGAGTATGCATGGGTAGGTGTTCCTGTAGCTAAAATTGTAAGTGATTATGTGAAAAGTATAAAGAAATACCCAAATATTAAACCAGGAGATTCTGAAAAACCTAAAAAAGGAAAATAATGTTAAGAAAATATGGCACTATAATAAAAGTTGTATTAGTCATGGTACTTATATGTACGGTGAGATATAGTTTTGCACAAGGAGATGGCCCTAAAACCATGCTTTTAACTCCTAAGAATTTTACAGTGGTGAACCCTGTTTACATGAGATTGACTTCTAATATTAATACAGCAACCAATATTAGAGTTAATGATGCAAAACTTACGATGGATGTTGTTCCCTTTTCGGTATTATATAGTTTTGCTATAAAGAATCAATTTGCTCAGGTATTTTTTACACCTAATTGGGTTAATATAGATGGAAAAGTAAATGAAATGGATACACCTAATGTAAGTGGTTCCGGAGATCCTTTTGTAGCCTTACGTGTAGGGTTAATAGGCGCACCAGCATTGAATCTTAAAGATTACATGAATTATAAGCAAGGTTTTCAACTGTACGCATTGGTAGGAAGTACTATTCCTTTAGGGGAGTATGATTCTTCAAACCCTATTAATGTAGGTGCAAATCGTTGGGGGTTTAGATTTTCATTACCAATGGTATTTAATTTTAAAAATCATATTCTTCAAAAAAGTACTTTAGAGGTTACTCCTAGTGTGAAATTTTTTACAAAGAACAGTGATATTTACGGAGGAGGTAATAGATATCAAGATCCTTTGTTAACGTTGGAATCACATTTTGCACATACTTTTTCAAAAAAAATGTGGGGATCTCTTGATTTAGGTTATCAATATGGAGGAAATACAAGGACAAATGGATCAGATGATGATAATACCATCAGTCAAGTAGGAGGGGGAATTTCTTTGGGATATCAAATAATGGACCCTTTGACTTTTGCAGTTTCTTATGGAAGTCGCTTTACACCCTCAGATACTAATCAAATGTTAAGAGGAAGTCTTGTTTTAATGATCCCTTCTAAGAAAGATATTAGATCTTTGAAAAATATGGAATAAAGAGTTTATGATGGTTATAAAATCAAAAAAGCATGATAAATAAATTATCATGCTTTTTTGATTCATATAATTTATAAGTACTTAAAATCGTGTTGATCTTTAATGTTAAGAAGAGATTCATAAATTAATCGGATCACATTATCTACATCTTCTTTGTGAACCATTTCAACTGTTGTATGCATATAACGTAAAGGTAAGGATATTAGAGATGAAGCAACACCTCCATTAGAATAAGCAAAAGCGTCAGTATCCGTTCCTGTAACTCTTGATGAAGCAGCACGCTGAAAAGGTATTTTCTTTTTCTCTGCCGTATCTAAAATGAGTTCTCGTAAATTATTTTGTACAGCAGGGGCATAAAATACAACAGGTCCATCACCACATTTAGTATCTCCTTGTGTTTTTTTATCAATCATAGGAGTAGAAGTGTCATGTGTAACATCAGTTACTATAGCTACATTAGGCTTTATAGTTTCTGTAACCATTTCAGCACCACGTAATCCAACTTCTTCTTGAACAGCGTTTGTAATGTATAAACCAAATGGTAAATTAATTTTATTTTCTTTTAAAAGACGTCCTACTTCTGCAATCATATAACCTCCGATACGATTATCTAAAGCACGGCATACATAGTATCGATCATTTAAAATAGAAAATTCATCAGGATAAGTAATTACGCAACCTACGTGAACACCTAATTCTTCAACCTCTTTTTTAGAAGTAGCTCCAATATCAATAAAAATGTTATCTAATTTAGGTGCTTGTTCTGGTTTTCCGTTTTTTAAACGTGTATGAATAGCAGGCCAACCAAATACACCTTGAACAATACCGTTTTTAGTATGAATATTTACTTTTTTTGAAGGAGCAATTTGATGATCAGAACCCCCATTTCGGATGACATAAATTAAACCATCATCTGTAATATAATTTACAAACCAAGAAATCTCATCAGCATGTGCTTCAATCACAACTTTGTAATCAGCTTCTGGGTTGATAATTCCATAAGCAGTACCATACGTATCCACTTCAACTTTATCTACAAAAGGTTTGATGTAATCAATCCATACCTTTTGACCTGAACTTTCAAATCCAGTAGGAGAAGCTGTGTTTAAATATTTTTCTAAGAATGCTAATGATTTTTTGCTTGATATCTTCTTTTTAGCCATAATTTCTTTTTAATTTTGGATAAATTTAAGTAAACCACAAGAATTAAGGAATAAAATTTGCTTTAAATTGTATATGAAGTATATTCTAATGTTTTTTATTTTCTGTTTTAGTATGCATCTCATAGCTCAAGAAGAAGTTAGAGATATGGTTGTTATTGAAAATGATACTTTAAGTGATGATTTTATAGAAGGATCTATTGCGCAAGTTGATTTTTGGGCAAAGCCTGTTTTTAAAGATGAAGCAGATCGAAAACGGTTTTTGTATATGAAACGAAAGGTTTATAAAGTTTGGCCTTATGTTCAGATGGCTCAAAAAATATATGATTTGAACCAAAAAGAAACAGCTGAACTTGAAAAAAGACGTTTGGTACGGAAGCATAATCGAAAAATTCAGGATAGTTTGATGAAAAAGTATAAAAAGAAATTAAAAAACTTTTCGAGAACAGATGGTCGAGTTATGATGAAGTTAATCCATCGTCAAACAGGTGAAACCATTTATAATATTGTAAAAGAAACGAAAAGCGGTTGGAGTGCTTTTTGGTGGAATACGCAAGCTAGTCTTTTTAAGCTAAATATGAAAGATACATTGGATGTGAAAAATAATAGAGATGATTATTTTGTAGAATACATCACCAATGAAGGTATTTTGAGTGGACGATTAAAAACAGTAGACGATTTTTAAGAATCAGGATTATTTAAAATAATTAAAGCGGCAATAACTCCAGGAACCCATCCTAATAAAGTTAATAAAAAAACAATTAATATAGATCCACAACCCTTATCTAAAACAGAAAGAGGAGGCATAATAATAGCTAATAAAACTCTAAAACAACTCATGTTGTAAAGATAAGAATTTAACTGTTATTCTGATTTAAAACTTTTTCTTTAACATTTTTGCTAAAGGTTCGTCCCATAATAATTTTATTTTCATCAACATAAATCATGTTACCATCAAAACAGTTGATTTTATCAATACGTACAATAAAAGATTTATGAACTCTGATAAAATCATTTTCAGGAAGTTCTTCTAGTACACCATGTATAGATTTGTATGTAATGTAACTATTATTATTCGTAACGATTTTGATATAATTTTTTAAACCTTCGATATATAAAATATCATTGAAATAAATTCGTACAAAACGTTTATCTACCTTGATAAAGAAATGATCTTTAGCGGCTTCTATATCTTTTTGAATAGGTTGGTTTCGCAGATAATGTTGATATACAATTCTATTGATCGTTTGGGTGAATCGAATTAAAGGAATAGGTTTTAATAAATAATCCAAAACATCAAGTTCATAACCTTCCATTGCAAAATTCCGATAAGCTGTTGTAATAACTATCATAGGTTTATAACTTAAGCTTTTGACTAATTCAATTCCATTTATTTTAGGCATTTCAATATCCGTGAAGATAACATCAGGTCTTTTTTCTTCAATAGTGGCAATAGCATTCAAGGGATCGACAAACGTTCCAAGACATTCTATACTGGCAAATTCTTTTAAATGACTTTTGATGACTTCAATTGCTAAAGGTTCATCATCAATAATTATTGTGCTAATTTTCATAAAACTAACTTTTTAGAAACAGTATTAAAGAAACAATGTATTCATTTTCAATTGTTTCAATTGTTAATTGGTGCTTGATATTAGATAGCGTTAATCTTTTTTTGACGTTTTTAATACCGAGACCTTTACTTTTTGCGTCAACAAATGTAAGTTCGCTTACGTTAGTTTTTATTTGGTTTTTTGATGAGAAATGGAATTGTTTTCTTTCAGAATCATAATTCATTTCAATTAAAATAGAACTTCCCTCATCAGAATTTCCATGTTTAAAAGCATTTTCAACAAAAGTTAACAAAATTAAAGGAGGTATTTTAATTTTAGCTGCTTCGTTGATTGCAATTGGAGTAAAAGTAATGTTTTTATTTTGAAAACGCAATCTCTCTATTGAAATATAGTCTTCAATGCATTTAATTTCATGATTTAAACCGACTTTGTTTTGATTGATTCTTAGGAGGACATAATCCATTATTCGTGAAAGCTTTAGAATAATTTCAGGAGTTTGATCCGATTTAATCAAAGCCAATGAATAAATAGAGTTTAATGTGTTAAAGAAAAAGTGAGGTTGAATTTGTGCACGTAGAAATTTGTTTTCCATTTCAAGTTTTACTTTTTCTAGTTGATGTAAACGGTCTCGTTGTTCTAAGATTTTTTGACTTAAAAATATAGAAGTAACAAAAGCAATAACATACAATTCTCCTAATGTAACGGCGATAAAATGATTTACAGAAAAAGCTGTGAAATTTTGTTCTTCAGGCCAAATATTGGTATTGACAAATAAATAGGTCAATCCTGATTTAATAAAATATAAAGAAAAAATAGATGCAGAAAGTAAAAGAATATAACCTACATAACGTTTTTTTAGGAAATAATTAGGAATCAAATAAAAAATATGAAAATAGCAAATAGCAATATGTAAACTAAATTCTAAAATATTTGATTTTAAGGAATAAGCATAATCATTATAATAATTTCCCCACCGAATCACATTAAAAATAAAATAACAAAGCCAAAATAGAACATGCCATTTTATGATTTTAAAATTGAGTTTTTGCATAAAAACAAAATATTTTGGGGTTAAGTTAATGATTTCTCACGAATTAGAAACGATGTTTTACAAAGTTAAAATAATCTGTGTTTTTGATATAAAAAATTATGCAGTTGGTATAAAAAAGCTGTTTTTAAGGAGATTATTGACGTCATTTGAGGTACAACCAAAGTATTTATTAAATGAGAAGAATTGTATTATTCATGTTACTTTTTTCGAGTTTCTTATGGGCTCAGGAAAAAGTTATAACAGGAAAAGTATCAGACGGAGATGGAGAACCATTACCAGATGCGAGTGTAGAAATAGTAGGAGGAGAATCCGTTTCAACGGATATTGATGGAAATTATTCCATAAAAGCCAATGAAGGTGATGAGTTGATTATCTCATTCATAGGTTTGTCAGAGAAAACCGTAACGGTTGGAACCGATTCAACTTTAAATATTACCTTAACTGAAGGTGAAGGATCAGAAATTGAAGAAGTTGTTGTAACAGCTTTAGGAATTAAAAAAGAGAAAAAAGCACTGACGTATTCTGCACAAGAAGTTAAAGGAGAAGAATTGACAAGAGTAAAAGATACAAACCCTATTAATGCTTTAGCAGGTAAAGCAGCAGGAGTTAATATTACACGTAGTTCATCTGGAGCTGGAGGGTCGGTAAAAGTTACTTTAAGAGGATTATCTTCTGTAAGAAATAATCAACCTTTATATGTTGTGGATGGAATTCCTATAGCAAATAATTCAGGAGTACAACCAAATAATAGTTTTGGTAATGAATTTGTTGGAGGGAATAGAGATGGAGGAGATGTATTGTCCTTAATTAATCCAGATGATATTGAAAGTTTAACTGTTTTAAGAGGTGCTTCAGCATCTGCTTTATACGGAAGTCAAGGAGCCAATGGAGTTATCTTGATTACAACTAAAAAAGGGAAAGAGGGTAAAGTATCGTTAACATTATCTTCAAATTTGACATTTGAAAAAGCAGCTTATTTACCAAACTTACAATATGAATATTTAAGTGCTAATGGAGCTGAAAGTTGGGGAGAAAAAGGAGCCTCTCCTGATCATATAGATGATTTTTATGAAACAGGAATTACTAAGATTAACTCATTATCATTGAATTTTGGAAGTGAAAAAGCAACCAGTTATTTGTCTTTTGCAAACACAGATTCTGAAGGGGTGATGCCTGATAATGAATTGAAACAAAATAATCTAACATTTAAACAAAGTTTTAAATTTTTTGATGATAAATTAAAAGTAGATGCCTCAGCAAATTTATCTGAACAAAAAATTAAGAATAGACCTGTGAATGGTTTGTACTTTAATCCAATTGTAGGTGCATATTTCTTCCCAAGAGGAGAGGATTTTAAATATTATAAAAATAATTTTGAAGTATTTGATCCTGAAAGAAAAATTTATACTCAAAACTATCCTGTAAATTCTATCACAGATATTCAACAAAATCCATTTTGGATTACCAATCGAAATCAATCAAGAGATGAAACTATTCGTAGTTATGTAAGTGGTGCTATTTCATACGATGTAAATGATTGGTTAACGTTTAAAACACGCGGTAGTTATGATGTTGTTAATAAGACCTTTGAGAAAAAACTATATGCTGGTACTCAGGGAGCATTAGCACATGAAAATGGACGTTATATTTATGAAGAATCTAAAGATAGACAAACTTATATAGATTTCATTGCTTTGATTAATAAAAATATTTCAGATAACTTAGAGTTTAATAGTACATTAGGAGCGAGTAGTACTCAAACCAAATTAGGAGACTTAACTTATATGGATTCTGGAATTACACAGGGATTAAAGATTGTAAACTGGTTTAATATAGCAAATTTTAATAGTACAGATGGAATTGGTCAAGAAATTAGTACAGAAAAACAAGTGAATTCTGTATTCGGAAGTGCTCAATTTGGATATAAAAAGATGTTATATTTAGATGTAACAGGACGTAATGATTGGTCTTCAACATTAGATGATTCATTTTTTTATCCTTCAGTAGGAGTAACGGGTATTTTAAGTGAGATGTTTGATATGGGAAGTAAAATATCATTTGCGAAAATTAGAGCTTCTTATGCTGAAGTAGGAAACGATATTCCTTCTTTTGTTTTGAACAATACATCAGCTTATTATGAAAGATTTAATCAAGATTTTACGATTAATCCAACTATTTCAAATAAAACAGGTGATGAATTAAAGCCAGAATTGCAAAAATCATGGGAAATTGGTACAGAGTGGCGTTTCTTAAATAATCGAATAGGATTAGAGGCATCATATTATCATACAAATACAACAGATCAGTTTTTCCAAGTGCCTGCTTCGTCAACAAATCCTTTAGGTGTTGATTATTTCGCAGTAAATGGGGGAGATATTGAAAATCAAGGAGTAGAAGTAATGTTAAATGCTAAACCTATAAAAAGATCAAATTTTGAGTGGAATACAACAGTAAATTTTGCTTATAATGATAGTAAAGTGAAAGAAATTGTAGATGACTTAGGTGATGAATTAATTTTAACAACTCCAGGCGTAAATAGTTACCAATATAGTATTATAGAAGGGCAACCTGTTGGAACAATTAAAGGAATTAATGTAGTGCGTGATGAAAATGGATATGTTGTTTTCAATGTTGATGATAACGGAAATCCAACAACAGCACAAAAATCAGCTGAATTTGAAAATTTAGGAACACCAAATCCAGATTGGACATTAGGTTGGTCGAATACATTAAATTATAAGAATTTCTCTTTAAACTTTTTAGTAGATGCACGTGTAGGAGGAAAAACGATGAGTTTAACACAAGCCATGATTGATAAACATGGTGTTTCTCAAGTCTCTGCTGATGCTCGAAATGCTGGAGGAATAGAAGCGGTTGATCAAAATGGAAATCGTATTACTGTTTCTGCTGAAGATTATTATAATGCTATTGGAGGGCGTGATGGTGCTTCAGGTGAATATATTTATGATGCGACAAATGTTAGATTAAGCGAAGCTTCTTTAGGATATAATTTTGATGTTAAAAATAGTTTTATTCAAAGAGCTAACATTTCAGTAATTGGTAGAAATCTATTTTTCTTCTATAAAGATGCTCCTTTTGATCCAAATATTACAGGAAGTACAGGCGAAGGATTTCAAGGTGTAGATGTATTTGGAATGCCTTCAGTTAGAAGTGTAGGATTTAACATGAGTGTGACGTTTTAATTAAAAACAAAGAACAATGAAAAAAAATATAATAAAAACAGTTTTATTTTCAGGTTTGGTAATATTGGCTTCTTGTGAAGCAGATGATTCAATTAATACCAATCCTTATGGACAAACTCTTGAAGAATTAAAACAAGATGATAATAATGTAAGAGGATATATGGCAGGAATGTATAATAATATTCTAACCTTAAATCCTGCATGGCAAGCTCAATTACAACAAAATTTAATCGGAGATGTATATTCAGGTTACATGATGCCTCCAACACCCTTTAGAGGAAACTTGAATAATATGACTTATGATTTAGTAGATGGATGGAATCAGTTTGCCTGGGATATAGCCTATAAAAATATTATGTTTAATGCTTATTGGGTAAAGCAAAGAGGAGAAGAATCTGCACCTCAATATTATGGAGTGTCTTTGATCTTAAAAGTATTGGGTATGCATAGAGTATCCGATATTTATGGACCAATTGTATACACAAAATATGGTGAATCAGAAGATTATGCAGAATTTGATTCTCAAGAAATAGCTTATGATGCTTTTTTTAAAGATTTAGATATTGCAGTAGAACAAATTGAAAATTCTGGAGAAGGAATTATTCATGCAGAAACAGATAAGTCACATTATGCAGGAGATAAAACACAATGGATCAAATTTGCAAATTCATTACGTTTAAGATTAGCTTTACGAATTTCTAATGTAGATCCAGTTAGAGCAAAAACAGAAGCTGAAAAATCAATTAATCATGCATTAGGAGTTATTGAAAGTAATACTGATAATTTCTTTATAACAGCAGATACAAATCCTTTACAGGTATTTAATAGCAGTTGGAATGATATTCGTATGGGAGCCCCAATGGAGTCTTATTTAAAAGGATATGAAGATCCAAGATTAGCAGTGCTTTTTCAAGAATCAGAAGTTTCACCAGGAGAATACAAAGGAATTAGACAAGGTTCTGATATTGCAGCGAAATCTGATTATCAAACGTTTTCAAAAATTGGTACTGCAATTGAAAGTGCAGATATTCAATTAATGACAGCCGCTGAAGTAGCCTTTTTACGTGCAGAAGGAGCTGTATTAGGATGGAGTATGGGTATGGATGCGAAAACAGCATATGAAACAGGAATTCAATTATCATTTGAACAGCATGGAGTTTCTGGAGCATCAGATTATTTAGCAGATTCGGTAAAAACTCCAATGGATTATTCAGATCCAGTTAGCTCTGTAAATGATGATGTTGCTCAAAGTATGATTACAATAGCATGGAATGATGGAGCAAGCCAAGAAGAGAAGGTAGAACGAATTGCAACTCAAAAATGGATTGCAGTTTTTCCTGATGGACAAGAAGCGTGGTCAGAAGTTCGAAGAACGGGATATCCTAAATTGTTTACAGTTGTTAACAATAATTCTGGTGGAAAAATAAGTACAGAAGAATTTATTAAGCGTATTAATTTTCCAGCTTCAGAAAAATTGACAAATGCTGAAGAAGTAGAAAAAGCTGTAGGGCTATTAGGTGGTCCTGATACAGGAGGAACAGCACTTTGGTGGGATGTAAATTAAAATACATAAATTAGTAACTCAATCAAATTGAGTTACTAATTAATTTAAATGAATAAAGAATCAACTTTTAGAATGCAAGACATGAAAACATTACAGTATCAACCACCCGGAACTTATGAAGAGACACGTTTTGAGAAAATTCATAGTGTTATTTATAACAAAGCAGAAGAGGCTTCAATTAGTGTTGCAAATGAAATAGCCGATTTAATTCGTGATAAAGAATCTACAGGACAGAAATGTGTGTTAGGTTTGGCTACAGGTTCTTCACCTATCCGTGTATATGCTGAATTAGTTCGCTTACACAGAGAGGAAGGATTGAGCTTTAGAAATGTGGTTACATTTAACTTGGATGAATATTATCCTATGCAAAAGGAAGATAACCAAAGTTATCATTATTTTATGCATGAGCATTTATTCAACCATGTTGATATTTTACCTGAAAATATAAATATACCTAGTGGAGAGGTTGATAAAGGTGAAATTTTAATGTTTTGTAGGAATTATGAACAGAAAATAAAAGATTATGGAGGTCTTGATTTTCAGTTATTAGGAATTGGGCGAACAGGACATGTTGGATTTAATGAGCCAGGTTCTCACTTGAATTCAGCTACACGTTTAATTACATTAGATCATTTAACACGATCGGATGCAGCTCCTTCTTTTTTAGGACTTGATAATGTGCCGAAAAGAGCAATTACTATGGGGATCTCAACTATATTACAAGCGAAACGTATTGTAATTATGGCTTGGGGGCATAATAAAGCAGAAATTGTAGCTCAAACAATTGAAGGTGAAATATCTTCTGAAAAACCTGCAACTTATTTGCAGTATCATAAAAACACAAGTTTTGTACTAGATAAAGAAGCTTCAAGTGAATTAACAAGAGTTCATACTCCATGGTTAGTGCAGGCATGCAACTGGGAAGATAGTTTAATGAGAAAAGCCATTGTTTGGTTAAGTAAAAAAGTTGGGAAACCTGTTTTGAAATTAACTGATCGAGATTATAATGATAATGGACTTTCTGATTTATTAGCTATTGCAGGTTCAGTTTATGATTTAAATATCAAAATGTTTAACACATTGCAACATACCATTACAGGTTGGCCGGGAGGTAAGCCTAATGCAGACGATACCAATCGTCCTGAAAGAGCAATTCCGGAAAAGAAAAGAGTGATTATTTTTAGTCCACACCCAGATGATGATGTAATTTCAATGGGAGGAACTTTTAAGCGTTTAATTGACCAAGGGCACGATGTGCACGTTGTATACCAGACTTCTGGAAATATTGCCGTTTCAGATGATGAAGCAATTAAATTCTTAGATGTTGCAAGAGAGTTAAGTGAATATCAAAATAATGAATCTCCAAGTTATTTAAGAGAGGCTTTAGATAGCATTAATCAGAAGAAATTCAATGAAGCTGATTCGATTCAGGTACGAAAATTAAAAGGATTAATTCGTCGTAGAGAATGTTATGGTGCAACACGTTTTTATACATTGCCTGATGAAAAAGTGCATTTTTTAGATATGCCTTTTTATGAAACAGGAAGAGTTAAAAAAGCACCTTTGAGTGATGAAGATATTCAAATAGTTCAAAGTATTATTGAAAAAGTACAACCTCATCAAATTTATGCAGCAGGAGATTTAGCAGATCCACATGGAACTCATAAAGTATGTTTGGATGCTATTTTTAGTGCAATTGATCATTTAAAACACAAAGAATATATGCATGAATGTTGGGTTTGGTTGTATCGAGGAGCTTGGCATGAATGGCCTGTTAATGAAATTGAAATGGCGGTACCAATGAGTCCTGATCAAGTTTTACAAAAAAGAAAGGCTATTTTTTATCATCAGTCACAAAAAGATGGTGTAATGTTCCAAGGAGATGATTTAAGAGAATTTTGGCAACGTGCTGAAGATCGAAATCGTGATACAGCAAAACAATATCATGAATTAGGTATGGCCGATTATGAAGCGATTGAAGCTTTTAAGAGGTATCATTTTTTATAGATTAAATTTTTAACGTTCAGGGCAGATTTTGTCTGCCCTTTTTTAATTCAGTTACTTCAATGAAAATTAGTATAAAAATTATAGGGATTTTTTTTGTTGGATGGCTTCTTTCATGCCAAAAACAACCCATAAATAATCAGAAACTTTCACTAGAATGGGGAAATGTAGTCAATGTTCCTGAAAAAGAAATTTTTACTTCTGATTTTATTTTGAAAAACACGACGAATGAATTAGTAGACAACGATCAATGGGCTATTTATTTTAATTTTGTTCGAGAAATTATAAAAAGTTCACCAGAAGTTTTAATTGAACATATAAATGGTGATTTATATAAGATGACACCTACTAAAATGTTTAAAGAACAAAGAGATAGGGATAGTATTGTCATTTCTTTCGAAGCTAAATATTGGGCAACATCAGTTTCTGATGCACCACAAGGACCATTTATTGTTTTTAAAAACCATGAAAATAAGATTCTTTTTAAAGAAAACATAGCGTATACAATTCTTCCTTTTGATCACTCAAAATTAAAGAGAAAACAAGAAGATAATATGCCAGTGGCAGATGCTAATTGGCACTATAATCAAAATAATAAATTAATCAATCTTGCTAAAAAAGATTTACCTAAGATTATTCCTTCGCCTGTATATTTTAAAACGTTCGATACAGAGATTAAATTAGCTCGTAACACAACGATTTATTATCAAGAAGAATTTAAAAATGAGGCCCAAAACACGATTGAATTTTTAGAGAATAATTTTGCTTTTAAGAGTGTCAGTAAAGAATTTAGTAATCAAAAAGAAAAAGGAATTTATTTATTGAAGGATATTACAATTGATTCCAAAGAAGGCTATCAATTAAACATTGATAAAGAAAAAATTATTATAAAAGCAAAAGGATCGGCGGGTATTTTTTATGGAATACAGAGTTTAACTGCTTTATTTCCTTTGGATAACGGAAAAGAAATTGTCTTACAAAAAACGATAATAGAAGATTATCCGAGGTTTGTTTATAGAGGAATGCATTTGGATGTAGCACGTCATTTTCAACCTAAAGAAATGGTAAAACGTTTGATTAAGCAAATGGCATTTTACAAATTAAACACATTACATTTTCATTTAACAGATGATGAAGGTTGGCGTTTAGAAATTCCTGCTTTACCAGAATTAACCAAAATAGGAGGGGTTCGATCATTTGAATCTGAGAAGGGGATTGCACCTTCATTTGGATCAGGAGTTGATCGTAATTCCAATGGATCAGGTTATTACTCAAAGGAAGATTTTATTGAAATTCTGAAATATGCTCAAAAACATCATGTAGAAGTGATTCCGGAAATTGATATGCCGGGTCATATTCGAGCAGGAATAAAAGCTATGAAATACCGCTATGATCGTTTAATGGTAGAGGAGAACAAAGCTGAAGCAGAGCGATTCCTTTTGCAAGATTTAGATGATCAATCAGAATATAGTTCTGTACAACGTTGGAATGATAATGTATTAAATCCATGTTTAGAATCAACTTATACATTTATCGATACAGTAGTAGATGAACTGATTAAGATGTATCAGGAAGCAAATGTAACATTAACGACAATCCATACTGGAGGAGATGAAGTTCCTGATGGTGTATGGGAAAAGTCTTCAATTTGTGAAAATATAAAAGGAGATAAAAAGAATGCTCTATCAGAAATATTTATAACACGGTTTAATGAAATTCTGAAATCAAAAGGATTAAGAACAGCTGGTTGGGAAGAAATAGCTTTAAAAAAAGTAAAAGGAAAATTTGAAGTAAATCATGATTTAGATAAAGAAAATTTACAACCTTATATCTGGAATAGTATTTGGGGATCAGATATGCAAGACGTTTCTTATCGTTTGGCTAATGCAGGTTATGATGTTGTCTTATCAAATGTAACCAATTTATATTTTGATTTGGCTTATGAAAAACATCCTGAAGAAGTAGGGTATTATTGGGGAGGTTATGTAAATACAAAAAAAGCTTATGAATTTACCCCAGAAAATATTCCAAATTGTGCTTATGAAGATCAATATGGTAATGAAATTACCAAAGAGTCGATGAAAAATTTTGTTTCCTTAACTGAAGAAGGAAAAAAGCATGTGTTGGGAATACAAGGACAATTATGGAGTGAAAATGCTTTTACTCCAGAAATTACGGAATATTTAATTTATCCAAAATTAATAGGTTTGGCAGAGCGGGCATGGGCAAAACAACCTAATTGGGCACGTATTTCTGATAAAAAGGAACGTTTAAAATGGATGAATATAGATTGGAATGTATTTGTGAATCAATTAGCTAAAAATGAATTACCTCGATTAGAACGAAATCATATCAATTATAGAGTTCCACCAGTAGGGTTGCAATTAATAGGAAATGAATTATATGCTAATACAGCTTTTCCAGGGTTAGAAATTTATTATACAACGGATGGTTCAGAACCTGATGAGAAAGATATATTGTATACAAAACCTTTTCCTTTTGATAAAACAAAAAAATATGGTTTTAGAGTAAAAGGAGGTAAAGAGAAATGGAGTAGGTCTTCATATTTTAATTGAAAATTAAATTCCATTATTTAAGTAGTTTTGATTAAAAACATCCCGATTTAATCGGGATGTTTTTCTAGTTAATAAACTAATTTTAGATAAATATGATAAGGCAAAAATTATTTCCAACCACCTCCTAGAGCTTTATATAGATTAACCATGGCATTCATTTGACTTTTCTTAGTTTCAATGAGTTCCATTTTAGCTTCCAAAGCATCTCGTTGAGTAAGTAAAACTTCCATATAATCTGCTCTAGCTGATTTAAACAGCTGATTTGCTACTTCAATTGATTGAGTAAGCGCTTGAACTTGCTCATTTTTTTTCTGAAGATTTTTTTCTAAGTTATCCATATTAGAAAGTTGATTCGCTACTTCTTTATAAGCATTTAGAATCGTTTTTTCATATTCATAAGTCGCTTCAATTTGTTTAGCATTGGCATTTTTATATTGTGCTTTTATTGCATTTCGATTAACTAATGGAGCTACAATATCACCTCCTAATGAAAATAACATTGATTCAGGTGTGTTTAATAAATATTTTGGATCAAAAGCTTGATAACCTAACCCTGCTTTAATATCAAAAGAAGGATAAAAATTAGCTTTTGCTACTTTGATATTTAAATCGGAAGCTGCTAATTCTAATTCTGCTTTTCGAATATCAGGTCTATTTTCCAATAGTTGTGAAGGAATCCCACTTTTAATAACTTTAGGCTGTATTTGAGTAAAATCATTCTTGGTTCTAATTATAGGTTGAGGTGTTCTACCTATAAGAAAATTGATTTCGTTTTCTGTTTCAACAATTGATTGGTTAATTTTAAAAATCTCACTTTGATTTTTTTGAACCTCAGCTTCAAATCGTTTTACAGCAAGTAAATTAACACGTGCTGCTTGCATCAATACTTTTACAATTTCCAATGCATTTTTTTGAATTTGAATACTTTGGTTAAGAATCTTTAACTGATTATCTAAAGCGATTAATTCATAATAAGAATTGGCAATTTCAGATACTAAATTGGTTGTAGCAAAATTTTTACCTTCTTTGCTTGCTAAGTATTCAAAGTAGGCTACTTTTTTTGCATTTCTTAGTTTTTTCCAAACATCCAATTCCCATGAAGCATAAAGTCCAAATTGTAGATTAGCTAAAGGGTCAGGGAATGATTTCCCTTCCTTAATATCTAAATCTTCTTCAACAGCTCCATTTCGAGTATAGCGTCCCACTTTTTCAATATCAGCCCCAGCCCCAGCATTTACAAAAGGTAAATATTCCCCTTTTCTTACCTGAATTTCGTTTTGGGCCATATTAATGCGTTGTAAAAGGATGTTGATTTCTTTATTGTTAACTAGAGCGGAATCGATTAACTCCGTTAAATAAGAATCTTCAAAGAAATCTTTCCAATTAATATTGGCTGTGTTAACAGTATCTTGTAAGTTGTTTTGAAAACTTTCAGGAATGTCAACATCTACTTCTTTTTGTGTTATTTTAGGAATACTACATGAATATAGCGTGATCAAGAATATTCCTATGGTAAATAATTTGCTATATTTATTTTTCATCGTTATCATGATTATAGTTGTATGTTTCTGTTAATGGGTCAAGATCTTCATCACGAATTAAACTTTTACCTTTAACCAGTTTGCCAAAAATGTAATAAAGACCAGGGATTATGATTACTCCGAAAATAGTTCCGAATAGCATTCCACCTAATGCAGAAGAACCAATGGTTCTGTTACCGATAGCTCCTGCCCCTGTTGCAATAACAAGAGGTATTAAACCGGCAATAAAGGCAAATGAAGTCATTAAAATTGGACGAAAACGTACTTTTGCACCTTCTATTGCAGCATCCTTTACTGACATTCCCTGTTGATTTTTCTGAACAGCATATTCTACAATTAATACTGCATTTTTACCTAGTAATCCGACTAACATGACGAGTCCTACTTGAGCATAAATATCATTTGCTAATCCAAGAATCTTTAAGAGGAAGAATGAACCAAAGATTCCGATGGGTAAAGATAGAATTACAGCAAACGGAAGAATAAAACTTTCATATTGAGCTGCTAAAACTAAATAAACAAATATAAGAACGACAGCAAAAATATAAATAGCTTCATTACCTCGTCTAGCTTCATCAAAAGATAATCCTTCCCATGCAATATCATATCCTCTAGGTAAGGTTTCTTGAGCTACTTCTTGAACAGCTTTTATGGCATCATCTGTTGTGTAGCCACTAGCTGGAACACCTCTTATAGCAGCTGAATTATAAAGATTATATCGCGTAATTTCGTTTGGACCCTGACGCTTTTTTAATTTCATGAAAGCGGAGTAAGGAACCATTTCACCTTCTTCGTTTTTAACATAATAATTGAGAATATCACTTGGATAACGACGGTATTTAGGATCCGCTTGGGTATAAACTTTAAAGAAATTATTGAATCGAATGAATCCTTGTTCATAAGTACTACCAATTAGAATATTAAGATTTTCCATGGCTTTACCGATAGAAACACCTTTTTGCATAGCTAACTTATTATCAATTTCTAGTTCATATTGTGGATAATTGGCAGCATAGAATGTAAAGAGACCCGTAAGCTCTTTACGTTTTCTTAATTCGTTCATGAAATCTTGATTGATTTTATCAAATTCATGATAATCAGTTTGATTGGTTTTGTCTAATAAACGTAAGGCCAAACCTCCTGCTGCACCATAACCAGGAACTGCGGGTGGTTCGAAATATTCAATTACAGCACCAAAATCTTTTGTTTTTTCTTCTAGCTCTTCTATAATCTCATGTACAGATTGATTTCTTTGAGACCAATTTTTTAGATTTATCAAACAAGTACCAGCATTGGATCCTCGACCTTCTGTTAGGATTTCATAACCTGCTAAAGAAGTAACGGATTTAACACCATCAATTTCTTCGGCTATTTTTTGTAAATCTCTAGAAACTTTATTAGTAGATTCTAGAGTAGACCCAGGAGGTGTTTGAATAATAGCATAGATCATTCCTTGATCTTCATTAGGAATGAAACCTGCAGGTAAGGTCTTGTTGACAAAAAAGGTACCTATAACAAAACCTCCTAAAACTAAGAAAGTAATAATTCTTCTAGCTACGATAGCGTTAAGAATTTTAACATATCCTCCTGTTAGTTTATCAAATACTCGGTTAAAAGCATCAATAAAATAACTAATTGGTGTCTTCCTTTTTGGCTTTCCATGATTATTTTTTAGGATCATAGCACATAATACAGGAGTTAATGTTAAGGCTACAATCCCTGATAGTACAATGGAAGAGGCCATGGTAATAGAAAATTGGCGGTAAAAAATACCAACAGGTCCAGACATAAAGGCTACAGGAACGAATACAGAAGTCATTAATAATGTTATGGCAACAATAGCTCCACTAATTTCTCCTAATACTTTCTGAACCGCTTTATAAGGTGAAAGGTTTTCTTCTTCTTCCATTTTGGCATGCACGGCTTCTACTACAACAATGGCATCATCTACCACAATACCAATGGCTAATACTAGAGCGAACAATGTAATTAAGTTGATGGTCAGGCCAAACATTTTCATTACAAAAAAAGCTCCGATTAACGAGATAGGTACTGCTAATGTCGGAATTAGTGTTGAGCGCCAATCTCCTAAGAAGATGAAAACTACTAAGGCTACTAAAACGAAAGCTTCTCCTAAGGTATGGATTACTTTATCAATTGATGCGTCTAGAAAGTTGGATACATCATAACTGATATCATACTGCATTTTAGAAGGAAATGATTTCTCAAGTTCTTTCATTTTTTCTTTTACTTGACTAATTACTTCACTAGCATTACTTCCATAGTTTTGTTTTAATACGATAGAAGCAGAAGGATTACCATCTTTATTTGAATAAATATCAAAGAATTCACTTCCTAGTTCGACATTGGCTACATCTTTTAATTTGATAATTTCTCCATCTGGATTAGCACGAACGATAATATCTTGATATTGTTCTGGTTTGTTATATCTTCCTTGATAAACCAACACATATTCTAATGATTGAGCAGAGATTCCCGAGCTTCGACCTAATCGACCAGGACGACCAATTATACTTTGCTCGTTTATAGCTTCCATAATTTCTTCTGAAGAAATTTTATAAGCTCTCATACGATCAGGTTTTAACCAAATACGCATAGCATATTGGCGACTTCCAAGAATTTTAGCACTGGCAATACCATTTATTCTTTGTATTTCAGGGATAATATTTACATTGGCATAGTTGTATAAGAATTTTTCATCAGCATCTTTGTCTTTACTATAAAGGTTTACATACATTAACATACTGGGTTGTACACGTGATACTACAACTCCTTCTAATTGAACTAAAGGTGGTAGACGGTTTAGAACCTGATCAACTCGGTTTTTTACATTTACTACAGCTCGGTTAGGGTCTGTTCCTAATTCAAAAATAACTTGTATAGTAGCTTCTCCTGCACTGGTGGCATCGGAAACAATATATTTCATTCCCTGCACCCCGTTTATGGCTCTTTCTAGAGGAATAAGTGTTGATTTTGTTAATACATCAGCACTGGCTCCAGGATAAGCAATAGAAACGATTACTCGTGGTGGTGCAATTTCCGGGAATTGTGATGTTGGTAGCGTTTTAATAGCCATTCCTCCTAAGAAAACAAGTACGAGGGATACGACTATGGCTAGTACGGGTCTTTTTATAAAATTGTTAAACATTTTATCTGTTTTTAGTTAATTATTCTGCGTGAATTTCTAATTCAGATAATACTTTTTCTGGATTTTGTAAATTCACGTCAATTTTCTGACCATTGGATACTTTTCGAAGTCCTTCCATAAGGATCTTATCAGTACCTTTTAGTCCTTCTTTAATGATATAAAGATGAGGTAATTCTTCAGCGATCGTAATTCGTTTTTGTTCTATTTCATTTTCTTCATTTACAACAAAAACATATTTTTTATCTAAAATTTCAAAAGTAGCTTTTTGAGGAATAAGCATAGCATTTTGATAAGGTTGATTGATTAAGATACTACCTGTTTCACCATGTCTTAAAATTCTCTCAGGATTTGGAAATGTTGCTCTGAATTCGATGTTCCCAGTTTCGTTATTGAATTCTCCTTCAATCGTTTCAATAATTCCTGTTTCAGGAAAAACCTGTCCATTAGCTAATTTTAATTGAACTTGTTTTTGGTTTACATCGTCTTTGTTTGAAATATAGTCTAAATACTCTGCTTCAGGAACATTAAAATAGACCCACATTTTACTATTATCGGTTAAAGTGGTTAATAATTCTCCTTCATCAAGTAAACTTCCAACTCTTACATGAAGACGATCCATGATTCCATTAAAAGGAGCGTTAACATTGGTGAATCCTAAGTGTGTTTTTGCTAAACTTACTTCAGCATTTGCTTTGTCTAGCTTGGCTTTTGCTAGAGCTAGCTCATTTTTTGAAACAATGTTTTTATCAGCTAATAATTTAGTGTTTTTATATTCAATTTGGGTAACTTCTGCTTCCGCTTTCATCTTTTTCAAATCGGCGTTGTACACATTGGGCATGATTTTAAACATAGCTTGCCCTTTTGTAACAGTTTGCCCTTCATCTACAAAAACTTTTTGAAGGTATCCTTTTTCTAAAGCTCTTAACTCAATACGTTTACTTGCATGTATTTGACAAACATAATCTTTAGTTATGAGAGTGTCTTTGATATAAGGTGTTGTAACTTCTAGTTTAAGGATTTCTTCGTGTTTTTTTTCATGTGTGTTATGACAACTCGATAATACGATTAGTATTACGGGTAGAATAGAAATAATTTTATTCATTATATTTAATATTAAGATTACAAGATTGGTTGAAAAGTAGAAAACAACAGTTATGGACTTTTAAAAGCATACAATAGACTGTGAATTTTCAAATAAGAGAATTCATTGATAGTTGTTTTAAAAGTTTCTAAGATTGTTCTATATGATCTACTTTATCATGCTATATATTGCGTAGAATTTGCAGTAGAAAAATAGTATGCCTAAAGATTTAGACACTATTTTTTATAAGAAGATATTCTAAATTAGAAAAACTTGATGTAATATACGTATAGGTATACTGTCTGAAAAATAATAAAATCGTTTGTATATGGTAAGTGAAAACGATTTATAAAATAAGAAAGTTTTGTTATAATGAGCGTATAAATAATCATATAAAGTATGATCATTATTTATAGACTCTTCTTCAGACTCAGTATAATTCTCTAAATAAACATTTTCTAAAGAATAGTTCTTTGCAGAATATTGTATAAAAAGATTTTGAGAATTTGAATTTTCTGAAAGAGCTTTGTAATTATGAATAGCATTATGAGAATCTAGTTCTTTTAAATTTATATCATAAGTATAATTTCCATAATTCAAAAGAATGGAAGCTATAAAAGTTAATATGATATATAAGATATTCATAATTAGAGTTTTCTAAGTTCAAAGGTATTAAACTTTGTTTTATATAATCAAATTATTTATGAGTTTTTTCTCAATTTTAAGTTATAATATTTTGTTATGAGAGATTCCTTCTTAAAAGAAAGTTAGGTGTAGTAAAGGATGAATCTAATATGAAATTTAGTTTACAATATGATAAAAATTAGAAGGAAAAGTATAAAAAAAGACCTTAAAACTAGTTCTAAGGTCTTTTTTCTGTAAAGAAAATACTTTATTATTTTTCTAAAGCTTTAATTTGTTGTTTGATTTTAGCTTTTTCAGCATCCATACCTAATACACCGTATGAAATACGTAAGTTCTTTAAAACGGCTAAATCATTTGGTTTTGCTTTTGCAACTTGCTCCAAATAAGGTAGTGCCTTTTTATGTATTGCTTTTCTTTGATTTAACAAAGATTCATATCGTGCGTTTTCAGCAGAAGAAGTTCCGTTTATATTGTTTAATTGAGTTACAATATTAGAATCTTCTTTAACTAATAAAGCTGCTAAATTTAAAGAGGCATTGGTGTTATTAGGATCTAATTTTAAAACTTTTTTGAAGGTTTGTTCAGCTTCAGCTATATCAGAAGCAGAAGCATTTTCTCCTGATAACATTACACCTAAATTGTATAAAGAGTTTACATCATTAGGATCTGCTTGGATATTTTTCTTTAGTTGAGAAATATAGGCAGCAGAATCTCCTGATCCATGCATAGCATTAGTTAAGA
This sequence comes from Flavobacteriaceae bacterium UJ101, assembly GCA_001880285.1. Classification (NCBI taxonomy): domain Bacteria; kingdom Pseudomonadati; phylum Bacteroidota; class Flavobacteriia; order Flavobacteriales; family Flavobacteriaceae; species Flavobacteriaceae bacterium UJ101. The sequence goes on along the minus strand of CP016269.1, from coordinate 742,990 downwards.
TACTTTGTAAAGTTTCATCTCCATTAAACTTTTCTAACCCTTGTTGTGCAATTTCTCCTGCACGTTTATAATTTTTTAAATCATAGTTTACAGATGCAGCATAAGTGTAAAGGTCTTTTGTGATATCTTTTGATGTTTCACTTTTCCAGTTGCTGTATAATTTAGATTTAATAGGATCTTTTTGATAAGATTCCCAAGTTTCTTTATCAGGGAAGTTATTCACAGCTCCTGCTGTATTGGTAGCAGAATACGTTGTTTTAACTCCGTTATATCCTGATTTTATTAAATCTTCATAAATAGGAGCTGCTTTATCTAGTTGCTTATCAATTTGATATGCTACAGCAGCATAGTACATATAATCTAAATTTGCTTTTCCAGAAGCTTTTTGTAAATTATAAGTTTGGATGAATTTTTCAGCCGCAGTATTGTAATCTTTTTTATTATAAGCTTGGCTTGCTTCTTTACTCGTTTGTTCAATTACAGCATTTACCGAGCTCGCTACTTTATCACCATATCCAGTGGTAACTGATTTTGTTTTAGGTTTAGAATAGTTTCCTTTTGCAATCGCTTTATCTAAAGCATCTTTTGAGAAATAGTATTCTTTTTGCTTGGTATCTTTATTTTTAACTTCAAAAACACCATTTTCAATTTCAGCTAATTTAGCAAAAGCTTCACCAGCTGCAACCATATCTTTATTATCTAAAGCTTTTTTTCCTTGATCAAAGAAATATTTTGCTGAATCTTCGGGTGCCATTGTTTTAAAGTCTTGCGCTTTTACGGCAATTAATGCAAAAGCAAAAGAGGCTGTTAAAATAATCTTTTTCATTTTTAATTATTTTTAATTTTGTTCATTATTATTTTCTTCGGAAGTTGTTTCAGGGTTTTCAGTTCCTTCTTCAGTTTCCTCATTGTTTTCTTCTTCTAAGTCTTCTTGGTATGCTACTTTTGCAACGGCAGCAATTTGATCATTATCTTTTAAATTGATCACTTTTACACCTTGAGTATTACGTCCCATAACACGTAAATCATCTACAGAAGTTCGAATGGCAATACCAGACTTATTGATAATCATTAAATGATTTCCTTCTTCTACTATTTTAATAGCAATCAATTCACCTGTTTTATCAGTGATGTTAATGGTTTTTACACCTTTCCCACCACGGTTGGTAATACGATAGTCATCTAAAGAACTTCTTTTACCATATCCTTTAGCGGATACTACTAAAATATTTTCTTTTTCTATATCATTGACACAAACCATACCAATTACTTCATCTTTGTCATGCCCAAGCGTTATACCACGTACCCCAGAAGCTGTTCTTCCCATAGGACGTACTTTTCCTTCTTCAAAACGAATGGCTTTACCACTTTTTAGTGCTAACATTACTTGAGAATCACCTCTTGTTAATTTTGCTTCTAATAAAGAGTCTCCCTCTTTAATTGTTATGGCATTAATTCCGTTTTGACGAGGACGAGAATATTGTTCTAAAGAAGTTTTCTTAACTGTACCCTTCTTTGTAACCATAATAACATTACGGCTGTTAACATATTCTGTGTCTTTTAAGTCTCCTGTATGAACAAAAGCCATGACTTTATCATCGGATTCAATATTGATTAAATTCTGGATGGCACGTCCTTTTGATGTTTTGCTTCCTTCAGGAATTTCATATACGCGTAACCAGAAACATTTTCCTTTTTCTGTAAAGAATAACATGTATTGATGATTGGTTGCAACCATAATATGCTCTAGGAAATCTTCATCTCTAGTTTTAGCTGCACGGTTTCCAACACCACCTCTATTTTGTGTTTTATATTCTGATAGAGGAGTACGTTTGATATATCCTGCATGAGAAATAGTTAAAACAACATCAGAATCAGGAATCATATCTTCAATACTTACATCACCACCTGCATAGTTGATTTCTGTACGACGCTCGTCTCCGTATTTTTCTTTTATTTCGATTAATTCATCTTTGATGATTTGATAACGTAAAGACTCATTACTTAAAATTTCTTTTAAGCGAGCAATAGTTTCCATGATTTCATCATATTCTGCACGTAATTTATCAATCTCAAGTCCTGTTAACTTTTGTAGACGCATGTCTAGAATAGCTCTTGCTTGAATTTGAGATAAATTAAAACGTTCCATTAATCCGCTTCGAGCTTCCTCTGGGTTTTTTGAACCACGGATTAATTTAATAACTTCATCAATATTATCAACTGCAATAATTAACCCTTCTAAAATATGAGCTCTTTCTTCCGCCTTTTTTAACTCAAATTGAGTTCTACGAACAATTACTTCATGTCTATGATGAACAAAATGTTTGATCATGTCTTTAACATTAAGCTGTTCAGGACGACCGTTTACTAATGCAATATTGTTAACACTAAACGAAGTTTGTAATGCTGTATACTTAAATAATTTATTTAAAACAATATTAGGAATAGCATCCATTTTTAATACGTAAACAATACGCATTCCTTTACGGTTGGATTCATCTCGAATGGTTGAGATTCCATCTAATTTTCCTTCTTTAACTAAGTCGGCTGTTTTTGAGATCATATCAGCCTTATTCACCTGATACGGTATTTCAGTAACTACGATACAATCACGACCTTTTACTTCTTCAAAAGTTGCTTTAGCACGCATTACAATACGTCCTCGTCCTGTTGTTAAAGCATCACGAACTCCATCATAACCGTATATGGTTCCTCCAGTAGGGAAATCAGGTGCTTTGATATGCTGAATTAATTCTTCAACTTGAATATCATTATTGTCAATATAAGCGCAAGTGGCATCGATAGTTTCTGATAGGTTATGAGGTGCCATATTGGTAGCCATACCAACGGCAATACCTGCTGCTCCATTTACTAATAATCCAGGAATACGAGTTGGAAGTACAGTAGGCTCTTTTAAAGAATCATCAAAATTTAATTGCATGTCTACCGTATCTTTATCGATATCGGCTAACATTTCTTCTGATATTTTTCTTAATCGTGCCTCAGTATAACGCATAGCTGCTGGTGGATCACCATCAACAGAACCAAAGTTTCCTTGTCCATCTACTAGTGGGTATCGTAATGACCAATCTTGTGCCATACGAACCATAGTGTCATATACAGATGTATCTCCGTGTGGATGGTATTTCCCTAATACTTCCCCTACGATACGAGCAGATTTTTTATAGGCCCTATTGTGTAATACTCCTAATTCATACATCCCAAATAATACACGACGGTGTACTGGTTTTAATCCGTCACGTACATCAGGCAATGCTCTTGAAACAATCACAGACATTGAATAATCAATGTATGCTGATTTCATTTCCTCTTCAATATTAATCGGAATGAGTGTTTCTCCTCCAGTCATATTTTATGTAAAATTTTTGATTTCAATTGGCTAATATAAGGCTTATTTATATAAAAAGTAAAGGGTTTGATGATTAATTATTAACATTTAACGAGATGAAAAGTGAATTGAAATAAGTTTCATGTATCTCAGTGAAAAAAAACCAAATAAAAAGTTAAAATTATCATAAAAAAGAGTAAATTTGCATTTCATTTTAAAGTTAAATGATAGTTTGATATGTGTTAAGTGTAAGGGGGTGTTTTTAAAATTTGAAGTTACAATATGCTCGATAAGGCATATTTAGTTTTTTCATTAAAAAGGTCTATTTTATGATAGATCTTTTTTTTATTTAAAATGAGAAGTAAGTTGATAAAAAAAGTCTTTGGGATTTTGATAATGAAATCCATTTTTTTTGTTCTGTTTGGCTATTTTGTACTGAATTTTTAAGTGTTTCAAAACTTCTGAGTAAGCTGAAAAGAGGTTGTATTTTATAGGATCATAAATATGAGTGGCTTCTGAATTAGCACCATTTACTTCAAATATTTTAAAATGTCCTTTGCGTAAGTCTTCTAAAGATTGAACTTTTAAATCGAATCGCCCATAATGAAACCCCTCTATTTCTTTGGAAATAGTATGAAATAAATCTATTAATTTAGGGGTGATAAGTTCTGATTGATCCAGGAAAGTAGTACCTCTATTGTGGTTTCCAATAGGCTCTAATAACATTTGTTCTCCTTTTGGGAGAATAGTATGAAGTTGTTGTGAATATTTTTTAAGTAAATAATCTTTTCTACCATAAGCTCTTATGTTTTGAAGAATGAAGTCTTGAAGTGAAGTTTTACCATCTCCATAAAAAATCAAAAAATCTTTTGTTGTAATACCAGTAATACCATAATCTTTATTTTCAGGGAAATGATAATAAAAAACACCTAATTCTATAGGGTAGTCAATATATTCTTGGATTATATAATCTTCTGGAGAAGCTTTAAAAACTTGAAAAAGAGTTTCTAAGTTATGAACTAAAAATACACCTTTTCCTCTTTCTCCAAAATCAGGCTTTACAATTAGTGGAAAGGGAGAAGGAAGATGAGATTCTTTAATTGTAAAAAGCTGCTCCTTTTTTATAAAAACTGTTTTAGGTAAAAATTGAGTTGAAATTTGTTTGATAATATTGTATTTTGAATATTGAATAAAGCCTCCATTTTCAATTCCTGGGTTGGAATTTGTAAAGTAAGTAAAGCTTCTTGATTTAATACTATAATAGAGCCAAACAGGTACAAAAGGAGCATAAAATAGCCAAAAAGGCCAAAATTCATAACGATATTTACGCTTTAAGTAATTTTTCATTAACACAAATTTAATGAACTATTTACTTTTTCCCATTTTAAAAAACATTTAATATGTTAAATATGGAATTAGAACGATAGAATAGCTCTGTTCGTAAAAGATAGTTCTGAAAATAAAAAAAAAGATTTACTTTGGTTTTAGGAAATCGTAGTATCTTTATGGGAGCAATCCATAAAGTAAAAGAAACAAGAATGTTTTTAGTGACAGTATGTCATAATAAAGATTTGGCATAATAAATGCTAAAATTAAATTAAATAGGATGATTATGAATGATAATTTTTCACAAAGAGTAAAAGATGTAATTGCCTATAGCAAAGAAGAAGCATTGCGTTTAGGAAATGAGCAAATCGGAACCGAGCACCTAATTTTAGGTATGATTCGTGAAGGTGAAGGGAAAGCTGTTTCTGTTTTAAATGCTATGAATGTAGATTTACATCTAATACGATCGAAAATAGAAGCCATTGTTCCACAAAATAATTCTAATGAAATGTTGAGTAAAAGCAATTTGCAGCTTACAAAACAAGCAGAAAGGGCTCTTAAAACAACATTTTTAGAAGCTAAATTGTTTCGAAATGAAACAGTGAATACAGCACATTTATTATTATGTATATTACGTAATGAGAATGATCCAATTACGAAATTGTTTAATCAATTTGAGGCCAATTACGATAATGTAAAAGAAGAGTTTAAATTTCAATTTCAAGAAGATGTGACAGAATCTCCTAAAGCTGAATCTTCTTTTTCAGAAGGAGAATCAGGTGCAGAATTTTCTGGAAATTCAGGAAAGTCTAATATGGGTAAAACTACCCAAGGGAAATCAAAAACGCCTGTTTTAGATAATTTTGGACGTGATTTGACATTGATGGCAGAAGAAGGGAAAATGGATCCTGTCGTAGGTCGAGAAAAAGAAATTGAACGTGTTTCTCAAATTTTAAGTAGAAGAAAGAAAAATAACCCACTTTTAATTGGAGAGCCAGGAGTAGGTAAATCTGCAATTGCAGAAGGTTTAGCACTTCGAATTGTACAAAGAAAAGTATCACGAGTTTTATACAATAAACGAATTATTTCATTAGATATAGCTAGTTTAGTAGCTGGTACAAAATATCGTGGACAGTTTGAAGAGCGTATGAAAGCTATCATGAATGAATTGGAAAAAAATGATGACGTCATTTTATTTATTGATGAATTGCATACAATTGTTGGAGCAGGAGGGGCAACAGGTTCTTTAGATGCTTCCAATATGTTTAAACCAGCCTTGGCAAGAGGTGAAATTCAATGTGTTGGAGCTACAACATTAGATGAGTACCGTCAACATATAGAAAAAGATGGAGCGTTAGAACGTCGTTTTCAAAAAGTAATGGTTGAACCAACTTCACCTGAAGAAACTGTTCAGATTTTAAATAATATTAAAGATAAGTATGAAGCACACCATAATGTGAATTATACAGAAGATGCTATCGAAGCATGTGTAAGTTTGACTTCACGTTATATTACCGATCGTTTCTTACCAGACAAAGCTATTGATGCTTTAGATGAAGCAGGATCTCGTGTTCATATTAAAAATATTAAAGTACCACAAGAAATTTTAGATCTTGAGAAAGAACTAGAACGTGTACGAGAAGAAAAAACACAAGTTGTTAAGAGCCAGAAATATGAAGAGGCAGCTCAGTTACGTGATTCTGAAAAGAAGACAGAACGTGAATTAAAAGCCGCTCAAGAAGCTTGGGAAGCTAGTTCTAAAGAAAATAGAGAAACCGTAACAGAAGATAATGTAGCCGAAGTAGTTTCTATGATGACTGGAATTCCGGTTCAGCGTGTTGCACAAGCTGAAATGAAGAAGTTATCTAAGATGGCTGAAGAAGTTAAAGATTTTGTAATTGGTCAAGATGATGCTGTTGAAAAAGTAGTGAAATCGATTCAACGTAATCGTGCTGGTTTAAAAGATCCGAATCGTCCAATAGGAACATTTATTTTCTTAGGAACGACAGGGGTTGGGAAAACACAATTGGCTAAAGTTCTAGCTCGAGAAATTTTTGATTCTGAAGATGCGTTGATTCGTATCGATATGAGTGAATATATGGAGAAATTTGCTATTTCACGTTTAGTAGGAGCACCTCCGGGTTATGTTGGATACGAAGAAGGAGGACAATTAACGGAAGCTGTTCGTAGAAAACCTTATTCTGTTATTCTATTAGACGAAATTGAAAAAGCACACCCAGATGTATTCAATTTATTATTACAAGTATTAGATGACGGACATATCACGGATAGCTTAGGTCGTAAAATTGACTTTAGAAATACCATTATTATTATGACATCTAATATTGGAACTCGCCAATTAAAAGACTTTGGTGGAGGTGTAGGTTTTGGAACATCGGCGAAGAAAAGTTCTGAAGAAGCACAAGCGAAAAGTACTATTGAAAAAGCATTGAGAAAAGCGTTTGCACCAGAGTTTTTAAACAGAATAGATGATGTGATTATCTTCAATCCTTTAGAAAAAGAAGATATTAAAAAGATTATTCATATTGAATTGAAAAAACTATTTATTCGAATTAAAGATTTAGGATATGATATTGAATTAACACCTGAAGCGATTGATTTTATAGCTGAAAAAGGATTTGATAAAGATTATGGAGCACGACCGTTAAAACGAGCGATTCAAAAATATATTGAAGATCCAATGGCAGAAGAAATTATTAGCGGAAATGTTAAAGAAGGAGATGCGATCATTGTAAGTTTGAATAAAGAGAAAGATGGAGTGGAAATAGACTCCAAAGAACAAAAAGTGAATTAATAAAACTTTTGTATATACAATTAAAAGCTATTCTATTGAGGAATAGCTTTTTTTAATTAAAATAGAAAGCCTTTAACTTCTTTACTCGTTAGTGTTTACATATACAATTGTTGATGTTCATATGTTTAAAAAAACGGTATCAAATTATTATGTTGTGAATAATTTTTTAATTTCATTATAAAACACTTACATTTGGTTTATGAAGAAATTTTTAGCAAAAATAGCTTTTGCCATTACAGGTTGGAAAATGGCCATTTCGGTTGATAAAGAGGAAATGAAGAAATGTGTAATGATTGCAGCTCCTCATACTTCTAATTGGGATTTATTTTATTCTGTATCTTCTTTTTGGAGAGCAGAAGTTCCTGCACGATTTTTTATTAAAGATACGCATACAAAAGCATGGTATGGTTCTTTTGTCAAAGCATTAGGAGGGATAGGAGTAGATAGAAAAAAGAATAATAATCTCATTGAATATACAGCTGAATTATTACGTGAGAAAGAAGAATTGGCTATGTTAGTACCTGCTGAAGGAACGCGGAAACGTGTTGAAGAATGGAAAAGAGGATTCTATTATATTGCAAAAAAAGCCAATGTTCCCGTTGCGTTAGGTTATTTAGATTATGCCAAAAAAGAAGCAGGAATAGGTAAATTAGTGTATTTAACAGATGATTTTGAAGCGGATATGACCATTATTGAAGATTTTTATAAAGATAAAAAAGGTTGTTACCCTGAGTTATATAATCCTGTGATTTTTAAAAGAACGCAACATGACTAAAATAGAGGAAGAACGTTTAAAGAAAATCAATTCTTTTAGCAAAAACACTTTGATGGAGACGCTTGAGATTGATTTTGTAGAAATAGGTGAAGATGAATTGGTAGCTACCATGCCGGTTAATTCTAGAGTTCATCAACCTATGGGATATTTACATGGAGGAGCTACGATTGCAATGGCAGAATCTTTAGGAAGTTGTTTGTCTCATATTTCAGTAGATGCTGAGAAATATAATGTGTTTGGTTTAGAAGTGTCTGCCAATCATATTAAGTCAAAGCGAGAAGGTTATGTAAAAGGAACGGCTAAAATACGTCATAAAGGCAGAACAACACAATTAGTTCATATTGAAATAGTAGATGAAGAAGGAAATTTGATTAGTGTGATCAAAATGACTAATATTGTAGTCCCTAAAAAGAAATAATATTGCTTGTAGAAGAAATTCAAGATAATTTAGATCAAGATATTCCTTTTGTTATATACCGAAAACCCAATCAGCGAGAAGTTTTGTATATAAAAGAAGAAAAAGGAACAAAGTCGTTTATTTTTTCTTCTTTTGATCAAAAACAACAACTTCGAATTTTATATCAAGAAGCTCAGATTATTACCATTTCAAAGCAAGAAGTAAAAAAGCTTCAACTTTCTAAGACGAAATTTACTAATGATAATGTAAAGGAATCCGTTTATCAAGAGCGTATTCAAGATATTATTGACTATATCCAAGAAGGAAAAGCCGATAAAATTGTATTTTCCCGTTCTATTTTATTAGAACATCAAGTAGATGTATTGAAAACATTGAATAATTTACTTGACCAATATACCAATGCGTTTTGTTATCTCTGGTATCATCCTGAAACAGGAATGTGGTTAGGAGCAACACCTGAAACTTTAACACAAATACAAGGGGATTGTTTAAATACGATGTCATTAGCAGGAACCAAAACACCTAAGCAAACATGGTCGGTAAAAGAAATTCAAGAACAAAAAGTAGTTTCAGACTATATTAAACAACAGTTAGAACCTTTTTCTAAAGAAATTCAAGTTTCTGAAGTTCAGACGATTCAATCAGGAGCTATAGAACATTTGTTGACTAAAATTTCTGCTACTTTAAAAAACCATCATTATAAAGAAGTTATCGAAAAGATTCATCCAACTCCAGCGGTTTGTGGTGTTCCTACTGAAAAAGCCAAAGCTTACATCAAAGAATTTGAAAAGTATGATCGTTTATTTTATACAGGATTTTTAGGAGAATTAAATGATGATCATGTAGAATTGTATGTGAATTTACGCTGCGCTCAACTTAATGCTACCCAGGTAAAACTTTATGTGGGAGGAGGAATTAATACGTTATCTAATCCTCAAAAAGAATGGCAAGAAACACAATGGAAAGCTCAAACCATTCAGAAGTGTTTAGTTATTAAGTGATTTTTTTTAGCTTCTTAATATAATGTTTTTTTTGTTTCAAAGTAAATGCTTAGTTTTGTGCCATGCCAAGAAGAAAAGCATATATAGAGAGTGAAGTTATAGACAAAGCAATGCATGTGTTTTGGGCTAATGGATATCAAGCAACATCAACACGTATGCTTGAGAAGTCCATGGGAATCAATCAATTTTCTATCTATTCCAGTTTTAAAAATAAAGAAGGAGTGCTTTCTAAGTGTATAACTCATTACCAAAATGAGGTTGCGGTTAAATTGATGAAGAAAGCAGAGAGTGAGAGTGAAAAAGGTATAGCTACAATCCAGTATTATTTTAAATCCTTTATTCAAGTGAGTAATACCAATCAAAAATCAAAAGGATGCTTTGTTAATAATGTGATGAATGAATTGTCTGAAATTAATTCAACTATGATTAATTCAAAAGTTGAACAATTTATAACCGTTTTACAATCATTTTTAACAAAACAATTACAAGCAGAAAATAAGTGGAATGATGCGGAGATAGAAAAGAGAGTGATGTATTTATCGATAGCATTTAATGGACTTGTAAATAGTTCAAAAATTTTAGATTTAGAAATTATAGAAGAGCAAATTGAATTTGTAATAGAAAAACTTTAAATTTTTTTAACTTATAACTAAGTGTTTGCTTAGTTAATGTTAGGGTATACAGAATTAGAAATAATTATTAGAATAAAATAAAAGGATAATAAGATGAGTAAAAAAGTATTATTAACAGGAATATCAGGCTATGTAGGACAACATTGTGCTGTAGAATTATTGAAAAAAGGATATCAAGTAAAAGGTTCAGTAAGAAGTGTGGCAAAAGAAGAAGAAGTTCGAAAAGGACTTGCTAAGGTAGTAGATGCTAAAGATAATTTAGAATTTTGTGAATTGGATTTACTTTCCGATATAGGTTGGGAAGCAGCAATGAAAGATTGTGATTATGTATTGCATGTGGCCTCTCCTTTTTTTATTACAGCTCCTAAAGATGAAAATGAAATGATTAAACCCGCTGTGGAAGGAGCTTTACGTGCATTGAAATTTGCTAAGAGAACAGGAATTAAAAAAGTAGTGTTAACTTCTTCAACTGTGGCAATGGCTGGAGATATAAAAGTAAACCATCTTACACAAAATAGTTGGACAAACCCTAAGTCAAATAATATTTCAGCATACATTAAAAGTAAAACTTTAGCTGAAAAAGCTGCATGGGATTTTTATAAAAATCAAGAAGAAGGTCATAAAATTGAATTAACAGTTATAAATCCAGGACCTGTTTATGGACCTACTTTAACAGGAAATATTTCAGGAGCATCTATGGATACTATTTACCAATTAATTACAGGTAAAATGAATATGCAACCCAATGCAAGTTATGTAATGTCAGATGTGCGTGATATTGCGAAAATTCATGTAGCAGCAATTGAAAATGAAGCTTCTAATGGACAACGATTTATTGTAACGTCAGAAGAACCACATCAGTTTGTTGAAATGGCAGCTATATTAAAAAAGAATGGATATGCCGCAGTACCTAGAAAAGCACCTACGTTTTTATTAAATATTTTGAGTTTATTCAATAGAGATTTAAAAGGAATGAAACCTTTCTTTGATGTTGAAATAACAGCAGATATTACACCTACAAAGGAAACATTCAATTGGGAGCCTATACCATTTGAAAAGACAATGGTTGATTCTGCTAAATCAATTGAACATTTAGTGTAAAAGATTTTTTTAAGTTTTAGTAGTAAGAATGGTTAGAAGATAGTCACAATCTTCTAACCATTTTTGTGTTAATATAGAGAGTTTAGATTATAATATAAAGAATATATATTAGAAAGTACATACTCAGATATTCAATAATTTATAAGGTTAAATATCTTATTTCTTAAATAAAATAGAGTTAAAATAGGAAGTCAATTCTCTATAAGTATTAAATTTGAAATTCTAATTTATAAAATTATATATTATGTCATTATTACATAAAAATCCAAAAGCATTATTTGATCCAACTCCGTTTGGATTTTGTCATTCAGTTCAAGCTTCATCTGAAGGAGAATATGTTTTCATTTCAGGACAAAGCGGAGGTGAAGATTTAGAGCATACACTTTCTGATGATTTTAGAACACAATTACAATTTACATTAAAGAATATTAAAATAGTGTTGGATGAATATGCTTTAAAAGCAGAAGATATTGTAAAGATTACTATTTTAATTGTAGATCATAATGAAGAAAAGTTAGCAATATGGAGTGAAGAAATGAGTAAGTTATGGGAAAATAAAATTTATCCAGCTAGTACTTTAATTCCAGTACCAAGATTAGCTTTAGATGGAATGCAAGTAGAGATTGATGCCATTGCTTTTAAAAGCAAACAATAAGTAATAAAGAAGATACTTTATTCAATCTATAAAGAAATTGAAGTCATTATATCAAGACGGAATTTGAAAACGTCTTGATATAATTTTTTTTGTCTTGATGTAATGATTCTCTACCAAAATGTATAACTCTTATACCAAAATATTTAAGTACTAAGCCTAACTACCGTTGTAATTTTGTAATCAATATAAAATAAAACAAATTTTAAAAAAATAAGATTATGGAATTACAAGCAGGAAAAAATAACGTTACATTTAAAAGTCAAGGTGTAAATTTATCAGGATTACTTTTTACACCTGAAAATTTTGATACATCAAAAAAATACCCAACTATTGTGTTTTCTGGTCCATTCAATCAGGTAAAAGAACAAATGGGAGCATTATATGGGCAAAAATTTGCCAATAAAGGTTATGTGTTTTTATCTTTTGATCACTTAGGATATGGAGACAGTGAAGGTGAATTAAGAAATAATGAACACTCCTTTATTAAAATGGAAAGTATTCGAGATGCTATTAGCTATTTAAGAACTTTATCATTTGTAAATAAAGAAAAGTTATACGGTTATGGAGCTTGTGCGAGTGGAGGATATATTCCCTTAGTTGCAGTGACAGATAAACGTTTAAAGGCGATTGCTACGGTTAGTGGAATGATGGACAATCAAGCATCCTATTTTGGTATAATGACGAAAGAACAGTTAATACCTATTTTTGCTATGGCTAATGAGGCACGTCAAAAACAATATGAAACAGGTAAAGTAGAATATTATGATGCTTTAGGTATGGAAACACTTGATCCAAACAATTTACCAGAAGGTCCAATGGGAGAAGGATATGACTACTATATGACGCCTCGTGCAGGTAAGGAAACATATAAAAATTATACACATTTAGCTCCTAAAACATTAATGGAAAATGCACCTATTACAAGTGCAGTTACTTATGCTCCTTATTTATATACACCCTATTTAGGTATTGTTGGTGAGAAGGCTCAAACTGCACCATTAACAAAAATCTTCTTTGAGAAAGCTAGTGAACCTAAGGAGTTTTACGAAGTGCCAGGTGCTTCTCATGTAAGTTTATATGATATTGATCAAGATGTCGACAAAGCTGTTGAAAAAATGGATGAATTTTTTAGTAAATATTAATCAGGTATACAGTTAAAATTCAATAAAAAAAGTTATCCGTTTTTCATTTACCAAAATTCACACATAATGACACATATTACAGAAGAGCAATTAGCAAGTATTAAAAATTTAGCAAAAGGTTTGACTAAAATTGAAAGTCGTACCCCAATTTTAAGAAAACCTTCAGATAATGGTTTGGAATATCAAGATGTGTTTTTCCCATCAATGGATGGTGTACCTTTAGAAGCGTGGTTTATTCCAGCTAAAAATTCGAATAAATTAATTATATGTAATCACCCAATGACTTTTAATCGCTATGGTTTCCCAGGTCATTTAAACCCTTGGAAACATTTTCAAGATGTAGAGGTTAACTTTATAAATGTATATGAAGCACTTCATAAAGCAGGTTATAATGTGTTAACGTATGATTTAAGAAATCATGGAACAAGTAGTTCTGCAAATGCAAATGTTTGTGGTGTTGGACAGTTTGAATATCGTGATGTTATTGGAGCAATGCAATACGTACAAAGTCACGACAAATTAAAAGATATGACAATGGGTTTATTTAATCCGTGTGCAGGAGGGAATGCTGCAATGGTAGCAATGACAAAGCATCCTGAATATTTTGAAGATGTAAAAGCATTTGTTTGTCCACAACCAGCCTCTATGCATATAATGTCTCAAATTACACTAAATAATATGGGATTAGGTGAATTTATGGATATTTTGGATGAAGAACAAATTAAGTTAGGAGGATTTAAAAGTAGGGATATGTCACCACACTCTTATGCTATGAATGTAAAAGTACCAACTTTTATTATTCAGGTAAAAGAAGATGCATGGACAATTCCAGACGATGTTCAAAAAACATTTGATCTGATTCCTGTTAAAGAGAAGAAATTATTTTGGATAGAAGGAACAACGAAACGTTTTGTTGGTTACAACTATTTTGGAGAGTACCCAGAACAAATGATTGAGTGGTTTGATAGATATATGAATTAATTCGTAAATTTAAAGAGTTATAATAAATGAAAATGCCAAGTTATACATTCAATAGTATATCGAAATTTCACGAACATTTTGGTTTACCTGAACCAGAAAACCCCTTGTTTAGTATTAATCATAATATGAATGTTAATGAAGATGGAAATAGTGGAAACATAAAAAAGGATGAGCCTATTAGTATCACAAACCAATTTTATGCTATAAGCCTTAAGAATATTATTTCAGGAGAATTGGTGTATGGACGTACGAAATATGATTGTTCTAAAGGTTCTCTTTTGTTTACTGCACCCGGTCAAACCTTAACATTTCAAGAGCTGGTTATTAGTTCAGAAAGTTATCATATCACTTTTCATAAAGATTATTTAAATGGAAGTTCATTATTTGAAAAATTAAAGCAATACAATTTTTTCAATTATCACGTTAATGAAGCCCTTCATTTATCCCCAAAAGAAGAAGAATTGATAAAGTCTATATTCCAAAGTATTAAAATGGAATATCATAATAACCAAGATGAATTTAGTAAAGATATTATTCTTTCTCATTTGGAGACACTTTTGAAATATGCAGATCGTTTTTATAAACGTCAATTTTTGAATAGGAAAGAAATCAATCAAGCTTTATTTACCCAATTTCGTACTATTTTGGAAATATACTATAGACAAAATCAGCTTGAAGAAAAGGGTATTCCTTCAGTAGAATGGTTGGCAAGTCAACTAAATATTAGTCATCGCTATATGAGTGATACAATTAAAGCGGAGACAGGAAAAACAGCCATTGATCAAATAAACCTTTATTTGATAGAACAAGCTAAAAATTTACTTTTGACCCCTAATGTTTCTATTTCAGAAACAGCTTATAAACTAGGTTTTGAATATCCACAATATTTTTCTCGAATATTTAAAAAGAAAGTAGGACTAAGTCCAAAACAATTCATAGAAAAGTCACAAATAAATTAGATTTAAATAAATAGAAATTTATTATATCAAGACGGAACCAAAAAAACGTCTTGATATAATTTTTTTTGTCTTGATGTAATGAGTGTTTTGTCAAGTCAAAAATATTTTTTGTCTTGATGTTTTTTAAACTTAGTAAAGAAGCGGTGTTCAAGCAGGTTTTAGAAGTGAATTTTTTTAATAAGGAATAATGTTTCTTTTGATCTATATAACTTATTCTATATTTGTGTGATGAATGATATAATTCTAAATGAATAAGATGAAAATAGTACAAACCACAACGGCACAAAACGTATTTAGAATCCTTCTTGGATTGATTATGTTATACATAGGAATAGGACATTTATCTTTTAGAAGATTAGCTTTTCAAGCTCAAGTACCTGAATGGGTTATGTTTGATAAAGACTTTGTTGTCATTGTATCAGGTATTATTGAAATCATATTTGGATTACTGATGATTTGGGGAAGAGAATTCAAAGTGAAAACAGGAATTACACTAGCTATTTTCTATGTGTTAATTTTTCCTGGGAACATTCATCAATATATAAATGGTATTGATTCTCTACGTTTGGATACCGATACAAAACGATTGGTTCGTTTATTTTTTCAACCGGTATTAATTTTATGGGCTTTATGGTCTACCGGAGCGATTCAGTATTTAAAGCGAAAAAATGAAAAATGAATAATGAATATCAATTACAGATGATGTGATTTCATTATTCATTTTTTAGTAATTATTTTGGTACATAAACCTTTAACTTGGTCATATTCTGAAAGTGAATGTTATCTTTAGCTTTAATATGTAAAGTATCTCCTTCTACTTTTGTTTCCACATAATTGGCTAAGTTTTCATCGCATTCTAAACGGATTTCATCAGAAGGTAAGGAAGAGTCAATTTGAATGTCAAAGGGACCGTCTACTTTTAAATCTGCATAAGGTGAAATATTCCGATTAAAACTTAAAACATTACCATTACCATGAATATTGGTTACATAATGATTGACCGTTGAATTACTGAATTTACCTTGAGCATCTAAAGCTAACACACAAGAATGTAAGGTGAAAATAAAAATTACGGTTGCTAATACTAATACAATTCTTTTCATCATATTTATTTTATAATTGTGTTACATCACCACTCCCTGAAATGGTTTTTTTGATATTGCTTGGGTTCCCTTTATAATATACATCTCCAGAACCGGATATCGCTACTTTTAAATCATGACTAACACTGATTTCAACTTCACCCGATCCAGAAATACCAATTTTTGCATTTTTACTTTTTAAATTTTTAGCAAGAATTTCACCTGATCCAGAAAGACTCATTTTTACATTTTCAGCTTTTCCTTCAAGATTTATTTCTCCAGATCCTGCTGTAGAAGCTTTTAAATTATAACTATTGACTTGTGTAGAAACTTCTCCAGAACCTGCATGATTAAGCTCTAAAGAATTAGCTGATAAAATGACTTCTGAAATCATCTCTCCAGAACCTGCATGATGAATTTCAGCTAAATTACGAGTTGAAACGGGAATATAAACTTCAAATGTTTTGTAAGAACGTAAATTGGTATTGTTTTTTAAACCAATACTTAAAGCAGATGATTTTTGTTTGATTTCAATTCGATCCATTAAATTAGCATGTGTTTTAACTATTACAGCTGATTGCCTTGCATTGTCAACTAAAATGTAATCGATAGAACCTGCTATGTTTAGTTCAGTAAAATTTGAAATGGGAAATTCTTTTGTAATCACACTTCCTTCCCCTTTAATTGAAGATTGAGCACATGAATTTTGTGAAATAATAAAGAGGATTACGAGTACGATGTTGGTTATTGTTTTCATATTTTTTATTTTGTAGTTTCTATTTTTATATTTCCATATTTACTTTCTATGTGAACAGTGCTACACATGCAGCCTGATGCATTATATTCTGCATTAATTTCTTCGGAAGTATGTGATTTATCGTGTTGTTTTATTTTTATATTGGGAGATAAATAGGTATCACTATATTTTGTTAGAGTATGTGTTTTAAAAGAAGCATTAGGGTTTACTTTTACTTTTCCGCTTGAATAAGCTGCTATAACATGAATTCGATGAAATTGATCACTGGTTTGATTGATTTTATAGGAACCATAACTCATGTCTAGATTTAAGCATTCATGCAATAAATTGATTTTTAAATTAGAATAATCTGCTGAAAAAGTAAGACAATTAACTTCATTAACTTCTAAATTTCCATAGTCCATAGAGCTACTCAAGATTTGCTCTACTTTATCAATTTTAATATCCGTATAATCTGAATTAAAATGAATGGTTTTAGCACCATTAATAGTAATGTCAGAATAGTCAGCATCTTCAATGTTTAAGTTGTTAACGAGTTGAATATGTGTTCCTTTGCTATAGCTTAAATCAAGAATATTACTATTACTTTTTAAAGTGTTGGCAATAAGAGTTCCATATTTTAAGTGAATATTGGTATTACCTCCTATGGTTCCTAAAATAATGTTTCCATATTTATTACGAGCAATCAAATTTCCATAGCTAGGGATCTTTACTTCATAATTGATTTTAACCCCTAAATCGTTGTTACTTTTTCTATGATTTCCTTTCACTGAAAGGTCACAATTAAACTCTGTGGTTGCTGTAACATAACTTTGTGTTGCTGAGGTTTTGATTTTAATGCAATTAATTTTCTCTTTTGCAATTTCTTTATCCCAATGACCATAGGTAACCGTAACGTTGATTTCAATTGTATTTTGATCCCAAGTTGTAATGTTTACATTGCCATATTTATTATCAATTTCAAATAGGGCATTCTCCAATACATTATAAGTCCAATTATAAGTACGTTTTTCTACATGATCTGGTTTGAAATCAATTGTATTTCCTTTTATTCCAATGGATAAAAGAAAGGCTAATAGAATTGTAAATTTATAATTCATATCCTTGATTTTTATAATGTTCTAATTGTTGAATCAATTCTTCTAAAATATCCACACGTTTCTTTAAATTATCTAACATTAGGTTGATTAATTGATCATTACCTGTATCGTTAAAATCTTTTTTTAGATCTGTATAGTCTTGATCTAGTTGATTTAATGCTTTTAAGCATTGATCAATATACGGTTTAGTTTGAGGTGTTTCATAGGTTTTAAGTTGTTTGATTTTATGTTCAACAGCTAAGGCAAAAAAGTTTTCAGATTCTTGAACTTCACTTTGAACGATTGTGTTTTCTTCTGTTTGATTAGAATTAAAAAATACAATGCCTAAGGTGATAAGAAAAGCAAGACTTGCTGCAATCCCAGAATAATAAATCCAATTTTTAGAAGATGTAGCTTGTGTTCCAAACTCGGTGTTCAACTTTTCTTCAAACTTTGAAAGATGATTTGAACTAAGTTCTTCTGAAAAGAGTTTTTCCTTATGTCGATTCAATATCTTTTTTAATGGATCGTTCATTTTCAATTAAATTTTTCAATTTGACTTTAGCTCTTGATAAAATTGTTCTCGAATTATCATAACTAATATTTAATATTTCAGCTATCTCGGCATGATCATATCCTTCCAAGTAATACAATGAAATGATGGTATGATCTTTATCAGATAGTTGTTGCATACATTGTTTTAATCGTATTAAATCTATTTTACTTTCTTCCCAATTTGTTTCTTCAACGAATTCTTCAAGTTCCGTTTCAAAATCAAATCTTTTTTCTTTTTTTAATGCAGAGATACTTTTATTAATCACAATTCTTTTCATCCATGCACCAAAAGTTACCTCACCTTTAAACGAATTTAAGTTTTTAAAAATACTAATAAAGGCCTCTTGGACGACATCTTCGGCCAATGCGGAATTTCGTACAATAGAAAACGAAACTTTAAACATACCTTGAGCATATTTTTTGTACAATTCCAACTGTGCTTTTCTGTCTCCAGAGGCACATTTTCTTAGTAATTTTTGTTCCTTATTTAGTCGTAATAATAACAAAAGGTCGTTTTAAAGTTTCGTAAATTCAATTAAAAGACTTCGTATAAAAATAGATGTGACACTTTTTTTCTATTTTTATAGAAATTTTTTAAAAGATACTAAAATCAACGGAATTACGTATTCTATATAAGATCTTGAATCGTTGTGTTTTTAAACCTTAAAAATCTTAAATAATAAGAAATGAAAATAATTAGTTATAATGTAAATGGAATTCGGGCTGCATTGAAAAAAGGATTTGATGAATGGTTAAAAGTGGCAGACCCTGATGTAATTTGTCTACAAGAGACCAAGGCGATGAAAGAACAAGTAGAGGTCTCTATTTTTGAGAACCTAGGTTACAAACATTATTGGTATTCTGCTCAAAAGAAAGGGTATAGTGGTGTTGCTATTTTTACAAAAAAAGAACCTAAGCATATCGAATATGGTACTGGAATTGAGACGATGGATTTTGAAGGACGTAATATTCGAATTGATTTTGAAGAAGTTTCTATTATGAGTATGTATTTGCCCTCAGGAACGAATATGGATCGTTTGGAATTTAAATTAAATTACATGGAGGAGATTTTACAGTATTTAACAGAGCTACGTAAAACGATACCCAATTTAGTGGTTTGTGGAGACTATAATATTTGTCATGAAGCAATTGATATTCATGATCCGGTTCGAAATGCAAAAGTTTCAGGGTTTTTACCTGTGGAGAGAGAATGGTTAACGCAATTTATAGAAAGTGGTTTTATAGATAGTTTTCGTCATTTTAACAAAGAGCCTGATCAGTATAGTTGGTGGAGTTATCGTGCGAATGCTCGAAATAATAATAAAGGTTGGCGTATTGATTATAATATGGTTACAGAACCTTTAAAAGATAAAATGACTCGAGCTACCATTTTGCCTGAAGCAAAACATTCAGATCATTGTCCTATCGTGGTAGAGTTAGATTTATAAAAACAATTTTGACTACATATTGAAATTATTAAAATGAAAAAAAGATTTATTACAGCAAGTATTGGGATAGCGTTATTGTCAAGTTGTGTTTCAACAAAACAATATAACGATTTGGAAACACGTTATCGAAACTCAATGCGTGAAAATGCTAAACTTCGAAAAGATTCAGATGCCTTAAAAGTATTGCAAGAAGAACATAGCTCTTTACAAGAGGAAAAAAAGCAATTAGTGTTACAAAGAGATAATTTGCAAAATGAATTAAGTAGTTTGAATCAAAATTATGAGAACCTTAAAAAAGATTATGAAGCATTATCTTCTCAGAATTCAGCTATGCTGAAAGAGAATGCAGAAAAAAATCGTCAATTGTTATCCGATTTAGAAAAAACACGTTCTGAATTAGATGAGAAGAAAGCTTCCTTAGCAAAAACAGAAACAGAACTAGCAGATAAAATTACTCGAATTAATGATTTAGAAGGTTTGTTATCAGAGCAAAAACAAACGTTAACAAATTTGAAAAATACAGTTCAAAAAGCTTTGAAATCGTATGAAGGAAAAGGGTTGACTGTAGAAGAAAAAGAAGGGAAAGTATATATTTCTATGGAGAATAAATTACTTTTTGCCTCAGGAAAATGGGCTGTTGGAGAACAAGGAATTGCCGCTTTAAAGCAGATTTCTAACGTTTTAAAAAATGAAGCAGATTTAAATATCTTAATTGAAGGACATACAGATAATGTAGAATTTAGTGGAGCAACAGCTGTGAAAGATAATTGGGATTTATCTGTGATGCGTGCAACATCTATTACAAAAGTATTAGAAAAAAATGGAGTTTCTCCAATTCAAATGACAGCTGCGGGTAGAAGTGAATATATTCCTGTTGCTGATAATAATACTTCTGAAGGTAAAACTAAAAATAGAAGAGTAGAAATTATTTTAACACCTAATTATGATGAAATTTTTAAAGTTTTGAATGAAATGTAGTCGTAATGTTTGTGCTAGCAAACCGAAATGAATAGTTTTATGTTTTAATATAATAAATACATAATTTATTTGTTATATTAGCATTTAAATGAAATTTTCATACATAATACTGTTGTTTTTTGTGTTAGGATTGGTGAAGTCTCAATATAGAATTTCCGGAGTACTATATTCGGAAATAAATGAGCCTTTGGTCAATGCTTCAATTGAATTAAAGAATAAGAAAGGAGCATTAATTAAGAAAACAGTATCAGATTCGCAAGGTGAATTTGTTTTAGAAGGTGTAACTTCAGAAAATTTTGTTTTATTAATAAGTAAGGAAGGTTTTATAGATTTTTTCGAAAAAATTGTAGTTGATGATTCAAACCTAATTTTAGAAAATATTATTCTAGAAACAAACAATTTGATTGGAGAGGTTGAATTTACAGGATCGAAAACGGTTATTAAAAATGCAATAGATCGAAAAGTGGTGTATGTTGGAAATGATTTAATACAAACAGGAGCCTCTTTAAACGACCTCATGGCTATAGTGCCTGGAGTTCATGTGAATAACGATGAAACATTATTGTTGAGAGGTAATCAAGTACAAGTTTTGATTGACGGTCGCTTAACAAGACAAACATATCAAGACTTGCTTCGCTCAATAGATCCTTATGATATTGACAGAATAGAAGTGATCACCAATCCATCAGCAAAATATGCGGCTGAAGGTATTTCAGGAATTGTAAATATTGTACTCAAAAAAAATGCTGATGAAGGATTTAATGCTACCGTTGCTATGGATTTTGATTATGATGAATTACCATGGTATTTTGTAAAAGGTGCTGGGAATTATAATTTTGGAAAATTAAATATTAGAGCTTATACCAACTATTTTGATGTTAAAGATCATAATAGATTGACGCAAGATCGAGAAGAGGTATTTTACGATACAGATCGATTTCCTGATTATTATCGAACAACTAATAGAATAGGAATTGATTATTTTTTTGATGAAAAAAACACTTTATCAACGCAGTTTCAATATGGCTATACGGATTTTAAAGTGAATACAGATATTGATTCACTATCTAAGTTAACGAATGTAAATACACATTATACACAATTTGATCAAACTAAATTTAGAGGATACGAAACCAAAATCTTTTATCAGCGTAAATTTGATGAAAAGGGACATCGTTTGGATGTAGAAGGGATGTACCAACATGATAGAGATAAGGAAAACATTAATTATTTTTATAGTACTTTTTATAACTCTTCTAGACTAGATAAATATAATACTACTCGATTAAATGTGGATTATACAAATCCATTAGGCAAGAATGCTAAAATTGAGTTTGGAGGAGAAGCATTATGGTATAATTTGGATGAAGATTTCACTATTAGAGAAACAGATAATGATCTTGATTTTACGAGAAATGTTTTTGGTTTATATGGTATATATCAGAGAAAATTAAAAAAGATAAGTTTTCAATTGGGTTTAAGAACCGAATTTACAGATTTAACCTCAATCAATAGTGAAGAAACTTTTAAAAATGATTATGTTAAATTTTTCCCATCTGCTCATTTTAATTATGAATTAAATGATGATAATGAATTTCAATTGAACTATTCAAGAAGAATAGAAAGACCTTCTTCATATTTATTTCAACCTATTCGTGGAGAATTTAATAACTATAAATTATTAGGAAGTAACACACTGAAACCACAATTAACTGATAATATAGAATTGAATTATAAATATCAAAAAGATAAATGGTATTTAGGGTTAGGAGTTTATTATAGATTTATTAAAGATGAAATTGGATCTAATCGCTATTTAGATGAAGATGATTCTAATACTATTGTATATCAGAGAATTAACATGGGGGATAAGAATGAATACGGAACGGAATTGATAGTTAATTATAGCCCTTTTAAATGGTGGAATATAAATACAACATGGAATTTATACTATTATAAACGTCAAGGATTTATAAATAATGAATTTGATCAAATTAGTGATAACCGATTAGACGGACAATTATATAGCACATTTAATATAAATGAAAGTTTAAAATTAAGTGTAGATGGAATGTATAATTCTACTTATGATGATTTTTCAGGAACATTTAAACATATTAGTAGAATAAATCTTTCGTTGAGAAAATTATTAATGGATAATAAAATTTCATTCAGTCTAATGTTTAGAGATTTATTTAATACTTCTTTTGTAAAATATGATCAATACAGACCTCTCAAATCATATGATATAAACTATATTCAAAATCAACGTTTTACATTTAGTTTTCAATATAATTTTTCTTCAGGTAAGCAACGTAAAAATATTGAACGAAAATCAAGGAATGAAAACATAACAGATGGTGTTGGACAATAATTTTTTGAAAAAAAATAAAAAAAAGTGTAACAAATAGCAAATTGTGATGTCTTATAAGTGTACTATTTAGTAAAATCCATGTTTTTTGATTATGTATAACATGGTATTATGTATAACAAATTAGTAAAATAAAATACACTATATTATGAAAACGAAATTATTGCTATTGAACTTTATATGGGTACTGTGTAGTTCATTTACATGGGCAAGTGGAGAAGAGATAGAAAAAAGAGGAATTATAGTAGGACAGGTTTATGAAGATGGAACTGAAGAAACTCTACCTTATGCAGAAGTACTAATTAAGAAAAATGAAGAAGTTGTTGCTGAAACAGTTACTGACATTGAAGGAAATTTTGTATTAGAAAAAATACCTTTTGATGAATATGTCTTAGAATTAAGTTTTACAGGTTTTGAGACAACAACTAGAAAAATTAAAGTTAATCAAAGAAGAACAGATTTAGGGAAATTATTTCTAAAATCGAATGTAGCAGAAACAATTGGTACCGTTACAAAAGTAGGTAAGAAAACTACGATTGTAAATAAAATTGATCGAAAAGTATTAGAATTAGGAGATGATATTATTGCAGATGGAGCCAATTTAGATGATGTAATGAATACTGTTCCAGGCGTATTTGTTGATCAACAAAATAATTCAATTCAATTGAGAGGGAACACGAATGTACGTATTTTGATTAATGGAAAACCTACAACATTGAGTTACGAACAGGTAAAACAACAATACCCTCCTAATACAATAGATAAAATAGAAGTAATTACGAATCCCTCAGCAAAATATTCCCCTGAAGGAAATTCTGGAGTAATCAATTTTATTGTGAAAAAACAAAAAATGAAAGGGACGAATATTACGCTATCCAATAATTTTAGATATGGAGAAGTAGGAAAATATTCAACAGATGTAAATTTTAATCATAATACAGGTAAAATTAACATTTTTGGAAATACAGGTTACGGTGATTATAGAGGAGTAAATTATGGAGGTTTTAGAATGCCAAACCAAGATCGTTCACAAGCAATAGACATCGATTCAAGAGAAATTAATAAATATGGTAAATTAGGATTTGATTGGTATATAAATGATAATAATACATTTTCTGCTTTTGCCAATTATTCAAGAGATGATGAAGAAAATAAAGGATATGAAGAGTTGAAAAGTTTGAGTACAGGAATTTTACAATCTAGTAATACGGTTAACACAGAAGAAGATGGTGATTGGAAAGAGTTTAATGTGAATTATGAAAGGAAATTTGATAAAGATGGACATCAATTAGAAGTAGAAACCTCTTATACCGTTTATGATGAGTTAATGAATCGAAATACAAATGATTCGAATGCTGGGTTGTATTCTGAAAGAAATAATACCGATAATAATCAATTTTTAGTGAATGTGGATTATGCAAATCCAATAGGGAAAAATATGAAATTAGAATTAGGTTCAGCCATTCGTTTAACAGAATTCCAACAAGACTATTTACACTCTCAATCAATAACAGGAAATAATGTATATACGTTTGATCGTGATATTTATGCAGGTTATGCCGAATTGAGTCATGAGCTAGGAAGATTTAGTTACAAAGCTGGTTTAAGAGCGGAACAGGTTGATGTAAAAACAGGTTACAATGACGCAAGTTTTGAAGTATATGATCGAGATTATTTTGAATTGTATCCAACAGTGCATTTAGCTTATAAATTAGGAGAAGAGGAAAAGACAGAATTATCAGCAAATTATTCAAGAAGAGTAGATCGTCCAAGCACAGGAATGTTATCTCCTATCCCTCAATATGCATCTTCTAATACTCAAGTGATTGGAAATCCTTTATTAGTTCCTCAATTTACTAATTCATTTGAATTGGGTGTAAGCCGCCAAATTAAAAAAGGATATGTAGGACTTACAGGGTTTTACAGAAAAATAAATGATCAGTTTAATCAGCAATTTAATTACGATGAAGATAATGGAATTATTAAGTTTCAAAATGTGAATGTAGGATCTGCAGATAATTATGGAGCAGAATTGGTCTTCAATTATAATCCAGCAAAATGGTGGAGTATCTATTCTGGAGCAGAATATTACTTTGCAGAGTTAGAAGGATCTGTATACTTTGATCCAACTACAGGAATAAATGAAATAGCACAAGTAGATAACAATTCTTTCTTTTTAAGAATGAACAACTCCTTCAAATTAGACAAAACGTTAAGTATGTCATTGTTTGGTTTCTATCGAAGTAAACAAAAAACATTACAAGGAGAATTTGGAGATATGTGGAGAATTGATTTAGGAGCAAGAAAGACCTTTATGGATAACAAATTAAGTCTAAGTGTTCGTTTCCAAGATATCTTTGATATTATGTATGCTAGATGGGATAATGTACGTCCAGAACGTTTTCAACAGACTGGAGAATGGAATTGGGAAAACCAGCAAATTTTTGTAGGAGTAAAATATAATTTTAGAAGTGGAAAAGTAAAAAGTCGTAATCGTAAAGACCGTAGTGATAATGAAGCTAGTGGAGGTGGATTTGGAATGTAAATGACGTTCTTATATAATTTTTGAGTTAAAAATTAGAGTTCTTATTATAAGAGCTCTATTTTTTTATAGTTCGATAGAGTATACTTATTAATACATAAAAAAAAGCTATATAATTATATTTTATTTTAAATTATTGATTTTTAATATTTTATGACTATTTTTATATATAATGCAAGATAGGTTTATACAATTATTGATTTATGTCATAAGTTTCAAATGATTCAAGATCTATCTTGAAACCTATAATGAAAACAAAAGAAGTATGAAAAAAATTGTGTTTACTTTACTAGCTACAAGTTTATTGATTTCTTGTGGAAAAGAAGAAAAAAAATCAACACCAGTAAAACAAGAAGATGTTATCACTAAAAGTGATAAACAATTATTAAAAGATGCTCAAGGTTTTTTTGAGCCTCTTGAAATTAAGCATAAAGCCGATAACCCTGTAAATGATGCAAAAGTTAAGCTAGGAAAAATTTTATATCATGATACGAGAGTTTCTAAAGAAGGAAACATTAGTTGTAATTCTTGCCATGGATTAGAAACTTTTGGAGTGGATAATAAACCATTTTCACCAGGTGATACAGGAGAGTTAGGAGGAAGAAATTCTCCGACCAGTTTTAATGCAGCAGGTCATTTTGTACAATTTTGGGATGGACGTGCAGCTGATGTAGAAGAACAAGCTGGAGGTCCTGTATTAAATCCAGTAGAACATAATATTCCTTCTGAAAAGTTTTTAATGGATCGATTAGGGAAGGTAAAAGGATATCAAGTGTTATTTAAAGAAGCATTTCCAGATGAAGCAAATCCTATTACATTTGAAAATTTCAAAAAAGCAATTGGTAGTTTTGAGCGTGAAGAGTTGATGACACCATCTCGTTTTGATGAGTTTTTGAAAGGAGATATAAAAGCACTTTCTAAAAAAGAAAGACAAGGGTTAAAAACATTTATTGATTTAAAATGTACTGATTGTCATCAAGGAAGTAATATTGGAGGTTCTATGTATCAAAGATTTGGTTTAATAAAACCAGATTATTGGACGTATACAAAAAGTAATGCAATTGATAGCGGCCGTTATCAAGAAACGAAAAATGAGGATGACTTATTCATGTTTAAAGTTCCAACTTTACGTAATGTAGAAAAAACAGGACCTTATTTTCATGATGGAAGTGTAAAAGATTTAGATGAAGCAATTAGAATAATGGGGACAGTACAATTAGGAAGGGAAATAGGTAAAAAGAATGTACGAGAAATCAAAACATTCTTAAGCACTTTAACTCAAGATATTCCAGAAGATGTGAAGCAGTTCCCAGAAGAGTTGAATTCTGAAGATTTTAAATAAAATTCTTAATAAAAGAAAGAATTTATTTGATGTATTTTTAGTACATTTATGGCTTAGTTATAAATTAAATACATAAAATTCAATAAAATGAAAGTAACAGTAGTAGGGGCAGGAAGTGTCGGTGCAAGTTGTGCAGAATATATTGCAATTAAAGATTTTGCTACAGAAGTAGTATTGTTAGATATTAAAGAAGGATACGCGGAAGGGAAAGCAATGGATTTAATGCAAACAGCTACTTTAAATGGTTTTGATACTAAAATTACAGGTAGTACAAACGATTATACAAAAACGGCAAATTCTAATATTGTAGTGGTAACTTCGGGAATTCCACGTAAACCGGGTATGACTCGTGAAGAATTGATTGGAATTAATGCAGGGATCGTAAAAACAGTAACAACTAGCGTTTTAGAACATTCTCCGAATGCTATTTTCATTATAGTGTCCAATCCAATGGATACAATGACGTATTTAACTCATAAAGAACTAGGGTTACCAAAAAATAGAATTATTGGAATGGGAGGAGCTTTAGATAGTGCTCGATTCAAATATCGTTTGAGTGAGGCATTAGATCGTCCGGCATCTGATGTTCATGGAATGGTTATTGGAGGACATTCTGACAAAGGAATGTTACCTTTAACTCGATTAGCTACTTATAATGGAATTCCAGTTTCTACGTTCTTGTCAGAAGATAGATTACAAGAAGTAGCACAAGCAACAATGGTTGGAGGAGCTACATTAACAGGTTTGTTAGGAACATCAGCATGGTATGCTCCAGGTGCAGCCGTTTCTGCTTTGGTTCAGGCAATAGCATGTGATCAAAAGAAAATATTCCCTTGCTCAGCTATGTTAGAAGGAGAATATGGATTGAGTGATATCTGTATTGGTGTACCGGTTATCTTAGGTAAAGAAGGAATTGAAAAAATAATTGAATTAGATTTAACTGAAGCTGAATTAGCTAAACTTAAAGATAGTGCAGAAGCAGTTCGTAAAACGAATTCAACATTATAAATAATATATTTGATAATGAAAAGCCACCCATTCGGGTGGCTTTTTTTATGAAAAAACACAAATTATTGTAGCCCTTTATTATGTTTTAAATATTCAAAAGAATTCTCATTACTTTTGCTCTAACGTGATCTAGATCATATGATTACGATTTTATTACTTTGTACATTTACTCGATAGTTTTAATATAAAATCTATTAAAACATTTTTAAAACACTAAAATTCTAAAGAGATGAAATTTAAAACAATGGTTATGGACTATTCAATAGTTCATAAGAATACTAGGTTATTTAAAAAAGTAATTGTTTTTATGATGACGATGATGGTTGTTTTTTCGTGCAACCATAATAAACCTGCAGATGCTACTTCGTCAACTACCTATCAATGTCCAATGAAATGTGAGGGAGATAAAGTTTATTCAGAACCTGGAAGCTGTCCTGTTTGTAAGATGGATTTGGAACCGATCCAAACAGTAAAGAAAAAGGAAATAGCTGATAGTATTTCGGAGACTTCTATTTTTAATTTGACTACAAAATGGAATACAGAAGAGGGAAAGGTAATTGAATTGAAAGATTTAAAGGGAGAAACATTGGTAGTGGTTATGATTTATACTACTTGTAAATCAGCTTGTCCAAGATTGGTTGCTGATATGAGGAATATTGAGAAAAAGGTGTCAGAATCTTCAAAAGGGAAAGTACATTATGTTTTGGTGTCTATTGACCCTAAAAATGATACTCCTGAGCGATTGAAAAAGTTTGCAAAAGAGAATGAAATGGATGGTGAACAATGGACATTTTTACAAGGGACAGAATCTGGAGTTAGAGAGTTTGCCAATATATTGGCTGTAAAATATAAAGAAATATCACCAATGGATTTTTCACATTCAAATATTATCAGTGTTTTTGATCCACAAGGAGAATTAATTCACCAACAAGAAGGGTTAGGGGTAGATAATAAAGAAACGGTATCAAAAATAATAGAAATATCAAAATTAAATAAGTAAGGTTATGGAATTAGTTAAAGAAAAAACAGTAGCTGAAGTAGTAGCTGAGAATATTAAAGCCGCACATGTATTTAAGAAATACGGAATTGATTTTTGTTGTGGTGGAAATATATCAATCGAAGATGCATGTGTAAAAAAAGGAGTTGATTTTAGTGTTTTAATGGATGAATTAGAAAACATTGATCAAGTATCTAAATCATATGATTATAATAAGTGGGAATTAGATTTCTTGATTGACCATATAATCAATATACATCATAATTATGTCTTGGAGAATATTCCTCTATTATCACAATATGCGACTAAAGTTGCTCGAGTACATGGGGAAGAACATCCTGAAGTAGTAAAAGTTAAGGACTTATATCTTGAAGTAGCAGATGAATTAATGAGTCATATGCAAAAAGAAGAAGTTATTTTATTTCCTTATATAAAAGAATTAGTAAATGCAAAAAGAGAAGGTGGTATTTCTGAAGCACCTCACTTTGGAACGGTACAGAATCCTGTAAAAATGATGGAACATGAACATGAAACAGCAGGGAATATTTTTAAAGAAATAGCAATGTTAACATCTAATTATACACCTCCTGAAGGAGCTTGCAATACATTTAAAGCCTTATATTCTAAATTAGAAGAATTTGAGCAAGATTTACATCAGCATATTCATTTAGAAAATAATATTTTATTTCCGAAAGCAATTATCTTAGAGGGTAATTTTAATTAGAAAAAAGATTGGTTATGCAATTTGAATTGCATAACCAATCTTTTTTGTATAAACGCTTATTAAGCATTTCTTAATTTTTCTAATTCGGTAATCACATTATGATGAGTGACGGTTTTATCTTTAAAATAGTTAACAAAATAAGCTTTTTCTTCTTCAGAAGCATCAAATTGATTGAGAATATTAAAAAGATGCATTTTCATATGTCCTTTTTGAATACCTGTAGTTACTAAAGAACGTAAAGCAGCAAAATTTTGTGCAAGTCCCGCTACAGCAACAATTCCCATCAATTCTTGTGCATTAGGATTTCCAAGTATTTGTAAAGCTAATTTCACTAAAGGATGTAAAGAAGTTAATCCTCCCACAGTTCCTAATGCGATAGGTAAATCAATCCAAAAGTAAAAAATACCCTCTTCAACTTTACAATGTGTTAAACTAGAATAGTGTCCATTTTGAGAAGCATGCGTGTGTGCACAGGCTTCAATAGCCCTAAAATCATTACCAGTAGCAATCACAACAGAATCAACACCATTCATAATACCTTTGTTATGAGTTGTGGCTCTGTATGGCTCTACTTCTGCAATACGGATAGCCTGAGTAAATTTAGATACGAATTCTTCTGCAGTAACGTCCCCTTCGGCTAAATCTTCTATAGGACAAGAAACCTCTGCTCGTACGATATTGTCAGGTGTATAATTTGATAAAATACACATGATAATTTGTAAACTTTCTTTTTCTTCTTGTGTGAAAGAATCAGATAAATTTAGTTCTCGCTCAAGTGTTTTAGCATATTGTTCTAAACAAGAATTGATAAAATTAGCACCCATAGAGTCTACAGAATCAAAAGAAACTTTTAATTGATAGTAATCATCAATATCAGCTGTTTTGTCAATTAATTCTATAGCTAAAATTCCACCTCCACGTTTACGCATATTGTGTGTAATGCCTTCTGTGTCAAGGTGTAATTTTTCTTTTAAAGAATTTTCAAAGAAAGAAGATAATTTTTTTTGATCTCCATGAAAATTAAAATGCACATGACCTAATTTTGTGGTTCCTAATATTGTGGTTTTAAAGCCACCACGATTTAACCAAAATTTTGCTGCTTTAGAAGCTGCAGCAACAACAGAACTTTCTTCAACAGCCATTGGGATGGTCATTATTTGACCATTTATTTTAAAATTAGGTGCTAATCCAAAAGGCATATAAAAGTTAGAAACTGTATTTTCAGAAAATTCATCATGTAATTTTTGCAATTTAGTATCATCATTCCAATATTGAGTGATAATTTTTTTTGCAACAGGATTATGATTTAAATGATGTTCAATAACCCAATCGATTTTCTGTTCTTTGGTTAGTTTTGAAAAACCACTAACAATTGCTGACATGTCTTTTTGTTTTTAACAAATGTAGGTATGCAATAGTAAAAAATCAAGATAATTTAGATGTTTATTCTAAATTATCTTGATTTTTAATACAGTAATTCTAGTTTGTGAAAGCAGTAAAACTAAAGAAATAATGAATAAAAAGTGGCGATATTATTTATCCTTTACGATTACTGGAACTTTAACTTCTTCATAAGTATCTTTTCCATCTTTGTCTTTTCCTTTCCAAAATTTAAATAAGTATGTTTTCTTTTGAGAGACCCTTATAGGAATAGAATGTTGTTTTTTTATTGTAGATTGATTACAAGTAATACCTAGGTTTTCTTTTGCTCTAATAGCTACAATTCTAACAGTGTCTTGTTGCTTGTAATACAAATCATTATATTCATGACAAGAGTTAGGCAAAGTATAGTGAACGGTTATTGTATCCACTTTGCCATAGGTGAAACTCTCAGGAGTTATGGCTTTATCAATAGTTAATAATTTAAATTGATAATTTGGGTTGTCATCATCTAAACAAGATGATATACTTAAGCTTAAAAATAGTATTAAAATTACTTTCTTCATGATTATTTATAATTTAAAATTTATATATGACACCAGTATAAACACCTATGAAATAAGGTGTAAAACCATTTGATTTTTCAGAAAATGTGTTGAGCTGTGTTTTGAGCATAGGGTTTACATTTAAAGTCCATTTTTTGGCTAGAGAATAGTTGACATCTATTCCTAGATTACCACTAAAATTTACTTTGTTTAAGTTCTGAGCCGATCCAATATTCTTTGAGAATTCAGAAGAGGTTGCATCAATTTTATTTTCATTTAAAAATAAAGAGCTAAATCCAACAACTAGATTTGTATTGATTTTTTTACTCTTAAAAAACTTGTATTTTACTTCTAATGGAACTTCTATATACCGAAGTGATTGATTTAGTGTTGTATTATGACTTATAACATTAGCCCCTTCAAATTGTGAAGGATCACTATCCGAAATGAAATAGGTTTGATCAGAATCTAAATTAGAAGGATTATCTTCCATGGTAGTAGAAGCAATGGTTACATTTTCTGTAATAAAGCTCATTTTTTGTAAATGAATTCCTGATTGAACGGTCCATTTATCATTTAGTTGATAAGCAATTTTTACACCATAGGAAAAGGTTGTATTTCCTTTAGTTGGATTGTTTTGTAAATTTTCATCTACAGGAGAAGATCCAGAGAATGAATTAGTAGATATTGACGCAATAACAGGTGAAACAGACCACCTATTTAGGGTAGTTATAGAGCTTTGAATACTGTCTTTTTTTGTTAAATTGGCCATATAATCTTGTTCAAGAAGATTGATTGTTTTTTCCTCTGACTTTCTTTTATCAATTATGATTTCTTTTGTTGAACGTTGCTCTTTTATTATCTCTTTTTCAATAAGGTTAGATATTGTTTCTCTTGTATCAATTTTAGAATTAATAACTAAATTTGATTGGCTAGATTTTGACGTTATAGGATGATTTTTTATAATTGTTGACTTTTTATCCTGTTTAATTTTTTTAGGTTTTTTGGTGATTTTTACAATATCTTTTTTTTCAAATATTTTTTGTGAAGAAGAAGGCGTATTTGAATTGTTTTCTTCTAATGTGTTAGGTGTTTTTTCAGGAGCTATAGTTATAGTTGGTGTTGATTGCTGAGTTTCTGTAATATCTTGATTTTTTAAAACATAAGCACTAATACTTAGAATAAAAACGGCTGCTACACTTCCAGAAAGCCACCAAAAAAGAAAAGCTCGTGGTTGTTTCTTTTTTTGCAATTTAGATTCAATAGCATTCCACACTCGAGGGCTAGGAGATACTTCAATATTTTTTAATTTTTCTTGAAATAATTGATCTATGTTTTTATGGTCGTTCATTTAAGCTTCTTTTTGTGATTGTCGTTCATCCTTTTCTATTCGTTGTTTTAAAATCATGCGTGCTCGTGATAAATTAGATTTAGAAGTACCTTCTGAGATTTGTAGCATTTGAGCAATTTCTTTATGAGAGAAATTATCCAATACATATAAATTGAACACAAGTCGGTATTGATTAGGTAATTCTTGAATGATTTTTAATAAATAATTAATATCTAAATGTTGGGTTTCAAAAGTTAATAGATCGTTTTGTTCATTTATTTCATTATCTTTTATAATCTGAAAAGGAGTTTTTTTTCTATATTTTTGTAAAGCTGTGTTGATCGTAATTCGTTTTAACCAACCTTCAAAAGACCCCTTATTTTTATATTGATGTATCTTATTAAAGATGGTTAAAAAACTATCTTGTAATGTGTCTTCTGCATCTTGGTAGTTTTGTGAATATTTTAAGCATACTACAAAAAGCTTATCTGCAAATAATTGATATAATTGTGATTGAGCCGCTAGATCTTGTTGACAGCATTTTTGTATGAGTCTTTCTATATTGATAACAGATTGGTTATGAGTTAGTGTAAGATAAATCATTTAGCAAGAATGAACTATAGAATGTTTATTATCTAAATGTAAAATCATTTCATTTTCTGTCTTTATAATATTAGATATTAATTGAATATGATTTGTAATAAGATGGGTTTTTCTCATAATATAATTTTTTATAAATTGATATCGAATGTTATAATTTGATATCAATTTGGATTCGTTGTTTTCTTATAAGATGAGGTAGTTGTGAAAAGGTTGCGTAATTTTTTTAAAAAAGAGCTACTTTTCTACTATTTTATTTAAGAAGAATTTTGAGTGTAAAGTGAGAAAATGAAGAAGGAAACGATGGTTTTAGTAATAAAAAAAACCTCCAAGTTATATTGGAGGTTTTAAGCATTTAACACTTATTATATTATGAATTTTTATCAATCATAATCTTGCTTTGTATATCAATGGAAGCTTGGTGGATGGCTTTGTATATTTGCTCTACCATTTCGGTTGATAAACCTGATTTTTCACCATCAATTTTAGCTTTTTCTAATAAGTTATCCCAACGATTAGGTTGGTAAATAGCAATATTATTTTCTTTTTTTAATTTACCAATTTGTTCTGAAACTTTCATTCGGTGTGCTAATGCATCTAATAAACCTTGATCTAACTCATCAATTTCATAACGTAACGTTTGTAAGGCGGAGTTGTAAATAGAACTATCAGAGGATTGTCTTCTTAACTCAATAGCTTTAATAATTTCTAAAACACGTTCCGGTGTTACTTGTTGTTTTGCATCACTCCAAGCCTCATCTGGATTTCGATGACTTTCAATCATAATTCCATCATATTCTAAATCAAAAGCTTGTTGAGAAACTTCATATAATAGTTCTCGATTTCCTGCTATATGAGAAGGGTCAATTAACATAGGAATATTAGGTAGACGTTTTTTAAAATCGAGTGCCATTTGCCATTTAGGCTTGTTACGATATTTGGTTTTCTTGTAGGTTGAAAAACCACGGTGAATTACTCCTAAGTTTTCAATTCCTTGAGAAGCAAATCGTTCTAATGCTCCAATCCATAATTCTAAATCAGGATTTACAGGGTTTTTAACAATAACCGGTTTTTTTGTACCTTTAATAGCTTCAGCAATTTCTTGTACAATAAAAGGGCTTACAGTAGAACGTGCACCGATCCATAAGTAATCGATATCGTACTCTAAAGCTAATTTTGCATGTTCAGCATTGGCTATTTCCGTTGCCGTTTTAAAACCGGTTTCCTCTTTTACTTTATTTAACCATTTTAACCCGATTTCACCAACACCTTCAAAAGAACCTGGTTTTGTTCGAGGTTTCCATATTCCCGCACGGAAAACATTGACATAAGTTTTGTCCATTCTGTGTGCAGTTTCTAGCATTTGCTCTTCACTCTCAGCAGAGCAGGGTCCAGCAATTACGATGGGCTGTCCAAATTCTTTTGCCCATTTTTGATCTTTGTCTAATAGGTTTTCCATGTTATTTTATATTATTTATTCCGTTTAAAATTCTGCGAATATCATTTGTTTCGCTCATATAATTTTTAATTTTATCAAATTGATTTTGAGAAAGCATATTTTTTATATATTCTAAATTTTTAATGTAAGCATCTAAAGCAAACAAAACGTTGTCTTTATTGTGTTCAAAAATAGGAGCCCACATTTCGGGGGAACTTTTTGCTAAGCGAACTGTAGAAGCAAAACCTGTACTTGCCATATCGAAAATATTTTTTTCATTTTTTTCGATGTTTAACACTGTATTACCTAAAGCAAAAGAAGTTACATGTGATAAATGTGAAACATATGCAATATGACGATCATGTTCTTCAGAGCTCATTTCAATTGTTCTCATCCATAAAGAAGCATAGAGTTTTTTAATTAACTCAACCCCCTTTGGATCACTTAACTCCTGATCACAAATTACAGCTACTTTATTTAAAAATAATTCAGCAAAAGCAGCTTTGGGACCTGAATTTTCTGTTCCTGCCATAGGATGTGTTGCTATGTATTGTTTTCTTTTAGGATGATTGATTACAGCCTTGCAACAACGCCTTTTAGTTGATCCTAAATCAATTACGTAGGTTTTGTTGGTTATTTGATCTAAAATTTTTGGCAACATGCTTTTAATAGTATCAATAGGAGTTGCTAAAATGATGATATCAACTTCAGGAATTTTATCTATTGTTGTAATTGAATCAACTATTTTTAAATCTAATGCATCTTGTGCATTGATTGAACTTTGATCAATACCAATAAATTTAGAACCAAAACTGCTACGTCTTAATCCTAAGGCGATAGAGCCTCCCATTAAACCTAAACCTATTATGGCTATTTTCATTGTATCAATTTTAGTGGTATTCAATTTTAGTGAGATTTTTTGTTAATCTATCCAATGATTCTTTTAAAACTTCAGCAGGTGCGCATAAAGAAAACCGAACATAACCTTCTCCGTTACTTCCAAAAATAGTTCCAGGTGTAATGAAAACTTTATTTGTATTGAGTTTCTCTTCACACCAATCGATACTATTTTGCTTATTTTGAATTTTTGCCCAGATGAACATTCCACTTCGATTTTTATCATATGATAAATTGAGATGATCGCATATTTCCCAAACTAATTTACGTCGGTTTCTATATTCTTGATTAAGTTGATCAAACCAAGATTTAGGTTGTTTTAAAGCTTCAATAGCACCTTTTTGTATAGGTAAATACATTCCAGAATCTACATTGCTTTTTACTTTTAAAATTTCAGTAATGAGTTTTTCATTTCCTGAAACCATTCCTACTCGCCAACCAGCCATATTGTACAGCTTACTTAAAGAATTTAACTCTAAACAGCATTTTTTAGCATCTTTTAATTGTAAAATACTGATAGGATCATCATTTAAAATAAAGCTATAAGGATTATCATTAACAATGATAAAATTATGTTTTATAGCGAGTTGAATTAACTCTTCTAGTATATTTTGATCACCTTTAGCTCCAGTAGGCATATTAGGGTAGTTAATCCACATTATTTTAACTTGGTCTAAAGGCATTGATTTTAATTGTTCTAGTGATGGTAACCAATGATTGCTTTCTTCTAAGTCATAAGATAAAATAGAAGCTTCAACTAGATTGGAAACAGAAGAATAGGTTGGGTAACCAGGATTGGGTACTAGAACACAATCTCCTTTGTTTAAAAAAGTCATAGAAATATGCATAATTCCTTCTTTAGAGCCTAAAAGGGGGAGTATTTCATTAGAAGGATTTAATGAGATATTGAAATGTTTTGCATACCAATTGCTTATTTCTTTACGTAAATCATCAGTACCAATATAGGATTGGTATTTATTAGCTAACAATTCTTCAGAAGTATTTTGTAATGCTTTGATAACGGAAGTAGGAGGTAAGAGGTCAGGACTTCCTATACCCAAATTGATAATATTTTCTCCTGCTTCATTTCTACGTTTAATTTCTTTTAATTTAATAGAAAAGTAATACTCTTTTATATGTTGTAAGCGTTGTGCTGTTTGGATCATAACGTTCTTTTATTTTGATATTTCCCTAAAATCTTAAGATCTTTTACTAATGGACGGACACTTTCTAAAAAAGTATCAAATTCTGAGCCTTCATCTAAAATTAGATCAGCAAAAAAAGCATAGTTCCAAGGTTCTTCAATAACCGGGACTGATTGAATCTTACTCATGTTAATTCTTCTAAAAGCAATTTGATTTAAAATTTGTGCTAAAGAGCCTGATTCGTGTGATACTTTAAATTTAATAGATACTTTATTGAAATGTGAGATACTATGTTCATCTTTTTGAATAACAAAAAATCGTGTAAAGTTATTTTTAACAGTTTGAATTTTTTCACCTAAAATTTCCAAACCATAAACATTGGCAGAGCGTTTTGGAGCTATAGCTGCAATTTCTTCTAAATCTTGGTCTACAATTCGCTTGGCAGCTAAGGCCGTGTCGGCTACTTCAACCATTCGAATTTTAGGATAAGGTTCAAAATAATTTTCGCATTGCATTAAGGCCATTGGGTGTGAATTTACTTCTTTAATTTGTTCTATCTTTTGTCCTGATTGAGCCATTAAATAATGATTTATAGGCATGTATAATTCATCAATAATTTTCAGATTATATTCAATCAACAAGTTGTAATTGGGTAATATAGAGCCTGCTATGGAGTTTTCAATTGCCATGATTCCATAATCTGCTTCATTATTTATGATTGATTTTGCAACATCTTTAAAGGTGAAACATTCTATGATTTCGATAGGCTGCGTATTGAATAGAATATGTGCAGCTTCATCATGAAATGAACCTTTAATTCCCTGTATGGCTATTTTTTTTGTTGTCATAAATTTATTTCAAAAAAAAACCTCTTGAAAATATCAAGAGGCAATGGTTGTTATATTTTTAGCATATACAAAAATCACCTCTAATCCTTAAAAAAGAAGTAAAAATAAAAGTTTGTATATGTGTTCCAATTCATCATTATGTTGTCAAAAGTAGGAATTGTATTTAAAGAAACAAACGAACTTAAGTGTTTTTTTAACAAAAAGTTCATTTTTAACTATTTGATAATAAAAACAGGCTTTTTTTAAGAATATTGTATAAGTAAAAAACAAAAAGACCGAAAATAATTCGGTCTTTTTGGACAAAGTGAGAAAGAATGTGTGAAGTTCTTTCTTGTTATTATCAATGTTTAGTTTATATCCCAGAATAATTTGGTTGTCATTAGATCACCTCCAATGGCACTTGAAGCTGAATTATAATTAGCACCATTTAATGTTTGTTCTTTTATAGGATATGTAAAACGTTTTGGAACTTCGTTGATTACACCATCAGTTGGAGCTGATAAAACAGGATAGTCTAAGCGTCTCCATTCTGTCCAGCCTTCAAAGCCTCTATTATATAAGGCAAACCATTTTTGTGTTCCAATTTTTTGTTTATAATCTCCAGTTGCGGAACTATAGGCCACTTCTGATTTCGCTAAATAATCAGTAGCTTCAGCATCAGTTCCACCCCAATATAAAATAGAAGCTGTTATGGCGTTATTATAATGTTCTTCTGCTGTACCACTAACCGCAAAACCTCTTTCTACTGCCTCAGCTAAAAAGAATTCTACCTCTACATAATCTAATATAGTTCCTTCAAATGTAGGAGTAGTCATATTAGCACCTGGATGAGAGTTACTTCCATAGCTATTGCTAGCTCCATAAGTACCTCCGATGTAGGAACCATCACTTGTTGCTGTAAAATAAAAAGGTCTACGAGGATCTTCTAATGTATTCATAACATCTACAATGGTATTTGCTACAACAAAATCATGTCGACCACTGGCCACTAAATCTTCATATAGAGGATTGGTATTAGGTAGAGCAGATAAGTAAGCTAATGCAGCATTATCCTCATTTGATGTGAATAGGTTTGATACAGCACTCTCTACAGTACTTTTAGCCAATGCATTGTCAGCATCTGCTAAAGTCATACCTATTTTTAATTTTAGGGAATTAGCAAATTTCACCCAATTGGTAACATTTCCACTATAAATCAGATCACTATTTCCAAAACTACCTGTAGATTCATCTAAATCATCTAAAGCAGTATCAATTTTAGTTATTAGTTCTTGATATATTGTTTTTGCATCATCATAAACGGGAGTTACATTGTTAATGTCTAGAGCTTCTGTATAAGGTATATTACCAAATGTATCAATTAATATTTGATAAGTGTATGCTTCTATTAAGCTAATAATAGCTAATTTGTTTGTTCTCACAGCAATATCGTCTGCTGTGTCGGTTGCTGTGGCACTTGCTTCAATAGCTGTTCTTGCAGCACTTAGGTCTTTTATAACATCTACATATAGAGCTTCCCAGTGATTGTCTGGAACAGTTCTTGTGGTAATGTCATAATTGGATTCATCTGTGTAAGTAGTTTGAGTCCAATATTGAGAGAATAATCGGAATATATTAGTATTGACATTGGTATTGACCATTTGATCTACTAATTCTTTTTGCGCATTGGCAAAAAGAGTTTCTCCAGGGACATCAGTTGGATTCTTAGTATCATGTGATTCATCAACATCACATGAGAATATAACAGAGGTTAAAAATATGCTATATATAATTTTTTTCATTTTTTTCATTTTTAAAATTGAACTTTAACATTAAATCCAAAATCACGTGTTGTTGGTAAAACACCACTTTGCCATCCTTGGACATTACCTGAACTTAAACCTGCTTCTGGATCAGCATGTGGTAAATTTTTATCGATGATCCATAAGTTAGATCCTATTGCGGTAAATGTCATATTTCGAATAAAAGTATTTTGAAGGATATGATCTGGTAATGTATAAGAAATAGTTACTTCTCTTAATTTAACATAAGAAGCATCATACACAAAAGCTTTATTAGGTAAACCTCTTCTGTATCCTTGAGCTCCAAAACGATCTGCTCTAATACGTGTTGTATTTTGACCTGTTACATTACCGTTAGCATCTACATTAACACCTGGGTTTATAAATCCTCCTCCATTTGCTATTGTATTTCTAACAGGATTTCCTAAGTCGTTGATAAAAGCAGTTTCAGTGTATAAACCTGTTGCTAAACCATAATATTGATCTAAAGAAAAGATATCACCTCCTTTTTGTATATCAATTAAGAATCCTAAAGCAAAGTTTTTATAGTTAAATTTATTAGAAATACCCATATTCCAATCTGGTTGTACATTTCCAATAATTTTATCAGATTCGGTGGAAGGAATATATTGTCCATTCGAAGCATCAACTATTCGTTGCCCGTCAGCGTAAGTATAATCAGTTCCTTGAATTACACCATAAGGTTGTCCAACTGTTGCGTTAATCGTAACTCCTCCTTGGAAACTTCCTAGTTGTAAATTTTGAACTCCATCATCTAAAGAAACTACTTCATTCTCATTTTTAGCCCAATTTACACCAACATTCCAGCTGAAATTACTTGATTTTATTGGAACAGCATTTAAAGCTAATTCGATTCCTTTGTTTTCCATTTCACCAACATTTTTGAAGAAATTGGTATATCCTGTAGCATTGGATACAGCTACTTCTGTGATTAAATCTTCAGTATTGGTTTTGTATAATGCTAGGTCAAAACCTAATCTACGTTTGAAAAAGCTCATTTCTAAACCTGTTTCCCATGATTTGGTTCTTTCTGGTTTTAAATTTGGATTATTTTTAGTGTCTCTAACTGAAAATAAAGCAATGTTTCCATCATTGTTAAAACGGCCTTCTCGTCTGTAAGTATCGGAAATTCTTCCAAAAGGAGCGTCATTTCCAACTTCGGCATAGTTTAAACGTAATTTACCAAAGCTTAGCCAAGGTTTGTCAATTAATTTTGAAAACACAAAACTTGTGGCAACAGAAGGATAATAGTAAGAATTATTGTTACTAGGAAGTGTAGAAGATTGATCTCTTCTTATGGTTGCATCTAAAAATAGAAAATCATTATAGCCTAATGAAGCACTTGCAAAGATACCATTAACTTCCACTGTTTCATCAGCTTCTACTGGATCTGGTACATCATTTACAGAATTAAGTAAAGAATATAATCCTGGAACAACTAAACCTCCATTAGTAGAGTTTAGAGTTTCTTCAACATTAGTTTGTCTGATATTGGTTCCTATTAATCCTTTTAAATTAAATGAATCACTAAGGTCTCGATCAAAGTTTAACATAAGATCATAATTATATTCAGAAAAAGTTCTTTCAAATTTCTGATACCCTGATTGTTCATCATTTCCATATATCCCAAATGGTGTTGCAACACTACCTACAGCTCTTCTTTCTTCTTGAAGTTCACTATAAGTATCTACGGATACTCTACCTGTTGCACTTAGCCAATCATTAAAATCATAAGTTAAAGCTACATTTCCAAACCAACGATTTCTCTCATCTGTTTGATAATTTTGATAACGGGCCCAATAAGGGTTATCCCAGTATATAGGTTTAAGATAACTACTAGAGTTAGGATCGACACTTGCGTAGTTCCAAGTTACATTCCTCCCAGTATTAAAATAAGCTCTTTTTTGATCTTTTATATCAACATTGGTTTGCCACCATTGTCTAAACATACTCATGATATTGTCACTATAACCTGTAGAGTTACGTCCTTTACCATTAGTTTTTATATAATTAACAGAAGCGTTTAGTGTTAATTTTTCTGTGAATTCATGTCCAGCTCTAAAAGCAACTGTATTTCGATCTAATTTGCTGTTAGGCATGATTCCTTCTTGACTAAAATTAGTATAAGAAAATCTGAAATGACTTTCATCTGTAGCTCCACTTAAAGCAATAGAGTTTGTCAATGTTACGGGAGTTTCAAAAAAGTCTACAGGATCATTTTCAGGGGCAGTCCAGGGAGTTGCTTTCATGTAGTTTGGTGATTCGGGGTCAAAGGCATCCCAATTATAAACTAATAAATTAGGATCATATGCAGCTCCATAAGAAGCATCTTCTGTTGTTGGTACAACAAAATCAAGTACACCATCTCCATTTACATCTCGTTGTTCTAAATAAGGATTAGAACCATCACTATAATATGGTCCATATCCTCCTCCATATTGTTTTTGATATTTTGGAAAAGTCGTTCGATCAATAGAACCAACGGTTACACCTGAATTAATAGTAATACCAATTCTACCTTTGCTACTTCCTTTTTTTGTGGTAACAATAATAGCACC
The DNA here is from genome assembly GCA_001880285.1 of Flavobacteriaceae bacterium UJ101. Lineage (NCBI taxonomy): Bacteria > Pseudomonadati > Bacteroidota > Flavobacteriia > Flavobacteriales > Flavobacteriaceae > Flavobacteriaceae bacterium UJ101. The sequence goes on along the minus strand of CP016269.1, from coordinate 700,410 downwards.
GTTGGCTGCTCTAGCTCCATATAAAGCGGTTGCAGCAGCACCTTTTAATACATTTATTGACTCTATATCATCAGGGTTAATATCAGCGGCAGCATTTCCATAATCAAAACCTTTTCCTCCTGCTTGTTGTCTTGCTGTGTTTGTATTGGAATTATCAATAGGAATTCCATCGACAACCCATAAGGCTTGATTATTCCCTGTTAGAGAAGTTGATCCACGTATAATAACATTGGTAGAACCTCCCATGTTATTATTACGTTTAACTTGAATACCGGCAACTTTACCTGATAATGAGTTGGCAACATTTCCTGTTTTTACAGTGGAAACATCTTCACCAGATACTTCTTGAGTAGCATATCCTAAAGATTTCTTATCTCTAGATATTCCGAGTGCTGTGACTACAACTTGATCAATCTGATTATCATTTTCTGTAAATTGTACACTCATGGAGTTACTTTCTCCAACTGTTTTTTCAACATCGGGAAGTCCGATAAAGGAGAAAATTAACGTATCTCCTGGCTTAGCTTGAATTTCATAGTTTCCATCCATGTCAGTTTCAGCACTAATTTGGGTACCTTTAACTTCTACATAAGCACCAGGTAGTGATTCTCCAGATTCATCTGTGATGGTACCTGTGATGGTTTTTTCCTGAGCATGGACTATGCTCGTTAGTAAGAGCCCTATTACAAATAGAGAGCTTTTTAAAATTGTCCTCATAAACATTAAGTATTTATAATTAGTGAGGACAATGTAATAAATGTATCGAGGTAAACAAAGAAAAAATATAGTATTTTATTTAATAATATATTTTTTTAACCTAAACTGATGTAAAATTACCTTTTAATTTATTTTTACATATAATTATATTATTTTATCTTGAAATGGTATTATTTTACCTTGAAATTATATTTGATTAAGATTTAATGTGCTTCTAACCAGTTTTTACCTTCTTCAACTTCGGTAATAAGTGGTATTTGAGTTTTCACAACCTGCTCCATAATGTTCTTCAAATTAGATTTTAAGGCATCTTTTTCTTTTAAAGGGGCTTCTAATACAAGTTCATCATGTACTTGTAATAATAACTTTGATTCAAGATTTTCTTGTAAAAGATGTTGTTGTACTTCAATCATAGCTAGCTTCATAATGTCAGCAGCACTTCCTTGAATAGGAGCGTTGATTGCATTTCGTTCGGCATGACTTCGAACTACAGCGTTAGAAGAATTAATGTCCTTTAAATAACGACGTCTACCTAAAATAGTTTCAACATAACCTTGTTGTCGAGCAAATTCTACTTGTTTTGCCATGAATTCTTTTAAAGTAGGATACGTTTCATAGTATGCATCAATTAGTTTTTTGGAATCACTTCGTGATAAACCTGTTTGTTCACTTAATCCAAAAGCAGAAACACCATAAATAATTCCAAAATTTACTGTTTTGGCTTGTGAACGTTGTTCACGTGTTACATTTTTAATATCAACATCAAAAATTTGTGCAGCAGTTGAAGCATGGATATCCTCTCCATTGATAAAAGCTTGTGTCATATTGGGTTCTTGAGCTATTTCAGCAATTAAACGTAGTTCAATTTGAGAATAATCAGCTGCAATAAGTATATGATTTTGATCTTTTGGAATAAAGGCTTTTCTTACTTCTTGCCCTCGTTTTGTGCGAATGGGTATGTTTTGTAAATTAGGATTATTAGAACTTAATCTTCCAGTTGCAGCGACCGTTTGTCCAAAAGTGGTATGAATTCGATTGGTTTTAGGATTAACCTCCTTAGGTAAGGCATCGACATAAGTTGATTTTAATTTATTGACTTGTCGATAATTTAAAATGTTTGCTACAATAGAATGTTCATTTTTAAGTTTTGATAATACATCTTCTGATGTAGAATATTGCCCTGTTTTGGTTTTCTTTGCCTTTTTAGAAATGGCTAGTTTTTCAAATAAAATAGGTCCTAATTGTTTAGGAGAAGCAATATTGAATTCTTCACCAGCTTGCTCGTAAATAGATTTTTCTAATAATGTGCTATCTTCTTCTAATTCTTTAGATAATTTTGCTAAAGATTCTGAATCTAGTGAAATACCATTCAATTCCATCTGTATTAAAACACGCATGAGAGGCATTTCAATGTCATAAAATAGTTTTTTTATTTCTTCAGTAAACTTTTTTTCAAAAATTTCTTTTAATTGTAATGTAATATCAGCATCTTCACATGCATAAGGTGTTTGCTTCTCAATTTCAACATCACGCATAGAAAGTTGATTTTTCCCTTTTTTTCCAATTAAAGTTTCAATTTTAATGGGTTGATAATTTAAGTATGTTTCAGCCAAGATATCCATCCCATGCCTCATATCAGGGTTAATTAGGTAATGTGCAATCATGGTATCAAAAAGATTTCCTTTTACTTCAATTTGATAATTGGCTAATACTTTTAAATCATATTTTAAGTTATGACCTATTTTGATGATAGTAGGATCTTCAAAGAAAGGTTTAAATTCATTTAAAATAGAAGTTGTTTCTTTTTGATTTTCAGGTAAAGTGATATAATATCCTGTGTTTTTTTCAAAGGAAATGGCTAACCCTACAATTTCTGCTTCAAAAGTATTTAAACTAGTTGTTTCGGTATCAAAGCAGACTTCTTTTTGTTGTAAGATTTTTTCTAGAAGTAATTTTCTACCTGTTTTGGTATCTACATACTGGTATAATGCATGAGAATTTTCTACAGTTTTATATCCTGTATGGGTTTCTTGTGGTAAGGTTAAAGAAGTTTCATCATTTCCAAAAAGAGACATTTGTTCGCTTTTGCCTGATGTTTTAGTAGGAGCTGATTGGGTAACAAAAGCTTCTTTTAAATTTTCATTAGCTGTTTTTTGACTAAAATGACGGGTTACTTGTTCAGCCATTCTTCTAAACTCTAATTCTTGAAAAATCTCTTGAATTTTTTCCAAATCAGGAGGATCCATAACGAGTGATTTTTCATCAAACTCGATAGGAACATCTAAGATAATGGTAGCAAGTTGTTTAGAAAGGATTCCAAGTTCTTTATTGGCTTCAATTTTTTCTTTAGCCTTTCCTTTTAATTGATCGGTATGAGCTAATAAATTTTCTAGTGATCCAAATTCTGCTAGGTATTTTTTGGCTGTTTTTTCTCCAACTCCAGGTAAACCGGGAATATTATCAACAGAATCCCCCATCATACCTAAAAAATCAATAACTTGTTCGGGACGCTCAACTCCAAATTTTTCCTGGATTTCAGGAATACCCCATATCTCAGGACCGTTACCTCTTGCTGCAGGTCGATACATAAAGATGTTTTCACTAACTAATTGACCAAAATCCTTATCAGGTGTCATCATATAGGTTGTAAAACCGGCTTTTTCTGCTTTTTTAGCTAAAGTTCCAATTACATCATCTGCTTCGTACCCTTCTTTATACAATATAGGAATATGAAAGGCTTTTATAATTTCTTGTATGTAGGGAACTGCTATTTTAATAGCCTCAGGAGTTTCATCACGATTGGCTTTATATTCAGGGTATTGTTCGGTTCGAACTGTAGATTTTCCAACATCAAAAACGACCGCTATATGAGTAGGATTTTCTTTTTTTAAGATTTCAATCATAGAATTACAAAATCCCATTATAGCAGAGGTATTTAATCCTTTTGAATTGATTCGTGGATTTTTAATAAAGGCATAGTAACCTCTGAAAATTAAGGCGTATGCATCGAGTAAAAATAAGCGTTTATCATTTTTGGCATGTTCTTGAGTCATCTTATATTCTGATTTTTCGTAAAGATACAGTTCTTAAGCCGTAAGTCAAAAGTATCGTGTAAAAAGTGAATAATGATTAGTGAAAAGTGATAAAAGAAGAGGTGTAAAAGTATAAAGTTATAGAAAGGAATTATTTTGAAAGTGGTTAAAAAGATTGAAAAGTGTGAGAAAACCTTATTTAAGAGGTTATATTCATCATCCAACAATCTATAGAGTCTGTGATCATATGAAAAAGTAATCCAATGGCTATAATTCTTGTTTTAGGAAAGAATAGCATTAACGTATAAATTGAAATGGCCCAGTATTGATGTAAAAAATGAAACCCAATACTACATCGGTTAGGATCAAAAATAGGATGTGCTAAAAGATGATCTAAATCAACCAGCATAGTGCACAAAAGGATAAAAGCTATTTTTTTCCAGTTTTTTTTATAGAAAAAATAAGCGAAAAAAACAGGAAACACAAAATGCAGTCCGTAATGTATGAAAGGCCTTAAAAAGTTTAAAAAATCCATTATAAGTATAATGGACAAAAATAATAAGATTTTAGAATATTGAACGTTCTTTTAAATAATTAACGTAATTTGCGATACTTTAACCTTAATTTTCATGGATAAAAGCACTCGTTTAGGGACGGAATCTATCAAAACATTATTATTCGAACAAGCAATACCCGCTTCAATTGGTATTTTGGCTATGTCTATTTATATGTTGGTAGACTCTATTTTTGTAGGAAAATGGGTAGGTCCATTAGGAATAGGGGCTATTGCCATTGTGATGCCTATTGTATTTTTTATTTCCTCTGTTGGAATGGGAATTGGGGTAGGAGGTAGCTCGATTATTTCTAGGGCTTTAGGAGCAGATGAAAAACGCTTAGCACAACATACTTTTGGAAACCAAATTACGATGACGTTGATTTTATCATTGTTTGTTGTAACGGTAGGGTATTTTTATACAGATGAGATTGTGTACATTTTTGGAGGGAAAGAAGATCTTCATGATCCCTCATTTGTGTATTTTAATACCATGTTATATGGAATCCCTTTCTTAGCATTAAATATGATGGCTAATACTGTAATTCGCGCAGAAGGTCAAGCCAAAACTGCTATGGTTGTAATGTTGATTCCAGCCGTATTAAACATTATTTTAGACATTATATTTATTAAGGTTTTAGATGGAGGGTTAGAAGGAGCGGCTTGGGCTACCGTATGTTCTTATGTAGCTTGTTTTTTATTTATTTTAGGTTATTTTCTTTTTGGAAGAGGAGTGATTAACATTCGTCCTAAATATTTCCCGCTAGATTTAGCTATTGTAACAGAAATATCAAGTTTAGGTTTTGTAACCATTGCAAGACAAGGTGTAGTAGCACTTTTATCTATTGTTTTAAATTTTGTATTATTTAAATATGGAGGAGAAGTGGCGGTTATTATGTATGGAATATTGGGTAGGGTTATTATGTTTGCTTTATTCCCTGTAATGGGTGTAACGCAAGGGTTCTTACCTATTTCTGGATATAATTATGGAGCAAAGAATTATGAGAGAGTAAAAGAGTCTATAAAAACGTCTATTTATTATGCTACTTTATTCTCCTTTATGATTTTTGCCTTAATTATGTTTTTTGCTCCTGAGATTGTAATGTTATTTACTACAGAAGATGTCAATAGTGCTAAAATAATAAGTGATACACCTGGAGCTTTGCGATGGGGGTTTGCAGCTGTACCGATTATTGCTTTTCAGTTGATAGGAGCAGCCTATTTTCAAGCGATTGGTAAACCACGGCAAGCTTTACTTTTAACCTTATTAAAGCAAGGGTTTTTCTTAATACCTTTGGTATTGGTATTACCTCATTATTTAGATCTCTTTGGTGTATGGGTTTCCTTTCCTATAGCTGATATTTTATCAACAGCTGTAACAGCTTGGTTTTTGAAAAAAGAAATGAATAAATTAGATCGTCAAGATGAAGATGCTCACTTGCAAATGGTTTTAGAAAAAATCGTAAAAGAAGAATAAATATTTATTAATAAACGTTGCTTATTTTACCTGCACATTTTTTCCAAAATTTTATACGTAAGCTATATATTAGAATGAGTATCTTTGTATTAAGAGAAATAAATAATGGATTTTATTATAGACTATATATACGAATTTTGGAGTTTAACAAAAGAAATGGCTCCATGGTTATTGCTAGGTTTTTTGATAGCAGGAGTATTGAAAGTATATTTTCCAGCTCAAAAAATTGATCAACATTTAGGGAAAAATAATTTGAAATCAGTTCTAAAAGCAGCTTTTTTAGGAGTTCCTATGCCTTTATGCTCTTGTGGTGTTATTCCAACAGGTGTAGGTTTCTATAAAAGTGGAGCTTCAGCTGGAGCAACCAATTCTTTTATGATTTCAACTCCACAAACGGGTGTAGATTCTATATTGGCAACACAAGCCTTAATGGGATGGCCATTAGCAATTATGAGGCCTTTTATAGCTTTTGTAACCGGTATTTTCGGAGGTGTTTTAACAAATTTGTTTAAACTAGAGAACCCTAATAAATTAGTAGAACAAGAAATTAAAACAGAATGTTCAGATGGATGTTGTTCTACAGAAGAGAAAAAACAAGAAAAAAATAAATTAAAAGTAGCCTTACATTTTGCGTTTATAGAAATGGTACAAGATATAGGAAAGTGGTTACTTATAGGATTAGCGTTAGCTGCATTGATTTCTGTTCTAGTTCCTGATTCATTTTTTGAAAATTATATTGGGAGTGGGGTTTTAGAATTATTAATTGTTTTGGTAGCCTCAATTCCTTTGTATGTATGTGCTACAGGTAGTATCCCATTAGTCAGTTCTTTAATATTAAAAGGAATTTCACCAGGGGCAGCTATTGTTTTTTTGATGGCAGGCCCAGCAACCAATATGGCTACTCTAGCTGTGATTAAAAAAGCCATTGGAACTAAATTTATGTGGATTTATTTAAGTTCTATTGTAATAGGTGCTTTGTTTTTTGGGTTCTTGATTAACCTAGTTATTCCACATGATTTTTTAATTCCATATGTATCCAAAGCAAGTGAACACTCTATGTCAGGTACCATATTAACCACTATTTTAGGAGTTATTTTATTAGGATTAATTTTTTATGCACTATTTTTAGATCGTTATTTTAATAAAAAAGAGGTTATAATCATGAAAAATACATTGAAAGTTGAAGGAATGATGTGTAATCATTGTAAAAATAATGTTGAAACTAATGTTTCAAAACAAGAAGGCGTTACACAAACTCAAGTGAATTTAGAGACTAAAGAAGTCCAAATAGAAGGAAATGTTGATATACAACATATAAAAAAGGTAATTAATAATTTAGGATATAAAGTAATTGAGAAATGAATTTAAAAGCTATAGTAAACGATCCGAATACAACTTTTATAGATGTTCGAGAAGCAGAAGAATTAGTAAATGATGGTAAAATAGAAAAAGCCATTCATATTCCAATGGGTGATATTCCACATCAAGTAGATGAAATTGAAGCTATGAAAAAACCTATAGTAATTTTCTGTAGAGCAGGACGTCGTGCTGAAAATGTTATTGAGTTTTTAGAGCAAAATGGAATAGATGAGTTATACAACGGAGGAGGATTGGTTGATATGAAAGAAATGCTAAGTGATTCATGAAGAAAATAATAGCTTTTTTTTCACTAGTAGGAATGTTTTTAACGAATTCGTGTTCTCAAAAAACGGAACAGGTAGTAGAACATATTCAAAACCCGAATGTAACTTTGATTGATGTTCGAGAAGCAGAAGAATTAGTAAATGATGGTAAAATAGATCAAGCTGTTCATATTCCTAAGGGAGATATTTCAAATCATATAGAGGAAATTAAATCAATGTCGAAACCTGTTGTTGTTTTTTGTCGTTCAGGAGTTCGGGCACAAGGAGTAGTAGACTATTTACAAGAGAAAGGTATAGAAGAGGTGTATAATGGAGGAGGAATGAAAAATGTAAAGGAAGCCTTAAAAAAATAACCTGAAGACTTGGAAATTATTTAAAATTTATAATCCATAATTTAAAATTAAAGCCTATCTTTGCCGCCATACATAATAATCATTAAATAATATTGGAATGTATTTAACACCAGAAAAAAAGGCTGAAATATTCGCAAAGTACGGAAAATCAGCACAAGACACAGGTTCTACAGAAGGACAAGTAGCACTTTTTACTTATCGAATTAACCATCTAACAGAACATTTAAAGAAAAATCATAAAGATTTTAATACTGAAAAGTCGTTAGTGCGTTTAGTAGGTAAAAGACGTAGTCTTTTAAATTATCTAAAAGATAAAGATATTGTTCGATACAGAGAACTTATCAAAGAATTAGGAATTAGAAAATAAATCTTAAAGAGGCTTACAATAGCCTCTTTTTGGTTTTTAAATAGATAAATTACAAATAATCGAAAGGGAGTGTTATCAACGAGTCATCGGGTAAGGTATAATTTTGTGTTATGCATTACCGGCTGGCGTACCGATAAAATCCCTTTTCTTAAATAGTAAAAATTTATGAAACCAAATGCAATTATGGAGACCATTCAATTACCTGATGGTCGTGAAATTACAATGGAAACAGGTCTTTTAGCTAAACAAGCTGATGGATCCGTAGTCATTCGTATGGGGAAAACCGTTTTATTAGCGACGGTAGTAGCTGCTAAAGAAGCAAAACCAGGAACCGATTTTTTACCCTTAACGGTAGATTATCGTGAAAAATTTGCAGCAGCAGGTCGTTATCCAGGAGGATTCTTTAAAAGAGAAGCCCGCCCAAGTAGTGAAGAAATTTTAACAATGCGTTTAGTGGACCGTGTTTTACGTCCATTATTCCCAAAGGATTATCACTGTGAAGTACAAGTGATGATTCAATTAATGTCACATGACGAAGATGTAATGCCTGATGCTTTAGCAGGTTTAGCAGCTTCAGCAGCTTTAACTATTACAGATATTCCTTTTGAAGGACCTATTTCTGAAGTACGTGTGGCTCGTGTTGATGGAGAATTTATTGTTAATCCAAGTATGGCTCAATTGGAATTAGCTGATATTGATATTATGATCGGTGCTTCTGCTGATTCAGTGGCAATGGTTGAAGGAGAAATGAAGGAAATTTCTGAAGAAGAAATGATTCAGGCTATTAAAGTAGGTCATGAAGCCATTAAAGCACAATGTGAAGCTCAGTTACGTTTACGTGAAAAAGTAGGTGTAACTACTGTACGTGAATATGAAGAAGAAGAAACAGATGAAGCTATTGCTAAAAAAGTACATGATTATGCTTACCAAAAAGTATATGATGTAGCAAAAGCAGGTTCTGCTAAACATGAACGTTCTGAAAAATTTGCACAAATTAAAGAAGAAGTAGAGGCATTATTTACAGAAGAAGAACTAGAAGAAGTAGGTCATTTAGTATCGAAATACTATCATAAAACGAATAAAGAAGCAGTTCGTAATCTAACTTTAGATGAAGGATTACGTTTAGATGGTCGTAAAACAACAGAAATTCGTCCAATTTGGTCTGAAGTAAATTATTTGCCTTCAACACATGGTTCTGCAGTATTTACACGTGGAGAAACACAAGCTTTAGCTACAGTGACACTAGGAACTTCTCGTGAAGCTAATATGATTGATTTACCTACTTACCAAGGAGAAGAACGTTTTTATTTACACTATAATTTCCCACCATTTTCAACTGGAGAAGCACGCCCATTAAGAGGAACTTCTCGTCGTGAAATTGGTCATGGTAATTTAGCTCAAAGAGCGTTAAAAGGAATGATTCCTGATGATTGTCCTTATACAGTTCGTGTAGTTTCTGAGATTTTAGAATCGAATGGTTCTTCATCAATGGCTACTGTTTGTGCAGGAACCTTATCTTTATTAGATGCAGGTATTCAGTTGAAAAAATCGGTTTCAGGTATTGCGATGGGATTGATTTCTGATGAAGAAACAGGGAAATTTGCAGTACTTTCTGATATCTTAGGAGATGAAGATCATTTAGGTGATATGGATTTTAAAGTAACAGGTACTGAAGATGGTATTACAGCTTGTCAAATGGATATCAAAATCAAAGGATTATCATATGAAGTTTTAGGGCAAGCATTATCTCAAGCTCGTGACGGTAGATTGCATATCTTAGGAAAATTAAATGAGACGATTGATACACCTAATAATAGTGTGAAAGCTCATGCTCCTAAGATGATTAAAATGGAGATTGCTAAAGACTTTATCGGTGCTGTTATTGGACCTGGAGGAAAAGTAATTCAAGAATTACAAAAAGAAACAGGAACAACTATTGTGATCGAAGAAGTAGGTGAATTTGGTCAGATTGAAATCTTAGGAACAGATCAAGAAGGAATTGATAAAGCGATTGCAACTATTGATGAGATTGCGTTTACTCCTGAAGTTGGAAGTATCTATGAAGGAACAGTAGTTTCGATTAAAGATTTTGGAGCATTTGTTTCGCTTGCCAAAGGAACTGAAGGTTTAGTTCATATTTCAGAATTACGTCATGAGCGTGTTAAAAAAGTAGAAGATATTTTGAAAGTTGGCGATAAGATTGATGTGAAGTTGTTAGGGTATGATAAAGGGAAAATGAAACTTTCTCATAAAGTTTTATTACCAAAACCTGAACGTAAACCAAAAGAAGAAAATAAAGCAGAATAGAGAATTTTTTTCAATATAGATAAAGTCCCGAAACATGTTTCGGGACTTTTTTTATTAAAGTGATATATACAGAATTATAAAGAGCTTTAAGAGATTTTAAGGAGTATTATTTGGTTTGTTAATAAATAATAAATCAGTTATTTAGTCTAGAATATATTTTAGAAGAACGAATCTATATTTTTGAATGATTGAATTATAAGAAATTTGTAAGTAAGTTTAAAATAACTTTTTTCATATTAAATATTTAGGTTTATCTCCCAATGACTTTTTTAATTATTGGGAGTTTTTTAGTTCACAAGTTTATTAAAAATAAAAAGTATCCTAAATTTAATAGGATACTTTTATTATATAATAGTTATAAGTATTTCTAAGCTTTAGCTGCTTTTATTTTTTCAATTAAAGCAGGTACTACTTCAAAAGCATCGCCACATACACCATAATCAGCGGCTTTAAAGAATGGTGCTTCAGGATCATTATTGATTACTAAAATCTTTTTAGAAGCATTAACTCCTGCTAAGTGCTGAATAGCACCTGAAATACCAATTGCAATATATAAATTGGGAGCTAAGGCGATACCCGTTTGTCCAACGTGCTCGCTATGTGGTCTCCAACCTATATCTGCTACAGGTTTTGAACAAGCTGTAGCTGCACCTAATAAATCAGCTAATTCTTCAACCATTCCCCAGTTTTCAGGACCTTTTAATCCACGTCCTCCAGAAACAACAATATCTGCTTCCTTTAGACTTACTTTTCCAGAAGTTTCGGCAATTGAATTTACGGTAATGGTATTTCCAGAAGTCGTTGCTGAGGCCTCTGAAATAGATCCAGTTCCTGCAGCTTCTTGTGCTCCAAATGAGTTAGGCATCACAGTTACCACTATTTGGTCTGTAGCTGCTGTAACTTCCATGATTCCTTTTCCTGAAAATGACTTTCTTTTTACTGTAAAAGGAGACATAGAACTAGGAATGCTTAATACATTGGTAATTAAAGTAGCTTGTTTCTTTATAGATAAAAAGGCTCCTATGCTGCTTCCCATGTTTGAGTGAGATAGTACGTAAATACTTCCTTCAGTAACTGATAATAAAGCTTCAGCATATGTTTTAGCTGAAAAAGCATCTAATTGAGCGTCGTTTACTTTAATGATATCCGTTGCTCCATATTTTTCTAGTTCAGATACATCATCGACATTAAAAGCAACTACTTTTAATCCTTTTCCTGATTGATCTGCTATATTTTTAGCATAAGAAACGACTTCAAATGCTGATTTTTTGATTTTCTTTTGATATGAATCTACAAATGCTATAATTGACATAATTTTTTCGTTTTTAATTTCAGATTAGAATGCCTGTGCATCTTCTCTTAAAAGGGTTACTAATTCATCTAAATTATCAGGAGAAACCATTTTAACTGCTGATTTAGCTACAGGTTTTTCATATCCAACAACTGTTAAAGATGCACTAGCATCAGTAGGTTCAACAACATTTAATGGTTTTGATCTCGCTTGCATAATTCCTCTCATGTTAGGAATTTTAAGATCTTTTTCTTCAACAATCCCTTTTTGACCTGCTACAACAGCTGGTAAAGTAAAGGAAACACTTTCCCTTGAACCATCTAAATCACGATCTGCTGTTACATTAGTTCCATCAACTTCTAGTCCTACACAAGCATTAATAAAATTGTAATCTGTATGAGCAGCAACCATTGCTGGAATTACCCCACCATTATAATCTAAAGATTCTTTTCCTGTTAAAACTAAATCGTAAGCTCCTTCTTTTACAACTTTAGCAATTTGAGCTGCTACAAAATTTGAATCAATGGCAGTTCCATTCACACGAATAGCATCATTTGCACCAATAGCTAAAGCTTTACGTAAAACAGGCTCAATAGAAGCATCACCTACTCCTAATACGGTTACAGTTGCTCCAGCACTTGCTTGTAAAAAAATAGCTTTGGTCAAACTGAATTCATCCATAGGGTTGATAATGAACTGAATGCCGTTTTTGTCAAATTCTTTACCATCAGTGGTAAAGTTTATTTTTGAAGTAGTGTCAGGAACACTACTGATACATACTAAAATTTTCATTTATTATCGTTTTTCTCTATTTTGCAACTAATATACAAAAAATATTTTATTATGCATGCATAATAAAATATTTTTTAATTTATTTATTTAGAATTGATCTAATCAAATATATGAAATTATTTTAATGTTTAATAGAAATAATATTTAAAATAAGAATCTTAAAAGTGAAAAGAGGATTTAGAAGAAATTAATTGAACAGGACTAGGAAAATCAGCATGTAAAATGAGTATATTTTGGTGTCGTTGTTCTAATTCGTTTAGTTTATTTCTATTTAATAATAAAATGGTGGAATGACCATGATGATTTTTCTTGTCTAGAATAGTTTTTCTATTAAAATCACAAACCCAATGTGTTTCTTCCATTTGTTCATTATAAAATAATTCGATTGTGGGTGTTTTAAAAAAAGAAAGTTGTGGAGGAATAGGGCTGAAGTCAAAAACGATTCTAACATTTCCTCCTTCAAAAAATAAATCATGATCTTGAAAACCAAGTTCTTTAAAAGACTTTTTTCCTTTGGGGAGTTCTTTAAAAATGATTTTTATTTCTCCTTGATTTAGTTCAATTGAATTCTTCATTATTGTGGTTTATTATAAGGTTAAATACTAAAGTTACGAAGAAATCAAAGGAAAGTAAGAAAAGAAAATATGATGTTTATCAATATATTAAGGTTGTATTTCAATTTCATAAAGTAATAGTTTTTCAGGGTCATTGGCTAATTGGATTATTTTGATGAATTTTAGGCCTAGTTTTTCTAGTAGTTTTTGTGAGGAGATATTTTCTTCAATGGTTATACCACTTATTTTTTTGATATTAAATTGTGAAAATGCAATTTCTTTAATTTTTGAAGCACTTTCGTAAGCATATCCCTTTTTTTCATATTCAGGAAAAAAAGCAAAGCCAATATCAACTCCATCAATTCCATCTCGATCGTATAATCCACAGCTTCCTAATTTAGCCCCATCGGATTTTCTAATAACCGTATAGTTAGAGTATCCTAATCGTTCTAATTGAGGAGTCATTTTTTTGTTGATATAGTTTTGAGCATCTTTTATTGATTTCACATTTCGTTCTCCTATGTTTTTAATCCATTTAGGACTATTTAATAATTTTAATACAAATTCGGCATCTTCTAAGGTGGTAGGTTTTAAAACTAAACGATCTGTTTCAAAAGAGTTGTATGGAGTTTTCATAATATTAGAATGTTGAAAATAGATAAATAATTTAATCAATTATTTTAAAAAATAAAAATCACCTTTAAATAGATCTAAAGGTGATTTTTTGTGCTGGAGTATTTTTTATTTTAAACTCCCAGTCATATCGGCAGGGATAACCCATTGATCATATTCTTCTTCGGTCACATATCCTAAATTGATAGCCTCTTCTTTTAAAGTGGTTCCATTTTTATGTGCTGTATTGGCTATTTCAGCAGCTTTGTAATAACCAATTTTGGTATTTAAAGCAGTAACAAGCATCAAAGAGTTATTTAATAATTCTTCAATACGTTTATAATTAGGTTGGATACCAACTGCACAATTATCATTAAATGAAACACATGCATCTCCAATAAGTTGAGCGGATTGTAGAACGTTAGCTGCCATAACAGGTTTGAAAACATTTAACTCATAATGTCCTTGAGTACCTGCAACGGTAACGGTAACATCATTTCCCATTACTTGCGCACAAACCATAGTCATAGCTTCACTTTGAGTAGGATTTACTTTTCCAGGCATAATAGAAGATCCAGGTTCATTAGCTGGAATAATTAATTCTCCAATTCCTGAACGTGGTCCTGAAGCCATTAAACGAATGTCGTTAGCAATTTTATTTAAAGAAACGGCTATTTGTTTTAAAGCACCATGTGTTTCAACTAATGCATCGTGAGCCGCTAATGCTTCAAATTTATTTTCAGCTGTTATAAAAGGAAGTCCTGTAAATTCTGCAATGTATTTAGCAACTAATACATCATAGCCTTTTGGAGTATTTAATCCAGTTCCTACAGCAGTTCCACCTAAAGCTAATTCAGAAAGGTGAGCTAGAGTATTTTTTAATGCTTTAATTCCATGATTTAATTGGGCTACATAACCTGAAAACTCTTGTCCAATGGTTAAAGGTGTAGCATCCATTAAGTGAGTTCTTCCGATTTTAACTACATCTTTGAAATCGGTAGATTTTTGTTGTAAAGTATCACGTAATTTTTCAATCCCTGGAATTGTAGTTTCTACTATCTTTTTATAACAAGCAATATGCATTCCTGTAGGGAAAGTATCATTGGAAGATTGGGATTTATTTACATCATCATTAGGTTGGATGGTTTTTTCACCTTCTCCAATTTTATTTCCAGCAATTTCATGTGCTCGATGTGCAATAACTTCATTAACGTTCATATTAGATTGTGTACCTGATCCTGTTTGCCAAATAACTAATGGAAATTGATCATCCAACTTACCAGCCAATATTTCATCACAAACCTGAGCAATTAAATCACGTTTTTCTTCTGAAAGAGCACCTAATTCACAATTAGTATAAGCCGCAGCTTTTTTTAAATAAGCAAAACCTTCAATAATTTCTTTGGGCATAGAAGCAGATGGTCCTATTTTAAAATTATTTCTTGAACGTTCTGTTTGTGCACCCCAATATTTATCTGCGGGTACTTTTACTTCACCAATTGTATCTTTTTCTATTCTAAATTCCATTTTAGATTGATTTTGTTTTTAAAGAATAAATATACTCATTCCTATAGAGTTGATCTATTTTTTAGGAATGATTTTTAATAGGTTGAATTATATTAAAGCATTTTTAATTCGTTTAAAAGCTTCTTTTAATTGTGTTTCACTTGCAGCATACGATATTCGTAAACAATTTGGAGATCCAAAAGCATCACCCGAAACGGTACCAACATGAGCATGTTCTAATAAATACATTGCTAAGTCAGTAGAAGTGTTGATGGTAACACCATTAAAAGTTTTTCCGAATAAAGTAGAAACATCTGGAAAAATATAAAAGGCACCTTCTGGTTCATTGCATTGGAATCCATTGATATCTTTTGCTAGATCTAAAACTAAAGATCGTCTAGTTTTAAAGGCATCGATCATATACTGGATTTCAGAAATAGGAGCTTCTAATCCCTTAATAGATGCTCTTTGAGCTACTGAATTAGCTCCAGAAGTCATTTGCCCTTGTACTTTATTACATGCCTTAGCTAACCAAAGAGGTGCTCCGATGTATCCAATTCTCCAACCCGTCATTGCAAAAGCCTTAGACATACCATTTACTGTAACAGTTTGTTCTTTTACTTCTGAAAATTGTGCTATACTGGTATGTTGTCCCGTATAGTTTATGTGTTCATAAATTTCATCAGAAATAATGGTAATATGAGGATAATCTTTTAATATATTAACAAGTGCTTGTAATTCTTCTTTACTGTACAAACTTCCTGAAGGATTACAAGGTGAACTAAAAATAAACCCTTTAGTTTTAGTGGTAATTTTACTTTTTAATTGTTCAGGTGTGATTTTGAAATCATTTTCAATTGAAGTTTCTACAGTTACAGGAATTCCATCTGCTATTTTAATCATTTCAATATAACTAACCCAATAAGGAGCGGGAACTATGACTTCATCTCCTTCATTTAGAGTTGCTAAAAAAACGTTTGTAATGGATTGTTTTGCTCCATTAGACACTACAATTTGTTCAGTAGAATAATCCAAATTGTTATCACGTTTGAATTTATTAGAAATGGCTTCACGTAGTTCTGCATAACCAGGAACAGGAGTATAGGAGTTGAAACCTTCTTTAATAGCAGTAATAGCAGCTTCTTGAATAAATTCAGGTGGATTGAAATCTGGTTCTCCAATACTTAAACTAATAACATCATGCCCTTTGGCTTTTAATTCGCGTGCTTTTTGAGTCATTGCTAGAGTAGCCGAAAAACTCATTTTTTGAACTCTTTGTGAAACTTGTGACATTCTTGTAAATTTTAAGTAACAAATCTAATAAAAGAATTGGGAATATAAACAACGGAATTTATTAAAAATCAGAAGAAAAAATAATGTATTTTTGTGGATCTATGAAAGGAAGAGATTTAATTCTAAAATATTTTGAAAATTTAACTGAAGAACAAGTCGATCAGTTTACTCAATTAGAATCTTTGTATAAAGAATGGAATGATAAAATAAATGTTATCTCACGAAAAGATATTGATTTTTTATATGAAAAACATGTTTTACATGCTTTGGCTATTGCTAAAGTGATTGATTTTAAACCAGGTGCATCTGTTATGGATGTGGGTACAGGAGGTGGTTTTCCAGGTATTCCATTGGCTATATTATTCCCTGAGACAAATTTTTACTTGATTGATTCAATTGGGAAAAAAATTAAAGTGGTTAAAGGAATAAAAGAGGCTTTAAATTTAGAAAATGTTATTGCAGAACAGGTTCGTGCTGAAAAAGTAAAGCAAGAATTTGATTTTATTGTAAGTCGTGCGGTTACACAAATGCCTCAGTTTGTAGCATGGGTTCGTAAAAAGATTAAGAAAGATTCCGTGCATGAACTTCGAAATGGAATTTTGTATTTGAAAGGAGGTGATTTAGTAGAAGAATTAAAAGAGTATACTTCTGTAGAGATATATAATATTAAAGACTTTTATGAAGAAGATTTTTATGAAACAAAGAAGGTGGTTTATCTTCCAATTAAAGTAAGAGGTTAAAAAAACTCTTCATAATGTTATGAAGAGTTTTTTATGTATTATTATTTAGATAACCATGCACTAAACATCCAAACTAATTTTTCTTGTTCTGAAATAAAATCACTCATCATTGAATTCGTTCCTTCATCATCTGCTTCATCAGACAAGTTTAAAATTAAACGTTCTTTTTCTAATAAAATAGATAAAGAGTTTACAATTAATTCCAAAGCATCACGATCTTGACTAATGTTCTTCCCAACAGGTACATTCGCTAAATTCTGATAATCCTCAAAAGTATGTAATGGAGTATGACCTAATGTTAAAATACGCTCTGCTACCATATCAATCTTTTCTTGAGAATCATTATATAATTCTTCAAATTTAACATGTAACTCAAAAAAGTTTTCACCTTGAATATTCCAGTGTAAACCTCTTAAGTTTTGATAATAAATTTGAAGATTAGCTAATAACTCATTTAATTCAGTAGCCAGCTTTTCTGATTCAGTAGGGTTTAACCCAATATTGAACAATTTCATAATGTTATGTTATTTTTTAATCGTTTATTTTTCAAAATTACAATAATTACAATATATTTACTATTTAAATGTGATAGATAATGACTATAGTTCAATTACAATATGTTTTAGCCGTACATAAATATAAAAATTTTACCGCAGCAGCCGAAAATTGTTTTGTAACGCAGCCTACGTTAAGTATGCAGATACAAAAGCTGGAAGATGAATTAAATATAGAGATTTTTGATCGTTCTGCACATCCTATAAAGGCAACAAAAATAGGTCTTCAAATTATTGAACAGGCTAAATTTATTGTAAATGAATCGAAGAAAATAAAGAGTATTGTTCAAGAAGAAAAAGGAACTTTAGAAGGTGAATTTACAATTGGGGTAATCCCAACGGTTTTTCCTAATTTGATTCCATTATTTTTAAAGTCATATCTAAAAAAATATCCTTTGATAAAATTGGTGATAAAAGAATTACCTACCAATGAAATTTTAAGACAAATTCGTGAAGGTATGATTGATATAGGTATTGCTGCTACTCCGTTAGAAGAAGAAGGTATGGTTGAAGTTCCGTTGTATTATGAGCCTTTTGTTGCTTTTATACCTGAGAATCATAAATTGATGCAAAAATCAATTTTAACACGTAAAGATTTGGAAGGTAGTGATTTATTACTTTTAGAAGAAGGGCACTGTTTTCGAAATAATATTTTGAATATCTGTGATATTGAGAATGATATGGATAAAAAAGTGACTTTTGAAAGTGGAAGTTTAGATGCGTTGGTTAATTTAGCACGAGATGGCTTTGGTATGACATTATTACCATTATTACAAGCTGAAGAAATTGAGAAGACTGAAAAAAGCCGTTTACGATACTTTTTAGAACCTGTTCCAACTAGAGAAGTGAGTTTGATTTTTCATAAATCAATGTTACGAATGAATTTTGTGAATTCATTAAAGGATACCGTTCAATCTATTATTAGAGGAAAATTATCATTAGAATCAAAAAATACAGTGGTGAGTCCTAAATTACAATTAAAAAAATAGTTTTTTTAAAACTACTTTATCCACTGGTAGACTAAATAGATTAGGGTTAAGCTCTTTGGGTTTAACCCATTTTATTTCTTCAATATTGGAGTCTAATATTTTTAAATCTTGAATGTTTTTTATTTTGGCTTTATAATAGACTAGAAATAGTTGTTTGTCAGGCTTCATTTGAGTTTCAATAAAATCTTCTTGCGTATAAAGATGTTCGATTTCTTCGATTTCTAAATTAAGTTCTTCTTTAAATTCTCTTTTTAAACAATCTAGGGTTCCTTCACCAAATTCTAATCCCCCTCCGGGAAATTTATAAATCATTTGATTCATAAAAGGTTCTTTTAAGATTAAAATTTTACCATGATGTTCTGCTAAAGCATAAACTCTGATATTAAATTGTGTTATCATAATTTGAATTGGGTAAAACTATGAATTAGCATGTGTATAGGTTCTCCATTTCTCTATAGCTTGAATCATATCTTCTGGAATAGGAGTTTCAAAATACATTTGCTTTCCAGTTGTAGGATGTTCAAAGCCTAATGATTTAGCGTGTAAAGCTTGTCTGGGTAATACTTTGAAACAGTTTTCAACAAATTGTTTGTACTTTGAAAAAGTAGTCCCTTTTAAAATACGATCTCCTTCATAACGATCATCATTAAAAAGTGTATGACCTTTATATTTCATATGAACCCGTATCTGATGTGTTCTACCAGTTTCTAATTGGCATTCTATTAGCGTAACATATCGAAATCGTTCTATAACCTTATAATGTGTTACAGCATGTTTACCATCCTCTCCATCGGGATATACGGTCATCCACATTCTATTTTTTGGATGGCGACCAATATTACCTTCGATTGTTCCTTGATCTTCCTCAATATTTCCCCAAACTAGGGCTACATATTTTCGTTGAGTTGTTTTGTTGAAAAATTGTTTTGCTAAATGATTCATTGCATGTTCATTCTTAGCAACAACTAGTAAACCACTAGTGTCTTTATCAATTCGATGAACCAATCCAGGACGCTCTAAATCAGAATCCATAGATGGAAGATTCTCAAAATGATATTTTAACGCATTAACGAGTGTCCCATCATAATTACCATGACCTGGATGTACGACCATGCCAGGTTTTTTATTTACAATTAAGATATCTGCATCTTCATATATAATATCTAGTGGAATATTTTGAGGGATAATAGTGTTTTCATAAGGAGGATGTGATAGTAAAACGCGAATTATATCATGGGGTTTTACTTTGTAATTTGATTTTACAGTTTGATCATTCACAAAAATATTTCCATCCTTAGCTGCTTGTTGAATTTTATTACGAGTAGCATTTTCGACATAATTCATTAAATATTTATCAATTCGTAGTGGTTCTTGTCCAGGGCTAGCTACGAATCGATAATGTTCAAATAAATCCTCTTCATTAGGTGTAGATTGATTATTGTTTTCCTCCATGATATAGTTTTACTTTGTCAAACTATCAATTATAATATCAGAATTTGATTGAATTCTTAAACTATCAGGGAACTCAGCCAATTGATGCTCTTCATCAGCTTCTACCTTAGCATTAGTAATCCAAATATTAATAGGTTGTCCCATTTCTATCATAGTTCCAGCACTTGGAAGTTGATCGTATATACGAGCAGATAATGAATCCGTTACCTCATTTTTAACTACTGATCCTAAAGAGAGTTCTACCTGATCTAAAATGGCTAAAGCTTCAGAAGTGGTAAGACCTCTTAAATTAGGGATCTCAACGTTTTCTCGATAACCTTCCCCTAAAACTAAATCAACTGTTGCGTACTTAGGTAATTCTTGACCAGGAAAGGCTTCTTGACCATTATATGTTACTTTTAGTACAACGTCTTTAGCAATATGAGGTTCATAGGTTATGTTTCCTACTTTTAAAGAGACTAAGTCTAAATGTTGACGAGCTAAACGAATAGAACGATCAATTAAGTTGGGCATTTTAACAGGTCTAAAAGTTTTAGGATTGGCTTTAACAGAAATAGAGCGTCCTTTTTTAACAAAATTACCAGCCAAAGGTTCTTGCTTATAAATTTGAAAAGGTTTATATTTTTCTTCAAATTTGATAGAATCAATGGTAAGGTTTAAATTATGTTCAGCCAATAGTTTTTCAGCTTCCATTATGGTTAAACTATCAACATTGGGAACTTCAACTTTTTCATTATGATGGGTTATAGAATTTAAATAACCTTGTGACCAATATAATATTCCAATACTAATAGCAAGCATTAAAATAATACTTAACCAAAATTTCCAACTTATTAAAAATCGTAAAAAATTCATACCTTTTGATTAGATTACATGCAAAGATATAAATTAATCACTACTATTGTGTGAAATGAGTATTTTTAGATTAAATTTGTAGATGTAGTATAAATATACAATGAAAAAAAATATAGCAGTTTTAATGGGAGGTTACACTGATGAGAGTGTGATTTCATTAAAAAGTGGTCAAGTTGTTTATGATCATATTGATCAAGAAAAATATAATGTCTATAAAGTACATATTTTAAATGAAGGTTGGTATGCTTTAGTTAATGAACAAAAATATTCTATAGATAAAGGAGATTTTAGCTTTGATTTTGATAATGAAAAAATTGTATTCGATGCAGTATTTAACATTATTCATGGAACTCCTGGTGAAGATGGTAATATCCAAGCCTATTTTGATATATTAGGAATTAAACATACTTCGTGTCCATTTTATCAATCTGCTTTAACTTTTAATAAAAAAGATAGTTTAGCGGTTTTAAATTCATATGGTATACCATCTGCTGAATCATATTTTTTACATCATGGGGATCCTATTTCTCTAGAAAAAATTATAAAAAAAGTAGGAATTCCTTGTTTTGTAAAGCCTAATAAATCGGGTTCTAGTTTGGGAGCTTCAAAAGTGACTAAAAAAGAAGATTTAGCAAAAGCTATTTCGTATGCTTTTCAAGAAGATGATGAAGTGATTATTGAAACGTTTTTAGATGGAGTAGAAGTTTCTGTAGGAGTAGTAGATTATAAAGGAGAAACTCAAGTGTTGGGTATTACAGAGATTGTGACAGAAAATGATTTTTTCGATTATGCAGCAAAATATGAAGGACAATCTGAAGAAATTACACCTGCGCGACTATCAGAACAAGAAGAACAAGAAGTGAGAAGAGTGGCAAAAAAAGCCTATGAAATTATTAAAATGAAAGGTTTGTCACGATCAGAATATATTTTAGTAGATGGGGTTCCTCATTTTATAGAAATGAATACAAATCCAGGTATGTCATTACAAAGTATTTTACCGCAGCAGGTAAAAATAGCGGGTATTTCTTTGAATGATTTATTTGAAGATATGATTCAAAATGCATTAAATTCATAAAGTTATGGAGAAAAGAATAGCACTTTTTCCAGGATCTTTTGATCCTATTACATTAGGTCATTATGATATCGTAAAGCGAGCCATTCCATTATTCGATAAGATCGTTATAGGAATTGGAACAAACGTGAGTAAAAAATATATGTTTTCAATTGAAAAACGAGTAGAATTCATTAAAGAAGCTTTTAAAGAATATGATACCGTTGAGGTAACACCTTATGAAGGCTTAACGGTTGATTTTTGTGATGAGATTGGAGCTCAATTTATTTTAAGAGGATTACGAAATCCTGCCGATTTTGAGTTTGAAAAAGCAATAGCACATGCTAATCGAAAAATGAATAATAAAATAGAAATGGTGTTTTTGTTGACTTCCTCAGGAAAATCTTATATTAGTTCAAGTATTGTTCGAGATGTTATGAAGAATGGAGGAGATTATACTGGATTTGTACCTGATTCAGTTAGAATTTAAAAAATAAAGAAGAAATAGTATTATGGCAAGTATTAAAAATTTAAAAAAAGATGTCAATTTTATTTTAGCAGATATTATTGAAGATTGTTTAATTTGGCAACTAGAAAATCCTAAAAAGGATGCAGAAGAATCTGAAAAAATTATTTCTGATTCAATTGATACCTTTGATCAAATGATTGTACGAATCAATGAAAAAGGAGTTGAAAATAAAAAAGTACACTTTCGAGCTATTGTTAAAGATTTGAAAGAATCAGTAGGCTCATTATTAGAAAGAGTGAATAAATTATAAAAAACAAAAATCACACTTATTGCAAGTGTGATTTTTTGTAACAGTTTTCAAGTTAAATATTCATTTCAGGGTCTCTCCATCAATGACATTATTATACTTATGTGGTATCCTTGAAATAAATCCCTCCACATATGACTTTTAGAGTAAAATACTAAAAGTATAAATCTTCTTCGCTTAATTTTCAAATTTACCAATGAATTGACTAGACGCAATCAATTCCTGTTATATAACCAAAATACATTCTTTTTACCTTGAGATGTGTCTTTTTTGGTTTGTAGGTATCATTGATACGGTAATATCGCTTATAAGTACGATGAAAAATAATAAATGAGTAGATAAATATATACTTTAGAATAGTTAAAGTGTTATTTTTTTAAAGCGTTCATGGTTGTTTTAAGTTTTTGAATAATCTCATGGATTTCCTCTTCAGTGTAGCTAGCAAATCCCATTCGAATTCCATTATGACCTTTGTTTATAATATCGTACTGTTGTGCATTTTCAATACTTAAATTATTTTGGGAAGCAATTTTTGCTACTTTATCCCAAGTGTATTTGTTATTTAATTTGACCCATACAGCCATTCCTCCATGTGGAATGTCAAATTCAAAATAATCATTTAATTCTTTTTTTAATAAACTACAAAAGAGATCTCTTCGAACTTTATAAATTTTTAAAATCTTGCGAATATGACGATCTAAGTCTCCATTTTTAATAAAATGGGCAAACGTTAATTCTAAAATAGAATCTCCTTGACGATCAATATAACGTCGCAATTGAGCACATTCGTCCACAAATTCCTTAGCTGCAATTAAATATCCCACTCGAAAAACAGGAGCAACAGTTTTGCATACAGATCCAATATAAATTACATTACTATTTTGATCGTGAGTAGCTAATGGTAATATAGGAGCATGATTATAGTTGAAATCATAATTATAATCATCTTCAATTATAGCAAAACGGTAAGTCTGGGCAAGGTTTAAGAGATGTATTCTTCGTTTGGCAGATAGTATAACTGTCGTGGGATGATGGTGATGAGGTGTTGCATAAACAGCTTTAATAGAATAGATTTTACATAAACGTTCAATTTCTTTAGTGTTTAAACCATTTTGATCAATAGGAACACGTAAAATTTTAGCTCCTGAATGTTGAAAAGTTATATCAGCAGTTAAATAATTAGATTCTCCAACAATAATATACTCATCTTGATTGAGTAGAAGTTGAGTAGCTAAATAAATCCCCATTTGACTTCCACGTGTAATCAATACATTATCTTTTGAAATTGTAAGCCCTCGAGTTTCATTTAAATATTGAGCTAAAGTTTCGCGCAATTCAGGGTTTCCATGAGTTGAATGATAAGACAAATAAGGAAGAGTGGTCTTTTTTTTAATAAGGCTTCTATAAATTTTAACTAAATCTTCAACAGGAGCTAACCGTTCATCAGATACACCTTCATTTAAATGAGTTAATTGAATACTGTCAGAAGAAGGCACAATATCAAAAATAGGGTTTTTGTTAAAAGAGAAGCTTGCTTTTTCTTTTGTGCGTATTTTTTCAGGAGCCTGAGTGCTATTGAAAAGAGGAAGCTCTGCATTAACAAAAGTTCCTTTTTTTGGTACAGTTTCAATCCATCCTTGCATATTTAATTCATCGTAGCAAGCAATAATTGTTTTTCTATGAACATTTAAAAGTTCAGCTAATTTTCTACTGCTAGGTAAAGAAGAACAAGGCGGTAATGTATGATCCTTTATTAAAGCTATAATTTGATTTGAAATCTGTATATATAAAGGTTGCTTATTTTTTCTATCTAGTTGTATAATAGTTTTATATGGAATCATAACTGGACTACTTGCTAAATGAATTCTGGATGAAAATAATAATTTCTAAAAATAATACATTTGATGCGAAAACTAAAATGTTATGAGTGAATATGGAGCTTCAAATCTGAATAAGATGAACAGGGGAGCCGATAGAACCATTTATGATAAAGATAAAATTAATTTGATTTTAGATGCGGGTTCTGTGGGGTACGTAAACAATACTATATGTTTACCTATGTCTTATGGAAGAATTGATAACACACTATATTTACATGGTTCTTTAAAAAATAAAATGTTATGCTCTTTAATTGAATCAAAAGTAATGAGTATAACGGTGACACATATGGATGCGTTGATTTTAGGTAGGTCAGGACTGTATGATTCCTTAAATTATCATTCCGTTACGGTATCAGGGGAAGTGTTAAAAGTTGAAGATGTTGAATTAAAGAAAAATGCTTTAAAAAGTATTGTCGATCAAGAAAATATAGAAGGGAGATGGGAAGAATTGTGCTCTATATATGAAAAAGAATTAAATACTATTTTGGTAATTGGGATGACGATAGATAGCATTTCTGTAAAAACTAGTGATACTGAAGTTGAGGATGTAAGGGCGGATTTAGAGTTACCTATTTGGGCAGGGATTATTCCTTCAGAACAAAAAACGGAGGTTTCTATTCATAATGATTTTTTAATAGAAAAGATGCCAATTCCAGATCATATATTGCAATATTATGATGTAAGGAAAGGTTAATATAAAGTGGGGATAAATTAAGAGATAAATTATAATCGATTATGTATAATTTTTACGATTATTTTTTCATCTCTTAATTTTTTATAGACGCATTTCAGGTATTTCACCTTCTATGATTAAGTGCCCTTCTGTTGCATTTTGTATTTCTTCTACTGTAACCCCTGGAGCTCTTTCTAATAGTTTGAATCCATCAGGTACAATTTCTAAAACTGCTAGATTCGTTACAATTTTTTTTACACAATGAACACCAGTTAAAGGAAGAGAACATCTTTTTAAAAGTTTTGATTCTCCTTTTTTGTTGGTATGCATCATAGCTACAATGATATTTTCTGCTGAAGCAACCAAATCCATAGCTCCACCCATACCTTTTACCATTTTACCAGGAATTTTCCAATTGGCAATATCTCCATTTTCAGCAACTTCCATAGCTCCTAAAATGGTTAAATCAACATGTTGCCCTCTAATCATTCCAAAACTTGTTGAAGAATCAAAAAATGAAGCGCCATCTAAAGTTGTAATAGTTTGCTTCCCTGCATTTATGATATCAGCATCTTCTTCCCCTTCATAAGGAAAAGGCCCCATGCCTAAAACCCCATTTTCACTTTGGAATTCAACTTCAATCCCATTAGGAATATAATTGGCAACAAGGGTAGGGATTCCTATTCCTAAATTAACAAAGTAGCCATCTTTTAATTCTTGTGCAATTCTTTTTGCTATATCTGTTTTTCCTAAACTCATCTTTTATAAATTATTCAAATTAAATCACTTTTGTCTAACAGTTCGTTGTTCGATTCTTTTTTCAAATTTTTCACCTTGAAAAATTCGTTGAACAAAAATTCCTGAAATATGAATTTGATTAGGGTCTAATGTTCCGGCAGGAACTAATTCTTCTACTTCAGCAACTGTTATTTTGGCAGCACCACACATTACAGGATTAAAATTTCGAGCAGTTCCTTTAAAAATTAAATTTCCTGCTGTATCACCTTTCCATGCCTTAACAAAACTAAAATCAGCCTTAAAAGCTTCTTCCATAATGTGCATTTTACCATTAAATTCACGCGATTCTTTTCCTTCTGCAACTTCAGTTCCATAACCTGCAGGAGTGTAGAATGCAGGGATGCCAGCTTGTGCAGCACGACATTTTTCTGCTAATGTTCCTTGAGGGGTTAATTCAACTTCTAATTCTCCAGAAAGCATTTGGCGTTCAAATTCATCATTTTCTCCTACATAAGAAGAAATCATTTTTTTAATTTGATGATTTTGAAGTAGTAAACCCAATCCAAAGTTATCTACTCCCGCATTATTTGAAATGCAGGTAATATCTTTTATTCCTAATCGAACTAATTCTGCAATACTATTTTCAGGAATCCCACAAAGCCCAAAACCACCTAACATAAAAGTCATACCGTCTTGAACTCCCTTGAGAGCCTGTTGTACATTTTCTATTTTTTTATTAATCATATACTTGTTTTTAAAACTTGTTTGAAGTTAAGAATTTTCTTAAGAATAAAAAAAATACCTTATCAAGTTTTTGGAGCCTTGATAAGGTGTTTTTATGATAAATAAATTTTAAATTATAGTTGAACTGTTCGATTAATTAACATATAGTCTGCTAAAACTAAAGCAGCCATAGCCTCAACAATAGGTACGGCACGTGGAACGACACATGGATCATGGCGTCCTTTAGCATCAAGTGTAATTTCTTCTCCTTGATTATTAATTGATGTTTGTTTTTGCATGATAGTTGCAACAGGTTTAAATGCTACTCGAAAATAAATATCCATTCCGTTTGATATACCTCCTTGAATTCCTCCTGAAAGATTAGTTTTAGTAGTACCATCAGTATTAAACTGATCGTTATGCTCTGATCCTTTCATTTTAGCACCACAGAATCCACTTCCATATTCAAATCCTTTCACAGCATTAATGGAAAGCATAGCTTTTCCTAATTCAGCATGGAGTTTATCGAAAACAGGCTCTCCTAATCCCACAGGAACATTTTTTATTACGCAAGTAATAGTACCACCAATCGTATCACCTTGTTTTTTAATTTCTTTTACACGTTGAATCATTTTTTCAGCTGTTTCATGGTCAGGACAACGGATAATATTTTCATCCGTTTTAGATAGATCGAGTTCTTGATAAGGTTTGTTAATAAAAATATCACCTACAGAAGAAACAAAAGCTTGAATAGAAATGGTATTTAAAAATTGTTTTGCAATGGCTCCTGCTACAACACGACTTGCAGTTTCTCTTGCAGAAGAACGACCTCCACCACGATAATCTCGAAAACCATACTTCTGATCAAAAACATAATCAGCGTGACTCGGGCGATAATTATCTTTGATGTGTGTATAATCTTTTGATTTTTGGTTGGTATTACGAATTTGAAAACCTATGGGTGTTCCTGTTGTTTTTCCTTCAAAGATTCCCGATAAGAATTCAACTTCGTCTTCTTCTTTTCTTTGAGTTACAATAGAAGATTGTCCTGGTTTTCGACGTTGTAAATCTTTTGTGATAGCCTGAAAATCTAATTCAATTCCTGCTGGACAACCATCAATAACACCTCCTAATGCAATTCCATGTGATTCTCCAAAAGTAGTAACTCTAAAAATATTTCCAAAAGTATTTCCTGCCATGTGATCTATTTGTGGCTAAAGTAAGAGTAAAGACTGAATTATTCAATGAAAAAGAGTAAAAAAAGGATAAGAATAGAGATCTTTTATGAATATAAAAAAAGTTCAATGAAAATATTTATAGTTTAGAAATTGTAAGGTATTGGACATCAAATAGTCTAATTCAAAGTGAGAACATAATAAAGTGGATTTAATAAACTAATTAATGATTTTAATGATGGAAGGAGTTTATGATGGAGGAATAATGATGATTGATAGAATTATTAAGGAAAAATTAAATGAAAGGAATGTCTTTAAAGAAAACCCAATATTGTTTGAAGCCTATTTAAAATTGGATGATATTACAAGTTTTATAAACGTTCCTTTAAAATACAGAAAACAGCTTGCTATAACTATTGCTCAAGAAAAAGGTTGTCCCGACTGCTTGTCATATCACATTTGTTTAGGAAAAATGGCAGGATTATCAAAAGAGGAAATTGTAATGAATATAAAAGGTGTTTCATTAGATTCGAAAACAGCTGTAAGGTTGAAACTTGTGCAAGAGTTGGTAAGAAAAAAAGGGGCACTTTCTGAACAAATTATAAAAGAATTTAAATTAGCGGGCGATCATGATAATGAAGATATCATGAAAACAATTTTGTTTGTAGTTCTTAACGTATTGTATATGGATAATTTATGCCAATCTTTTTGCCGTACGAAATCTAATGATAGAGCCGTAGTTTAAAATAAAAAATAATAATTTGTAAGGAAATATATTTCAGTTAGTCTGAGTAAGTAGACATTATAAAAAAATATTATCAAATGAATGAATTTAGAATAGATCCGTTGACAATTTCAACGAGTGAAGGAAAAGCAAAAGAATTATTAGAAAATGCTAAAAAAAATGTGGGCAAAGAATTAAATGTATTTGGTGTATTAGCACATAGTCCAGAATTATTAGAAGCTTATTTTACATTAGGTCAAATAGCAGGAAAGGGAAACTTCTCTGCAAAGTATCGTGAACAATTAGCAATAGCGATAGCTCAAGAAAATCAATGTGAATATTGTTTGTCAGCTCATACTACAATAGGAAAAGGAGCAGGGCTTTCAGAAGAAGAAATGACATTGAATAGAAAAGGAGATTCTTTGGATTCCAAAACAGCAGCTGGTTTGAAATTTGCTCAAGAAGTTGTTAAAACAAAAGGACTGCCGTCAAAAGAAGAAATAGAAAAGTTTAAGTCAGCTGGTTATACAAATGGGGACGTAATGGAAACTATTTTAGTTGTGGTGATCAATACACTCACCAATTATGCAAATCATATTGCTAAAACTGAAGTAGATTTTCCCAAAGTGAGTTTATAAAGTTTGTGGAAAAAGTCCTAAAATTAGTTTTTAGGACTTTTTATTTTATAATGATTTCGATTAGCAAAAGAAACTAAAGAAAGCATAATCGGAACTTCAATTAAAACTCCTACAACCGTAGCTAGTGTTGCTCCAGAGTTTAATCCAAATAAAGAAATTGCAACGGCAACAGCTAATTCAAAGAAATTACTGGCTCCAATCATTCCAGAAGGAGCATTAATACAGTAAGGTATTTTTAACCAATTCTTTCCTATATACCACGAAATAAAGAAAATAAAATAAGTTTGAATCGTTAAAGGTATTGCGATGAGTAAGATATGAAAAGGATTTTCTACAATTTGATTTCCTTGAAAAGCAAAAATTAAAATTAAAGTGGTTAATAAAGCAAAAATTGAAAATGGCTTTAATTTTGGTAGGAAAGTACTCTTAAACCAAGCTTCTCCTTTTAGCTTAATTAATAATTGATTGACTAAAAAACCACTAACTAAAGGAATTACAACAAAAACAATGACAGAAGTAAAAAGAACATCAAAAGGAATTTCAACATTCGTTACATCTAATAAAAGTTTTACAATAGGAATAAAAGCGACTAATAAAATAAGATCGTTTACAGATACTTGTACTAATGTGTAGTTAGGATCTCCATCCGATAAGTAAGACCAAACAAAAACCATTGCAGTACAGGGTGCTGCGCCTAATATAATAGCTCCTGCAATATATTCTGATGCTTGTTCTGGCGTTAGAAAAGCATCATATATATTACTAAAGAACAACCATGCAAAAAAAGCCATGGTAAAAGGTTTGATCAACCAATTGATTGCTAAAGTAAGCCCTAGTCCTTTACTATTTTTTCTGATGTTTTTCAAAGAATTAAAATCAATTTGAACCATCATCGGAAAGATCATGAAGAAAACTAAAATAGCAATAGGAATATTAATTGAATTGATATTCCAGTCACTTAGAGGAATAATAGCTTCGCCAGCAAACTTGCCTAATCCAATTCCAAGAATTATACAAAGTATAACCCATAACGTTAAATAGCGCTCAAAAAAAGCAATTTGTTTCTTATTTTTCATTATGATTTTTTTGTTACGTTATACAATACATACATCATTTCAGTACCTATTTGTCGAGCACGTTCAATGTATTTATCTGATTCTAATTCTGTATTATCAAATGCCTTAGGGTCGTCAAAAGGTAAAGCAATTCTAAAATCAGTACCAGGAACAAAAGGACAACCTTCATCAGCTTCTGAACAAACCATAATCGCTGAAAATTTTTCAGTTGGATTAGGGGTGTCTTCAAAACGTTTTGAAAAAGCATGATAAGGAAGTTGGTCTTCTTTCCATTTAATTTGGTAAGTAGGATTTGAATTTTCTTTATTTTCAGTTAAGATTTCAAAACCTAAATTTTGCATAGCTTTTATCGCATTAGGATGAAATGCTGTTGCTTCAGTCCCACCAGAATAGGTTTCGATTTGTAAACCATAATAATCAGCACCAGCAGCCAACCATAATTGTCCTAAATGACTTCTTCGAGAATTATGAGTACAAATTACAATCAATTTCGGTAGTTGATTTTGATCTAATTTTTCTTGAATATACTGTGTTAAAGTATTGAGTTTTTCTTTTCGATCTTTAGAAATAGAATCGAAATTTTCATTAAAAGACTCAATGTTTTGATTGATTTTTTTAAATAACATATAATTTTAAGGTTTAATTCCTTGAATAATTTTAAAACTTAAGTTTAAGTTTTGTTCATTTTTTATGATTAGGTTAGTATTTGATATAATTTTATGTATATCACGGTTTATATTTGAAAATAAAAAATTGGTGATAGGATTTAATAATTTTCGTATGAAACTGGGATGAGAATTTTTAGAAATGAATTTATCTAAAATGGTATATTTACCATTCGGTTTTAAAACACGTTCTACTTCTTGTATCGTTTTAACAGGATCTGGAATGACAGCAATAACCAAATGTAAGATAACACAATCAAAGGTATTGTTTTCAAAAGCTAGATTTTGACCATCCATTACATGTGAATCAACATTTAGTTGATATTTTTTGCCCCTTTTATCTAATTTTTTTAACATAGAAGGAGTGATATCTATGGCAGTTATATTTTTTTGATTCTTTAAAAAAGGTAAATCTAGTCCCGTACCCGCACCTAATATTAAAATTTTATCATTAGAGTTTAAGGCAAGTTGATTAATAGATTTTTTACGATACGATTTGAAGATACCAGTCATTATATCATAAAATGGCTGGTAAAAAGTATATCGAATTTTATTCCAATGATTGGTGTTAACTTTCATGGAATATTTTTAACAACATCCTGAAGCAGGAGCACAACAAGCTGCTTCTTTTTCTTCCTTCGTTGTTGCTCGATCTTTAGCCTTACAAGTAGTGTTCTCATTAAACAATTTTACAACTACTTTGTCAGCATGAATAGCAATCCCTTTTATTCCCATCACAGCAGTATGAAACTCAGCATTCCCGTATTCAAATTTGATTTCCGTCTCCTTAAAAGTTGGACGTGTTTTTTCAACAATTTCAAATATTTTTAAAGCTTTTGTTGTGTCAACACTATGATTAGCTTCAAATTCCTCATTTTCCCATATTTGAATATGAGTTTCTTCCCACTTATTTGCAACACCGCCACAATCTACAGTGTCAAAAGTCACATTTTTAAATTCAGTTAAATGATAATCTTTTCGAGCAAATTTTCCTTCTGTATATTCAAACTCTAATATTTTATTAGGATTTTCAATTAATACATTTAAAAATTCATTAGTTGTTTTCATGATGTGTATTTTTTATATTATCGTAATATTACGATGTTGTATTTTAAATTTTTTAACAGTTTTGATTTTTACATACTTCTATGTTAAATAATTGATCAAAGATAGTTCTATATTGAATTAAAACTTCTTCATTAAGGCAATAACAAGGAGATTTAGAACCAACATCACCTTTTATGATGGCTACTTTTTTTAGTTCCTTTAAATGTTGAGAAACCGTACTTTGAGCCAAATCTAATTGTTCTACAATGTCTCCACAAATACAAGAATCTTGTTGGCTTATATATTCAATAATCGCTAAACGAGCCGGATGAGCTATTGCTTTAAGCATTTTAGCCATTTCGTTGTGTTTTGACTTATATATTTCAGTCTTTGTGATACCCATTTATATAATTTATTATCGCAATATTACGATGAATAATTTTTATAGCAAAATTTAAAGTATAAAATTTTATTCTTTTAATCCGTTCGTTGTATATTTTGTTAATTGGAACGGATTTTATAATAGAAAGACATAATAGATTCTTCTAAAATAAAGTATGATTTTGAAGATGTTATTACATTAAGTTTATAATTATTTTTTTTAATAAGATAGAAAAATGGAGTATATTAAGAGATCAATTTAAAAATATTTAATTATGAAGAAAAATATGGTTGGCTGGTTTGAAATTTATGTAGATGACATGGATCGGGCCAAAACGTTTTATCAAAACGTATTTGAGGTTAAAGAGTTTATGGATTTATCAAATGAACATTTACAAATGTTTGCTTTCCCATGGGAAGAAAATGCTCCCTCGGCTGCAGGAGCGTTAGTAAAAGCTGATTTCAATAAACCTTCAGGAAATGGAACTCTTGTTTATTTTAATTGTGAAGATTGCGCTGTAGAAGAAAAACGAGCTTCTGAAAATGGAGGTGAAATTGTGAATCCTAAAATGAGTATTGGAGAACATGGGTTTGTATCAATGATTAGAGATACAGAAGGAAATGTAATTGGATTGCATTCCATGAAATAAGGGGCTAAAAATAAGGTGTATACTGGTCTATGCGAAAATCAAAAGTATTGTATGTGGGGTTCAATACTTTTTTTGCTTTATATTCAGGATAGCTTCCAATAGCCCGATTAGCAGATCCAGAAGGTGCCGTTAATGAAACAGTTTCAATTTGTCTATTATTTAAAGAAAATGTATGAATTCGTGGAATTTGATCAGAAACCAAATGAAGTGGTATTGTATGTTTCTTTAAATGTTTTCTGAAAAAATATTCTGGACCATTTTTTGAATTTCCCCCTGTAAAAAGTAGTGTTTTAATGCTAGGATATTCATGAAGATAGCGAATGAGATTACGAAGTTGAATATTTTTCATGCCCAAATCAGAAGCATCTATTTTATCACGCTCACAACTCGCTACTATATCACAAATACCTAATTTTCTGGTTTTTAAAAATAATTTTCGTTCCTCAATAGCTTGAAATGT